>NZ_JAAGLX010000051.1:0-48947 GCF_010548325.1 Streptomyces sp. SID13666 | reverse complement strand
TTCCATGACCAACAGGCGCTCAAGAAGGTGTGGCACTGCCTGGCACGCTTCGGAACATCCGAGCAACGCAACGCGTGATCAGGGACGCATTCGGACAGTTCCAATACCCGACTCCACCATTACACGTCCGCAGTGATCACATTGAGCAGTCCTGGATCCAGGCGAACCAGAGGCTGGAAGCCCGACTCGGAGCGGAGGGATGAGCCGATGCAATGGAACCTGCGGTTGAAGGCTGCAGAGCGCGGCATCTGGAAGTCCGCGGAGATGCGCAGGCGCCTCGCGGACGCCGGGCTGGAGATCAGCGCGGGGAAGATGTCGGCGCTGTGGACCGGCACTCCGACGACCATCCGCCTGGACGACCTGGACGTGATCTGCGCCGTCCTGGACTGCGACCCTTCAGCACTGCTCATCCGGGAGCCCGAGAAGGTCGCTGCCCTCCGACCACGTCGCGAACAGGCAGCCTCCGCCCACTCCGACGTCTCGATTGTCGTCAAGCCGCGATTCGGCAGCAGCCCACGATCGGAGCCGCCACTGTGAACGCCGTCAGGCCACCCTCGAAGTGCCTCGTGTGCCAGGTCAACCGAGTCGCGTGGACGAAGCCACGCATGGACTTCTGCTACACGTGCGTGCCTGGCGGGCCGATCACCCCGCCACCGTGCCGCGGTTGCAGCTCCGACGACTACTTCAGCCAAGGGCAGTGCACCGTGTGCCACCCCGGAGCCCCGCTGCATCCCGGCTCCTGCCGCAGCTGTCTGGCCTGGGGCGCAGTCCGCGGCCAGAGCTGGTACTGCTGGAGTTGCCGCTGGTGGCATCAGCACTACCCGGAGGGCGACTGCATGGTCTGTGGACGCCGCGCTCCAATCGGAGACGGCGGTGTGTGCCGCTTGTGCCTCGAAGAGGGCCGCAGGGCCAAAGAGCCGACCCGGGCAGTCGACTACGCCGCCGTCACCCGCAACGGCCAACAGATCTACCTGGCGAATCTGCACCACGCGTATACCCAAGGTGAAACGCGACGTGCCTTCGCCGTAAGAACGCGGCCCCAGCCCGTGACAACACCACTGCGACCCGCGGCGTTCGAACCGGTCCGCTGGCGGCAACTCCTGTTGTTCCGCATGCCGCCCAACTACGCGGACCGAGTCGCGCTGAAGCGGAAGATCGACGCCCCCGACACGGACATGCTCGCCCACTGCGACGTCGTCCTTCGCGACCGCGCAGCCCGGCATAGCTGGAGCAAGAAGCTCACCAACGAGGTGAGGCGCTCCATCAAGCTGCTGCAAGCCCTCCAGGACACGCCCGGCGCAAAGATCCACGCCAGTGACGTACTGGAACTTCCCCGCTTGGGCGGCACAGCCCTGTCCACCATGGAGATCCTCGACGCCGCCGGCCTGTTGATCGACGACCGGACCCTCGCCGTGCGTCACTACTTCGCCAAGCACACCGCGGACCTGCCCCCGAAGATGACCGAGCAACTGCAGCTCTGGCTCGACGTGATGATCGACGGCAGCCGTCAGGCGCCGCGGCGACGAGCCCGCCATCCGCAGACCGCCCACCTGCACATCCTCGGCATGGCCTCGATCCTGCGGTCCTGGGCCGCTGCTGGGCACGAGTCCCTGGCAGAGATCACCAAGAAGGAGTACCTCGCCGCCCTGCCAGATCGCGGCGCCCACCGGAACTTCGCCGAGCAGGGCTTCCGGTCGGTCTTTCGCATCCTCAAAGCCCGCAAGCAAGTGTTCCTGGATCCGACGCGCGGAGTGAAGCTCACGCCCGTCACTGCATCGATCCCGCTGCCGCTCGACACCGACGCCATCCGCAAGGCGCTCAACTCGCCGGACCTGGCCTGCGCATGTGCAGTGTCCATGGTGGCCTTTCACGCCTTGACCGGACCCCAGGTACAGGGCCTCCTGCTGACCGACGTACGAGACGGGAAGCTCTACCTGGACGACCGCATCATTCCGCTGGCCGATCCTGTCCGTGCACGGCTCCGGGCCTACCTCGACCACCGAACCCTGACGTGGCCAAACACCCTCAACCCGCACCTGTTCATCAATCGCCGAACCGCCCACCGTCTCACCCCAGCGAGCCGGAACTTCCCCTGGATCAAGGTGGACCTGAAGCCGCAAGCCCTGCGGGAGGACCGCATCCTCCAGGAGATCTACGCGACCGGCGGTGACGTGCGACGTCTCTCCGACCTGTTCGGTCTCTCCATCGAGGCCGGCCTTCGCTACGCGAACACACTCGAGCACGCCGACCTGGCCGAGAACCGTGTCGAGAGTTCCAGCAACCCCGGGACGGGATAGCCTGTTCAACGGGACTCCTTCCGTGGGTTCATGGGAATCAGGGGCGCAGATGGCGCGAACTCCCGGACCTTCGCCGCCATCCGGGCATCGGTGTCGAACAATTGGCGCTCGGCCGGGTGGAGGGTGTGTTGCGTGATGAAGCTTCGACCTGCGACTTTCCACAAACCCCTGCCCTTGGTGAGGGCGGACACAGCCTGGGTTTCGACACCGGTCAGGCCGAGCAGGGAGGCTGCTGCGGCGAGCTGGTCGGGCTCTTGGCGGTAGATGATCCGGGTGGAACAGTCGGCCAGGAGGCCCTCGGCCAGAACCCGGCCGCGTGATCCGGCATTGCCTGCGGAGAGCAGGTCCGACAGGCGGTGGATCACCATCAAGTTGGCGATGCCCAGGCCGCGCGAGAGCTTCCACTGGGACTGCATGCGCTCCAGCAGTCCGACGTGGCGCATGACGCGCCAAGCCTCGTCGTAGATCACCCAGCGCCTGCCCCCGTCAGGGTCGGCGAGTGCGGACTCCATCCAGGCGCTCGCGCACGTCATGGCCAGCACCAGCGCGGTGTCGTCGCCGGAGCCGCCGAGACGGGACAGGTCGATGGACAGCATCGGTGTGGTCGGGTCGAAGGCCACGGTGCTCGGGGCGTCGAACATGCCGGACAGGTCGCCGTGGACCAGGCGTCGGACGGCGTGCGCCAGGTCCTGGGCGGCGGGCCCGATGCGCCCGGTCTGGTCGCCGAGGGCCTGGTCGAGGCGCTCGGGGGAGCCGAGGATGTGGGCGATGTCGCCGAGCAGCGGCACGGTGCCGCGCGCGGCACCGTCGGTGACGACCACGTCCAGGGCCAAGTCCAGGGCGGTGTGTTCCATCGGCAGCAGGTCGCGCTTGAGGACGGTGCGCGCGAGGCCGGCCAGGAGCAGAAGGCGCCGCTTGCGGATCTCGGTCGACCAGTCCTCTTCCCGGACCGAAGCGGGTCGAGCTGGGGCGTCCAACGGGTTGAGGCGGCCGGGGAGTCCCGGGCCCAGCGCGATGGTGTAACCGCCGAGGGCGTGTGCGACGGCCGTCCATTCGCCCTTGGGATCGCAAGGCACGTAGACCCGGTAGCCGTGCGCTATCGCCCGCATCGCGATGGACTTCGCCAGCGCGGACTTGCCCATGCCGATGATCCCGGCGAGCACGGCGTTGGGGTTGGTGAAGCCTTCGATGCGTCCGCTGCTGTAGAGGGAGAAGGGGTCGTAGCAGAAGGCGGCCTCGGCGTGGACGTCACGGCCGATGTAGATGCCGTCCGCGCCCAGGCCGCCCTCCGCGAGGAACGGGTACGCGCCGGAGACGGTGGCGGTGGTCATCCGATGGGCGGGCAGGGCGAGCTTGCCGCCACGCGCCGAGAAAGATCCGGGACGTCCGGACACCGGATACGTAGGCCGCAGGTCCGGATCGAGTGTCTCTTCGTGGCGGCGCTTGGGCTGGGCTTCGGCGAGGCGGGCCTGACGGCGGGCGGTGGCGAAGCCGGCGCGGGCGGCTCGCTGCTCGGCACGTGAGGTCTTGCGGGGGACGAACAGGTGGGAGGCGCTGGCGCGGGTCCTGGGCATGAACGTTTCTCCGGGGTGTGTGTCGGGGTCAGTAGCGGACGAGGCCGGTGAACGGCGCATGCAGGTCCGCGGGAGTGGTGCGGCGGCGGACCAGGTGCGCGGTGCGCTGGTGGCGCTGGCAGATGGTCAGCTCCGGAGCGCCTTCGGGCACCCCGGCCTGGCACGCTTCGCGGTCGGGGACCTCGCCCGATGCGGGTCGCGGAGCCGCGTGGTAGGCGGCGTGGACGTGGTCGGCCGCCTGCCAGATCCGGGTCCGGGCGACCCGGAGTTCGGCGCCCTCGATCGGTACGAGCTGCCCGGTGCGGGCGGTATGGGCGTCGAGCAGCCCGTGCAGGGAGACGAGGTGGGCGTGCAGGGCGTCCAGCTCGGCGCGGGCGGCGACCAGGGGACCGCCGGGGACGTTGAGTGCGCGATGGAAATCGAGGGCGGCGGTGGCGAAGGGCACGAAATCCTGCGCGATCGGGGTGGCGGTGCGGGACATGGGGGTGCCCTTTCGAAACGGGATAACGGCCGGTGTTAGACGGCGAGGGCGAGAGGCAGGGCGGCGGCGGTGAATGCTTCGGCTTGCTGCCAGGTGAGCGGTCGCAGGTCGAGCTGGGCGCCGACCGCCGCGGTCTCCACCACCGCGCAAGCGGAGCGCAGCTGCTCTTCGGAGTCGGCCGAGACGGTCAGCAGGCCGGTCAGGGCGACATCCGCGTGGCCTGCGATGAGCTGGCGCTCGCGGGTCTTGATGTCCTGGTACTCGATCGAATCCGCCTCGGAATCGACCTGGCCGCGCCGGGCCCGCTCGGCGGCGTCCGCGATCACGGACGACTTCTTGCGCTGGACATCGCGCAGCGCGGCGTCCAGGCCCTTCGGGGCGTAGGACAGTGACATCGTTCGACGCACCCCGGCGGTGAACAGCAGCTGGTGCAGGAAGCCCGCGCTGGTCTCGGTGCGGGGCCAGTTCTCCACCCAGTACGTGGTGTGGAACGCGGTATCGGTCGCGATGTGGTCGGCCTTCTCGACCACCACGACGGGGCCGGCAGCGGCGGGATGGGCTGCGGGGCGGCCGGAGGCGGACCAGCGGTCGAGGGCCGCGCCGGAGGCGGGGTCGTAGGCGGTCCGGACGACGGCCGCGATCTCGGTGGCCGACAGCCAGCCGGTGGGATTGAGTCCGGCAGTGCGGGCGGCCTGGTCGAACGTCGAGGTCAGCTGGGACAGGACGCTGAACGCGCCGGTCAGTCCGCCACCGGCCTGGTTGATCAGCCGACGGGCGGCCTTGGCGTCCAGGGACACCGCGACGTACGCCTCGTGGGGGGCGGCAGCCGGTCCGGCGGAAGCGATCAGTTCGCTATAGATCCTGCCTGCCAGCGGGGCGTCGGGGTTACCGTGCTCGGCCCAGTACCGGCGCAGTGCGTCGCCGGAGTCCGGGACGGTGCGCTCGATCACCTGGATCCGGGCGACTTGTCCGGTGCGCGCCAGGGCGGCAAGCGCACGCCCCCACCCGGAGACGTTGCGGTTCTGGGTGACGGGGTCGAGCAGGGCGTAGGCGCGGGAGGACACCTTGACGACGGCGGTAAGTGTGCCGGTGTGCGGGTTGTGCACCGCGCCGTACCGACGGTCGGGGGCTGTGACCACGCGCAGGCTCGCGGCGGTGCCGGGCAGATGCAGCAATCCTTCGCGGACCGGGCGGCGCGCGGGGCGGGCGAGCCAGATCAGCTGGCCCCGCACACGGCGGAGCATGTACCGGGTGACGATCGGTCCCCAGTCGGCCAACGACCGCCCTCGGTAGCGGATGACGATGCCCAGGGCGATGGCGGCCCACAGGGGGATGAGTTCGAGAGCGCCGGCCACGCCGCGGGTGAGGATCACGGCGAGCAGCAGCAGCCCGGTCAGGGCGGCGACGAGCAGTTGCGGGACGGTCAGGCCGAGCAGGACGCCGCGCCGGGAGCGGTGCGGGAACTTCACGGTGGCCGTGGCTTCGGCCGCGGAGCTGTCAGACATGGGGAATCCAGACGGTGGGAGCAGGAGGGGCGGAAGGGGAGGTGTGGCGTTCTTCTGGAGGTCATGGCAGGACTCCTGTTCGCGTTAGCCGGGGGGAGGGGCGGGCTGCGTACTGCCTGGTGCAGCCCGCCCCGGGGTGGTGGTTGGTCAGGACCCGGATGGTGGCTGGGTGGGGAAGACCCAGCCCGTCGGGTCCGGCGAGCCGGTCGGCGACGGCCAGGTGACGGGCCCCGGGATCGGCGGCGGGCTGCCGGCCGGAGCCGGTGCGGAGGAAGGAACCGATCCTGCGTCGGTAGTGCTCCCCCCGGAGGGCACGGCGCCAGAGAGCTGCCCTGCGGAACCACCGCCCGTCGCGGAAGCGCTCGTCCCGGCGCCGTCCGACCCACCCGCAGCGGGCCGGTTGATCAGCGCGGGGATGCCGGGACGTTGCACCAGAGCTCGGCCCTTGTCGCCCGAGGCTCCCGGGTCTTCGCCGAACCGGAACGATGTCTGCGGCTGCGGCGGGCCGGAGTTGATGCCCTCCTTACTGGTGCTGTCGGAGGGGTCGATACCGGAGGCGACGCCGTCGGCTCCCGTTCCGGGGACCTGGCTCGGCCCCTGCGGAGCGGGCGTGCCGGTGCTGGCCTGCATCGCGACGCTGCCCGCGGTCTTCGCCGCACCTGCGGCGACCGCCATCCCGGCGACGCCGGTGCGGTGCAGATCGTCCTGGCCGCTGCCGTCGGTCGCCCAGTGCACGAACTTGTACGTGGCGTACGGGCACAGCAGCACGAGGACCATGACGACGATGCCGGCCATCGCATCGGACAGGGCGGCCATACCGTCGTGGGAGTCCGACTTGCCCATGGCGCTGACGCCGATCAGGAACACCACGGTCATGAGGAGCTTGCTGACGACCAGGGTGGCGGTGGCTTCGATCCAGCCCCGCCGCCAGCGCTTGGCGACCTCCCAGCCGCCGCCGGATCCGGCGAAGACCGCGAGGGCGACCAGGACCAGGACGCCGACCTTGCGGGCGACCATGACCCCCCAGTACATGAACGCGCCGATCGCGCAGCCGACGGCGACCACGGCTGGGATGGTCCAGCCCAAGCCGTACATCGCCCCCAGTTCGTTGACCTTGACGACGCGGCGGATCGCGTCGTCGGTGGAGGTGTTGGCCGCTTGGAACAACCCGTCGGACAGCGCGTCGACCACGGTGATGGCCACCGAGGTGAAGGCGATGGCGCAAAACGAGAACAGGACGCCGGTCATCGTGCCGATGACGGCTTGGGCGAGGGCGCGTTCGTCGCGGCGCCAGGCGGCGAACATCAGCTGCAGGCAGAACGTGCCCACGGTCAGGGCGAGCCCGATGGGTAGCAGCAGCTCGTAGTTTTCCCGGAACCACGGGGCGTTGAGGTTGATGGCGGTGGTTTCGTTGACGGCTTTGGCCGCGAGGTCGGCGGCGCTGGCCGCCAGTTCTCCCGCGGATTTCGCGATCCACGCACCGATGCCATCGGTGACGGTTCCGGCGGGGTTGCTGACGAAATCGACGGCGTCGCAGACGCTGCCCATCAGCGGAAGGTCACAGACTCCCATGGCAATACCTCCTTACTTTCCGGGGTGAGATCAGGGCGAGACAGCCGGCAGGACACCGGCCAAGGCGCAGGGCTGGGAAGGACGGCACTGGACCGCGAGGGTGATCACACGATCCTCTGCACCTCCGGCGGGCGAGCCGGTCCAGGCGATCGCCTGCTTGCCGGAGACCGTCACCGCGTAGACGTATGCGGTGGTGATCGCGCCGGGATCCGCCTGCAGCGCCCGGGTGAACGCTTCCGGGAAGTGGGCCTCGTTCACGGTGGCGGTGGCGTACTGGCCGTTGTCGGCCATCCGCCCCCACAGCACCGGCGAGGCAATCAGCCGATCGACCGACGCCGCATCCGCGTACTTGGCCTCGCCGGTCAGCCACTTGTGCAGGGCAGCCAGCAGCTCCGGCTGGGAGGAGGCGCGGGTGTCGTAGGACCACAGCGCGGCGGCTGCCGCCTTCCCGAAGACGATCGGATCGTGCGTGGACGGCGGCACGGGCAGCGCAGCCCGGTCCCCGGAGGCGGGCGCCGATGACCCAGTGCCCGACGGGGAGATGGATGAACTCGGCTGCGGCGCCGGAGCCTTGGACTCGGTCCGGCCGTCGCGGGTGAGGTAGGCGCCCAGTCCGGCGAGGATGATGAGCACGGCCAGGACCACGGTGCCGAGCAGCGCCCGGCGGCGCACGCGTGATGCGCCGCCGGGCTTACCGCTGCCGGAAACGGGGGTGAGGAGTCGTTTCTTCATCAGTGGACCTGCGTTCCCAGCGTTGAGAAGAACGCGACCACGCCATTGGCCGCGCCCAGCAGGAGAGCTGCGCCCGCGCCGACGAGCACGCCCTTCTTGCCGTTGGCTTCGGCCTGGTGGCCGCCGGAGTGGTGGCCCCAGGCCCAGACGCAGCCGCTGACCGCGAGCGCGCCGACGACGGCGACGAGTCCGAAGAGGTTGATGGAGCCCATCACCTGCTTCAGGACTGCCAGTCCTGGCAGTCCGCCCTCGTTGGGCTTGATTCCGGGGTCATAGGCGAGCTGTATGGCCTTGTCGGCGAGATACATGGGGAACTCCAGTTCGATTCAGTGCACGCCAAAGCCCGCGGGGGCGCTACGGCGGTGCGGAGAGGGTGTGAGGGGAAGGCGCCGGTCAGAGGACTCGGCGGGCCGCGAGGATCTGCGGCTTCCAGGAAGCGAGGGTCGAAATCTTGACCACGTCGCCGGTGTGCGGGGCCTGGATGATCAGGCCCGAGCCGATGAACATTCCCACGTGTTCGGGTACCTGGGCGGTGCCCTCGGTGAACAGCAGGTCGCCGGGTTTCAGCGCATCGACCGAGACCACCTGACCCTCCCCGACCTGCGTATAGGTCGTTCGGGTCAGGGAGACCCCCGCCGCTTGGTAAGCCCCTTGCATCAGCGAGGAGCAGTCACAGCGGCCCATCGGGTCCGGCCCATGGGAGTCCGCGCAACTGCCGCCCCACTGGTACGGAGTGCCGAGCTGGACCATGGCCCAGCGAATCGCGGTCTTCACCTTCGGCGGCGCGTCGGCCGGAATGACGTACCCGGCCGGTACGGACCCCGCAGGGATGGTCCCGAAATCGGTACCGTCACCCCCACCCGAACAACCTCCACTCCCCGAACCGTTGGTAGACGGCGGGCCGCCAGTACCCGTTGGACTGGGAGAGGGTGTGCCACTGCTCTGGCCGCGTGCCGAAGCAATCGCCGTCTGCAGCGCGGTGGACAGCGGCTCCCACTTGGCATAAGCGTTGGGAAGGCCTGAGTGCTGCACCGCCTGGGCGGCCTGGGTGACGGTCATCGACTCCCACCCGGACACTTCCTTCAGGGCCGTGTAGAAGCTGGTGCTGGCGTGCACCGGGTCGAGGATCTGCGCCGCGGTTCCCCACCCCTGCGATGGACGCTGCTGGAACAGTCCCAGGCTGTCTCGGTCGCCGTAGTTCAGGTTGCGCAGGCCGCTCTCCTGGAGGGCGGTCGCCAGCGCCACGACCTGCCCCCGTACGGGGATGTGCATCGCGACACCGGTGGCCTGGATGGTCTTGGCATTGGGAATCTGCTCGGCGGGATCATCCAGCCCGGGGACAGCGACCGTGCCCTTGCCGCCGCCGTCCAGGATCGCCTTCACCTGCGCGGCCACCGCCGCGGTATCCACAACCTGTGTACCGCCGGGGGAACAGGAAGCCGAGGCACTCCCGGCGGTGATGGCGAGGATCGGAACGGCCAGCAGAAGCGGTGTAGCGGCGAGAAGCGCGACGGCGGCTCCGGCGGTCTTGCTCATCGCATCCGTCCCGTGCCGAAGCGAGCGGAATAGATCGGCCGCGGGTCGGAGCGTGGATGGGGGTGTATCAGGGCGTGCAGCATCGCTGTGGCTCCTTGCGTGTCGTAGGAGGCGCGGTGCCGGTTCCTCGTGGACAGCCGCCGGCACCGCGCCGGTATGAATCCGCCCGGATGTAGGCGGCCCGAGTCAGGGGAGTTGGTAGCTCCCGGACGCCGGTTAAAGGTCCTGCGCGGCAGCCAGCCGCGCTCGTAATCTCAGCCGGTACACGGGGTCTCCTCGAAGGTGCGGGAACAGGCGATGAACGTGCCCTTCGCACTACGCAATTGGACGCGGCAGCACGGAAAAACACAGGTCAGCAGGGGTGGAGCTAGGCTCCGCCGCGGTGACGTGGCCAGACAGTAGACGCGAATTCCGGCCGCACCAAACGAGCCCTCGAAGTGACCCCGCCGCGTCGAGCGGCTCGCCAGGGTGCGGCCGGAATTACCGGCTAACCTCCGCCAGACCCCACGCCGAAGGACCCTGACCGGGACGACCTTCGCCGGGGCAACACCCGCCTATGCCCTGAAAGAGGCCCTGCGCATGAGCTACACGCTGCATCGAGGCGACGCCCTCACTGTGCTCAAGACCCTGCCCGATGAGAGCGTCCACGCCGTCATCACCGACCCCCCGTACAACTCCGGCGGGCGCACCAGTTCGGACCGCACCGGCCGCACCGCACGCGCGAAGTACGTCACCAGCAACTCCGCGCACGACCTGCAGAACTTCCCCGGCGAGAACCGAGATCAGCGCTCGTACCGGAGCTGGCTGACCGCCCTGCTCACCGAGTCCTACCGGGCCGCGACCGAGCACGCGGTGGCCATGGTCTTCTCCGACTGGCGCCAGGAGCCCACCACCAGCGATGCCCTGCAGATGGCGGGATGGACCTGGTGCGGCACGATCCCCTGGATCAAGCCCGCTAGCCGACCCCGCAAGGGCGGCTTCAAACAGTCGGCAGAGTTCATCACCTGGGGCGTCAAGGGCACCCTCGCCAAGGACCGAGACCTCTACCTCCCCGGCCACTTCATCGCGTCGCAGCCCCGTAAGGACCGCGTCCACATCACCCAAAAGCCCGTCGAGATCATGCAGCAGCTCGTCCAGATATGCCCCGAAGGCGGCACCGTCCTCGATCCGTTCACCGGCAGCGGTTCCACAGGCGTCGCCGCCCTGCGCGAAGGCCGGCACTTCCTTGGCGTCGAACTGTCGTCGCATTACGCCGACGTTGCCGAGGCAAGGCTCCGAGCGGAACTAACCCAGGACGACTTCGACCTGGCAGGGCCGGAGGCGTGAGTATGAGAACGACCAGGACAGGGCCGACGGACCACAGACGCCAAAGGGCGGCTGGAGCATCGAGACACCGATGCACCAGCCGTCCTTGTTCGTACGTCAAGCCGCGAACGCCCGCCGAATCAGCGGCCCCGCCTTCTCCAGGTCCGACGCCGACGCGATCCGCACCTCCAGATCGCCCGTCCCGAGGTGGCCGATACCGCGCATGTCACGCGAGAAGCCCGCCTCCAACTCGACCGTCTCCGGGTCGACCTTGAGGTAGACCAGCACCGCCTCCTGCTTCGGGCGGAAGACGACCGAGGCGATGTTCACCGCCACCTAGCGCCGGACGTCGTCCATCGCCTCGCGCAGCCCCGCCGTCATCTCCCGGACCTTCACGGCGTCCAGCGGCGGCCGCAGCGGTTCGGCGACATCGCCCTGGCCCTCGATGTCCTCGCTCATGACTCCATCGCCCTCCGGTGGAGTAGGCCTTGTCGGCGACGGCGCCGGGGCGGGTGCGGGGCCGGCCGACGGGTCCGCGGACGACGATGCCCTCGACGACGGCGACGAAACGCGGGTTGTCGGCGGCCTGGCCGGGGGTCAGGACGAAGGACAGCGGTCGGCAGCGTCGGTCGGCCGAGAGGTGGATCTTCGCGGTGAGTCCGCCGCGCGAGCGTCCCAGTTCGGCCGCCCGCAGGCGGGCCCTGCGTCGGCGTCGCACCCGCCGACGCTCCTCACGTGCCGCCTCGGCGGCCCCCGCGACGGGCACCGCCGCAACCACCACCGCCGTCACCGGCACCTTTTGCCGCTTTCGCGAATCCCCTCTTCCTCGTCGACGGACTTCTCCAACTTGCCCAGGAGTTCGGCGTCGACGACCATCCCGGCCGCGTCGTGATGCGCACACACCACGGTGGAGTCCACGCTCACCAGGCCGAGTTCGACCTGCCCGCGCGCGGCGGCCTCGGCGATCATCGCCTCCATCAGGGCCTGGAACGTCCCCGTCAGGGCCCAGGCGTGAAAGCGCTGGTAGACGGTCTGGCAGGGCCCGTACCTTCGGGCACGTCCCGCCACGGACTGCCCGTCCGGAAACGCCACATCACCCCGTTGAAACAGTCCCGCAACCGCCCCGGATACGGGCCGCGCTCCCTGATCGGGAGGAACGGCTCAAACCAACTCCCACTCGCCATCGGCCAGATCACCACGCGTCATCCCGACCTTCTATCAAGTCGGCAGCCCTTCGCGGAGGCAAACCCGACTTCCCGAAGATTGGAACCCAGAACAGGCCCTAGTGTCATGCACCTGAAATAGCGGTCTTAAGTTGCTAGAGTTTTTGGATGCCGCGTTCGGAGCGTTCTTCCGTCGAGTTTGTACTGACCGCTGACGAGCGTGATCAGTTGGTGCGCTGGTCGCGGGATTCGTCGAGGCTGGCAGTGCGGGCTCGGGTCGTTTTGCGGTGTGCGGCGCACGGTGTCGTGTACGCGCAGGTCGCCACGGATCTGGGTGTATCGGCGATGACGGTGGCCAAGTGGCGGAAGCGATTCGTGGAATCACGGCTGGAAGGCTTGGCCGATACCAGCAGGTCGGGCAGGCCGAAGGGCGTCTTGAGCCTGACGGACGTCGAGCGGGAGCAGTTGACGCGCTGGGCGCGTCGGGCGAAGACCTCGCAGGCTCTGGCATTGCGGGCACGGATCGTGCTGGCGTGCGCCGAAGAGGCATCGAACAAGCGCGTCGCCGCCGAGCTGGGAACGTCGGTGTCCACCGTGGGCCGTTGGCGGCGCCGGTTTGTGGAGTCCCGACTGGAAGGCTTGGCCGACGAACTCCGTCCGGGCCGGCCGCCGTCGATTCTCCTCGACCGGGTCGAGGAGGTCATCGTCATGACCTTGGAGTCCACTCCCCGCAACGCCACCCACTGGTCCCGTGCCTCGATGGCCCAGCGCACGGGGCTGTCGAAGTCGACGATCGGACGGATCTGGCGGAAGTTCGACCTGAAACCGCACATCCAGGACTCCTTCAAACTTTCCACCGACCCGCAGTTCGTGGAGAAGGTCGTCGACGTCGTCGGGCTCTACCACCACCCTCCGGAGAAGGCGGTGGTGCTCTGCGTCGATGAAAAGTCCCAAGTCCAGGCTTTGGATCGCACCCAGCCAGTACTGCCGATGATGCCTGGCATGCCGGAACGGCGCACCCATGACTACCAACGGCACGGCGTTACCAGCCTGTTCGCGGCGTTCGACATCGACGACGGCAGGGTTATCAGCTCGCTGCACCGCCGGCACCGCGCAGTCGAGTTCAAGAAGTTCCTGGTCAAGATAGACAAGGCGGTGCCCGCCGAACTTGATGTCCACCTGGTCTGTGACAACTACGCCACACACAAGACACCTGCGATCAAGGCATGGCTCGGACGACATCCCCGCTTCCACGTCCACTTCACACCCACCGGCTCGAGCTGGATCAACCAGGTCGAACGATGGTTCGGGCACCTCACCGACCAACTTATTCGCCGCGGCACGCATACCTCAGTGCAAGCCCTCGAAGCCGACATCCGCACCTGGGTCAAGACCTGGAACGAGGACCCCAAGCCGTTCACCTGGACCAAAACAGCCGACGAAATCCTCAATTCCTTATCGGAATATATCGCTAGGATTTCCGGCGCAGGACACTAGATAGTCGCACCGCTTCCGCCGGAGCAGGAAGCGCCCGCGAGACCGCCCGCCCTGTCGTACTCCAGCCCCGCCGTCGCAGCGATGAGCCCGACGGCTAGGACCCAGAGAACACCGCCGAGTACGGCAAGCAGCGATGTCACCACCCCCGTGAGCATTTCCAGCGGCGGCGGGAGAACGGCTTACGTTGCGGGAGCGTGCTGCGGTAAAGGCGGGAACGCACCCATGGCCCGAGCGTGCGCCGTCGCTTCTCAGCGGTGCCCTTGCCCGTGCGGATGTCAGCCCCGGGTGGACCCTCGTCTGTGAGAGTCGGCTCGCCGACTCTCACAGACGAGGGGGCCAGGGTGCGGCCGTCACGCCCCGGGACCGCACCCGTGTCCTTGCGGCGCGATGTCGTGGGGGTGGGTGTGGCAGGTCACGGTGTGCCGTTGGCCCCGTTCGCGCAGGGGCTGCCGCCACCGAAGGTTCCGCCGGTCCCGCCGGTGCCGCCGTGGAAGAGCAGGCCCCCGGTGGCATTGCCGCCGGCGCCGCCGATACCGCAGGCACCATCTGCGCTGGCACCGGACTTGGCGCCGCCATTGCCCCCGCTGCCCCCGTTGCCGCCAGAGTTGAGGAGGCCTCCGGAGCTCAGGCCACCGGCCCCGCCGATACCTGCGGCGCCGCCCGGGTAAGCACCGCCCGTGCTGCCGTTGCCGCCGCTTCCGGCCGTGCCGCCCTTGCCGCCGTTACCAAAGCTGTTGATGCCGCCGG
Source organism: Streptomyces sp. SID13666 (assembly GCF_010548325.1). Lineage (NCBI taxonomy): Bacteria > Bacillati > Actinomycetota > Actinomycetes > Kitasatosporales > Streptomycetaceae > Streptomyces > Streptomyces sp. SID13666. Next base: position 34,538 of record NZ_JAAGLX010000051.1, on the reverse strand, counting down.
CGCCGCCGTTGCCGCCCGCGCCGCCGCCGTGGCCGATGCCACCGTTACCGGCGTTACCGCCCGCACCACCGGCCGACCCCCCGGCACCGCCGATGCCACCGCGTCCACCTGATCCGGCGTTGGCACCGGAGTTACCGCCCGAACCACCCGTGCCGCCCGCACCGCCCTTGGTGCCCGCGCCGCCTGCTCCGCCCGCGCCGCCCGCGCCGTCGAGGCCGCCGGTGGCACCGGTGCCACCGTTACCGCCCGCCGCACCGTTGGGGCCGCCGTTACCGCCGATGGCACCCGCTCCACCGGAGCCGCCGCCGAGACCGGCCCCGCCGTTGCCGCCCGCACCACCGACCCCGCCCTGGACACCGTTGCCGCCGGGACCACCCGCACCGCCCGCGCAGTCCCCGGTTCCGGTCGCGGGACCGCCCGCGGTGCCGGGAAAGCCGGCGGGGTGGGCGGCATTGCCGTTGGCGCCGGCGACACCCGCGGTTCCCGCGGTGCAGGCCAGAGCAGACGCATCGGCGGGAGTGCCGAGGAAGAGCGCTACGCCGGCGAAGAGCGTGGGCAGGGCGAGGAGAGCGGCGGTCTGTTTCCTGTTCACAGGGTTCCTCCAGGTCGGGTGAAGCGGGGATGGAGCCGAGGCGCGAAATCAGGCCGACACGACACCGAGAAGGGAATAAATGTTCCCCAAATGGGTTTCCGTGCCGCATGCCACCGGGGCAGTGCGCAAATTCCAGGCCCTTCCTATAAGACACGCATGACCCAATATTTGTAATGGTATGAGGAGTGCGATCTCCATCGACATTTGCCCGGTACGGCAGCACTTCATCTGCGGTAGGCGAAATCCCCCGAATATAGTGTTTCCCCTGGGCTCGTTGGTTTGGCTGCCAAGCGCCGATGAGCGGCCACCCTGTCCCAAATTTTGAGACTTGTAGCCGCTGACCTGGGTTTCTGTCAGGTTGCGGCAGTCGAAAGTCGCTCCTGGCCACCCGGCGCCCGGCGCCCCATGAGCGCGCCGGCGCAGCGCCAGGACAGGTAGAGCCGGGCAACGATGACACACTACGCCGACTGCTCGCCTTTCCCTTGTTTGAGCCGGGATGGCCGAATACCAGGATTTTCGACATTTTCGGACACCCATGGTCAGCGGGAAATGAAAGACCTCATGTGTCTCATACGAAAACGCAGCGCAAATACCGTGGTCGAAGGCCGGATCATCCGCACCTCACAAGCGCCGGTGGCCCATGCATCGTGTTCTGTCGCCGTCGCCCCGTCGCCCCGTCGCCCCGTCGCCCCGTCGACCGTGACTGCCGACGCCGTCACCGCCTGCACCGCCCCCGCCGCAGGCCGGACAGCACGGACCACAAAGGCCAGCCACACCGTCAAGCCCGGCAAGGTCCGCAAGCCCCAGGACGCCGCCTGACCCAGCACCACCCAGGCCCCGGCCCGCGGTCCAGTTGGCCGGGGCCTGGCCACGTCCAGCGGCCGGCTCCGCCGGACGCCCACCGTCATCCCCAGGCGGAACTTGCGGCGGCGCGCACGCAGAACGACTCCTTGCGGCGCGAGCTGGCCGACGCGCAGGACGAGGTGATCGCCGTGCGCGAGGCCGGCCGGCAGATGTCCAAGAACGTCACCCGGGCCCGCTGACCGGCGGGGGGTGCCCAGATGAGTCCCGGTACCCGCCGGCGGTGGATGAGGGCGGCACCTGTGTGAGGCTTCAAGGAGATCGCGGGAGATGTGCGCCTGGTTGTGTGCCCGGCCTTGGCATCGGAGGGCAGAGGGAGGCACGCTGAAGGAGCAAGGCATTTTGAGCGGCGATCTGCAAACTTCGGGCCGGTGGAGGTGATCGGCTATGACGCTCTTCCTGTTTCTGATCCTGGTGGCTGTCGTGTTGGGACTCATTGGCGCGGTGGTGGAGGGGCTGGGATACCTGCTGGTCATCGCCATCGTGCTCTTCGTGGCCACCTGGGTCTTCGCCGCGGTGCGCTGGTCTCGGTCGCATCGAGGTTCGAGGAGAGGCAACCTGCGATGACCGCGATACCCGGTGCCCGGCGCGACCGGACCCCCAGCGAGCGGGTCCGGGCCTGGGCGGGTAGGAGTAGGTGTGTGGCCGATACTTTCGCGGGCCTTTGGGGTCCGCCTGATCGAGGAGGTGGCTTCCCGTGACGGAGGCGACGAGCGCAGCCAAGAGCGATCCTCATGCTTCTGGCGCGACGACCTTGCAGGGAAAGACCGGAGCGGACGCGGTTGCGGCGGCCCGGGGCAGGACAACCATCGCGGACGGCGTGGTGGAGAAGATCGCGGGGATGGCGGCGCGGGAGGTGCCAGGTGTCCACGCTCTGGGCGGTGGCTTCGCCCGCACCATGGGCGCGGTGCGCGGCATGGTCCCCGGCGCACGTGCGGGCGTCACCCAGGGGGTCAAGGTCGAGGTCGGTGAGATCCAGACCGCCATCGACCTCGCGGTCGTCGTGGAATACGGGGTCGCCATCGCCGATCTCGCGGCAGAGGTCCGCGAGAACGTCATCGCAGCAGTCGAACGGATGACGGGTCTGGAAGTCGTCGAGGTGAACATCGCCGTCAACGACGTTCATCTGCCCGACGACGACGAGGACGAGACGGCGACCGAAGGACGCGTGCAGTAGTCAGCCGCCCGCCCCCTCCACCGGGGGACCTATCCCTGCCGCCTCGATCTGGACCTCGCCGCCGTCATGGTGCACACCCCGCGCAGTGCGCAGGGCGGGGCTGTGCCGGTCCAGAGCTGAGAAACGATGGGGCGGGCCGGGGTCGGGCCGCCGCGCACGGATGACCACCGGCCTGTTGAGGGCCGGCGGCCACCTGTGGGGTACGAAGCTGACCGGGGGGTCGTGCGCTGCCTCGACGGGGGGGTGCCTCTATGTCTTTCGTCAAGGCTGTGCCGTCGGGTTTGTGGCTGTTTGCCTTGGTCATGCGGTGAGGGTGACGGTGGGGGTCCGGGGCTCGTAGAAGGTTCCGTCGCGGAGCATGGCGAACAGGACGCTGATGCGTTGGCGGGCGAGGCGGAGGAGAGCTTGGGCGTGTGTCTTTCCGCGGGCGCGTTGCTTGTCGTAGTAGGTGCGGGAGGCGGGATCGGCGTTCATGCAGGCGAAGGCGGAGAGGAACATCGCACGTTTGAGCTGCCGGTTTCCGCCTCTGGGTGCGTGTTCGCCGTGGATCGAGGTCCCGGATTGCCTGGTGGTCGGGGCGAGGCCGGCATAGGAGGCGAGGTGGGCGGCGCTGGGGAAGCTGGTGCCGTCGCCGACGGTGGTCAGCAGGACGGCGGCGGTCCTGACGCCGATGCCGGGCATCGACGTCAGGACTTGGGAAAGAGACATCCGATGCAGTTGATCTGTCAAGCGGCGGTTGTCAATTGTGGGGCGGATGGAGTGGGAAACGCGGTGAGCTCGTCGTAGCGGCTTCGTTTAGTGAGGCAGTGGTGGAGGCAGCCGAGCATGCGGTTGAAGAGATTCCGCTGGGCGGCTGTGTGGCGGTCTCCGTCGGCTCGTCGCCGGTCGTAATGGGCGCGGGCGCCGGGTGAGGCGGTCAGGCTGGCGAAGGCCCAGAGGTAGCCGACCGAGGCCAAGCGCTGGTTCTTGACCCTGCGGGCCATGACCGCGAGGCTTCTGCCGGACGCCCGGGTGACCGGTGCCGCCCCTGCAAAGGCTTTGAGGCCTTTCGCGTCGGTGAAGCGGGATCGGTCGTCGCCGATCTCGGCGAGGACCCGGGCGCCGGTGATAGACCCGAGCCCCGGAAAGCTGGTGATGATCTCGGCGTCCGGGTGTGTGTCAAATGACTCCGCTGTGGCTTCGGTGAGATCTTCGACGCTTGTGCAGGCAGCGTCGAGTTGTCTGAGCAGGGCGATGGTCTGGCGTCCCATGGCCTGCTCGACCTGGCCGGGCTGGCGCATTTGTGGTTCACGCAAAGCGTCTCGGAGCCGTTCGGCTTCCGTTTCGATGCCTCGCTCGCGGCCGGCCTTCTTCAGCAGCGAGCGCAGCTGGACGCGGGTGAGCTTGGCTGCCTGTTCGGGGGTGGGGGCCGCGGCCAACAGGGCGCGGGCGACGCTGCCGCTGATCCCTTCGCGCTTTTGCTGGAAGGCGGCGAGGAAACCGGGGAAGTATTCGCGCAGGTGGGAGCGGAGTTTGTTGCCGGCCTGGGTTCGGTCCCAGACCGCGTCCTGCTGGGCGCGGGCGAGGACGGCGACCGCTCGAGCGAGCTCGCTGTCGTCTGGCAGCGGCCGGTGCGCGGCCTTGTCCGTGCGCAAGATGTTCGCGAGCACCATGGCGTCGAGGTGGTCGGACTTCTTGCGGGTGACCGTGTGGCGGTCGCGGTAGCGGGCGGCGGCCATCGGATTGATGGCGTAGATGGGTCGGCCGGTCGCGCGGAGGCAGGCGACGAGGAGGCTGCGGGAGGTCTCGATCGCTACGGGGACCGGGGTGCTCGCGGTGTCTCCGTGGGTGGTGAGGAGATCGAGGAGCTGGTGCAGGCCGTCGAGGTCGTCGGTGATCCGGGCCCTGGCTAACAAGGTGCCCTCCTGGTCGACCAGGGCGACGTCGTGATGGTCGCTGGCCCAGTCGACTCCGCAGGTGACGGTCATGGCGGCGTGTTCGTCCTCTCACTCGGGGCGTGCTGCTGGTCGCAGCCGTGCGGGGGCACGCGGCTCCCTAATGGAAGGGCTCGATGGCCCTGCATCCGATTGGCCGTTCGTGACCCCAGCGGTCCTCAGGGCCCTCGGTCTACTCCAGAGCTCGGCGGCTCCAGGCGGGGTGAGAGGTGATCCCTGTGGACGGCTCGGACCATGAACTTCAACGATCCGATCATCGGACTGGATGCGGTGAGGGTACGGACTCGTGACGCCGGACGGCCCCGGAGGCCAGATCTTGTCCAAAAGATCCAAGTCCGGGGGTGCGTGCGGTTTCTCCGGCACCGACCACCGTCACGAGGGTGATGCGGGGCCCGCAGTCTCTTTCAGGGCCTCAACGGGCCGGGGTGGGCCTAGCGGTGCCCCGCATCACTGCCCATTAGGGTGGGCCTCCAGCAGGGTGTTGATCTGCGCTTCCAGAGCTCGGCGCTGTTCGTGGACGGCCGCGAGCGAGCGGGCCAGGGACGGGATCACGACGTCGAGGGTGCCGGTTCCCGGGACCACGACGGTCTGTTCGTCGAGGGCGTCGAAGACGTCGTCGATCAGCCGGGCTGCCATGCGCGGGGCCTTGGGCCGGATCGCCTCGGCGAGTCTGCGGCGGCCGGCTTTGCGCAGTGCGGCCGGGGACCCGTAGCGCTCCAGCAGCCAGGCGACGGCCTGGTGGTCCAGGCGCGGGCCCAGGACGCGTTCCAGGCTGGGGTGGAACTGGGTGAGCAGGCCGCGTATCCGGTTGGAGGTGCGGGTGGCCTCGGCGGCGAGGTCCTGGTCGAAGCCGGTCAGTACGGTCAGCTCGGCGGTGATCTCGTCGGTCAGCTCCAGGGTGCGAAGGGTGTGCGGCATGGTTCGGGCCGCGTCCGCGATCACCGCGGCGTCCTTCGCGTCGGTCTTGGCCTCCCCGGGGTAGAGGTCGGCGATCCGTCGCATCGCGAGTCCGGGCAGGTAGGCGACCTTGCAGGCGGCGTCGCGGGCCACGGCCAGCGGGAGAGCGCCGATGGAAGCGGGCTGGTCCACGATCACCAGGACGTTGCCGAACTTCGCGGTCAGCTTGTCGAAGACGGCCCGCAGTTTCGGCTCGCTGTTGGGCAGCGGCTTGTCGAAGACCTTCTTGCCGGCTGGTGTGAGGCCGTGGCCGTGATGTGTGGTCTTGCCGACGTCCAGGCCGAGGAACACGCCGACGTCTTCGGTGTCGAACATCGCACCCTTCCCAAGGGGGTTGGCGGTGCCGGCCTCGGCGTCGGTGTCGTACGCGCGCATCCACGTTATGCAGACCTGCCGCCCGCGAACTGCCCGACATTGCGCCGGACCGGGCGGTGGCCGGACCTCTCATCAGCGTCTCCGACGGCACCTCCCGGGCCCGGTGACACCACCCCCCAGGTCATGCCTTCGACAGGGGGACACAGTCAGGCCGGGCCCGGAGGCCAGCGGTCCCGTTGCAGGACCGCGAAAAAGATAACGGGGGGGCGAGGCAGGCGTCGCTTCGTGCCGTGCGTGTTTTCTACACCCGCTGCACCGTCTCCGCACCTTTTTGCTCGCATTCCACCCTACCCGGCGAGGTCGGGCGCCGGTCACTTGTGGCCGGTGCGCTTCCACCGGTGGGGGTGGCGGGCGTGTTGGGCGTGGTGACGGTGAGGGCGCAGGGCTTTGGGGGTGAAGAGGTGTTCTTCGTACCGGCCCAGGGCGAGGAGCAGGCCGAGGAGGATGACGGGCAGCAGCACGACGATCAGGGCCGGGCCGGGGCCCGCCAGGGCCAGGGTCAGGCCGGCATCCTGGCAGGAACGTGGGCGGCGGCCAGCACCTGGGGCAGCGGCAGGGCCAGCGCGGCGGCGAGTTCGGCCAGTTCTGGTCCGGTGGGGTGGACGGGCCCGTCGGCGCCGTCCTGGGCGAACGCGCGAATGCGCGGGGTGCGGATGCCGGTGCGGTCCGCGAGCGCCTGCGCGTTCCAGTGCCGGGTGCGCATGGCGGTCTGCAGCAGTTCTCCCAAAGCGTCCATCTTCTCCCCCTGCCCCCCACCGGCGCCCCCATACCCTCCTGGGACGCGACACCTACGGGAAGCGGCGTGGCGGCTGGCCGGCAGTCCCGCTACCACCGGCCGGCCACCCCGGGACTGCCGCACCCACGCACGGCCGTCCCACCGCAACGAGCGCTGCGGCGGGCTCTCCGGTGTCCGTTTCGTCGCCGGTGGCGGCGGGCTCGGGCCAGCGGCCGAAAGGCCCGTCCTGTGCGGGACGTGCTCCGAGCACGGGCGCGCCCTTGGCGCGCTGGCAGCCGTAGATCATGCGCTCATGGTCCCCGTGCGCGGGCCGGAATCCGCGCCGACGGGCTGGAGCCGCCGGAAGTCGGCGTGCGCCGCTTCGTTGAGTATCGACCGCGTCGGGTGGGACGGGTATCAGGAGGACAGGGTGGTCGGCACGGCGCGGGCCAGCGGCTCCAGGTCTCCGTACAAGGCGGCGTGCAGTGCGGCGGCCAGTTCGCGGGCCCTGTCCTGGCTCGGCAGGCCGTTCAGTGTGTAGTACCCCGGCCCGGGCCGGGGCCCCGAAGTGGAGCTGATCTCACCGCTACGGACCAGACGGATCGCGGCGCAGCGGACAGCCTCGTGCGCGCAGTCGTCGATGACGTGCCCCGGGGCGGCGGTGAGCGTGTCGGCCTTGACCGCCCACCGCCGGCTGCGGCGCTCGACGCCGACGTACACGGCGTCCGCCATCGTGGCCGCCTGGTACGCGGTGTTGAACGTGTCGAGACCCGTGGCGTCCGGGATGAGGTGGGCGGGGCACGGGATCGGTAGTGACGGCATGAGAAACATCATGGCAGGTGGCAAGGGCCCTTGGCCGCAGAGCAGGAGGCGTCCCCAGCCGCGCGTGATCGGGAGCGGTCAGTGGCGGGGGCGCCAGCGGGTGAACATGCACGGGTCGTCGCCTGCGGCGAGGCTGAAGGGCAGGGCGGCGCGGTCGAGGCAGAAGCTCTGGCCGGGGGCGAGCCTCTGGATCGGCCCGCCGTCTGCGGCGCCTCACCCCATCCAGCGATTCCGCTGCCGTCACAGGGTCTGATTAAGACGGTGTCCTACATGGTCAGTTGATCGTTGTGGTGGGTTGGGGGAGTGGGCGGTGGGGATGGATTGTTCCGGATGGCTTGTGGGAGATCGCCAGGCCGTTGCTGCCGGCGCCGCGAGTGCGGCCGCAGGGTTGCGGGGTGGCGAACATCGATGATGGGGCGGTCTTTGCCACGATCCCCCATAGGTCGACCAGTGACATATGCCGTTGGACGACTTATGGTGCTGTCATGACAGACCGTCCGATGCAGGAACCGACCCTGCTGCTGCTGACCGCGCTCGCGGACCGGCCGCGCCACGGGTACGCGATCGTCCAGGAAGTCCTCGCCATCTCCGGCGGCCGGGTGCGACTGCGCACCGGCACCCTGTACGGCGCACTCGACCGCCTCCTCAAGGAGGAGCTGATCGAGATCTACAGCGAAGAGGCCGTCGACGGGCGCCTGCGCCGTTCGTACGCCCTCACCGCGTGCGGCCGTACGACGCTCACCGCCGAGGCAGAACGCCTGCGTGCGACCGCCGCCGAGGCACAACGCCGCCTGGGCCTTGCTCTCCGCCTCCCCCGAATCACCCCGAAGGGGGCCACCACGTGAATCGTGAAGACAGCCGCCTGCTGCGCCTCTACCCGGCCGCATACCGACAGCTCCACGGCGACGAGCTGGCCGGCACGTACGCAGACGCCATCGCCGCCGCCGGTCGAACGGCCCGGCTGCGGGAAGCTGCGGACCTCGCAGGGCACGCGCTGCGCGTCCGGCTCCGGGCTACCTCGGGGGACCCGGCGGGGCGGGCACTTGGCGCAGCGGCGCCGTACGTGGTGGGGATCGCGGCAGGGCACGCGCTCATGGTGGCCCTATGGATCGCCACCGGGATGTACTTCTCCGACCCTCTCTGGCGCTTCGGCCACGGGAAGGTGGAACTGGCGGCATCCGCCCTGATGGCGCTGACGGCCATCGGCGCGGTCCTCGGCCGTTGGCAGTGGGCGCGGCTGCTGGCAACGGCCGCCGCGGTGGTGACACTGGCGGGCGTGCTGCTGAACCCGACTGCCGCAGTCATGCCGGGACTGCTGCATGTCGCTCTGGTCGTCGCCCTGATCCTGGGCTGCCCGCCGGACCTGCGGCCCGATTCGGGCACGGCCCGCAGGCAGGCGGCCGGGATGACGCTGCTCTTGGTCGTTCCGCTGGTTGGTCTCAGGGCCGTGGCTCCGGCGCTGATGCTCGGGCAGACGACCTGGACACTGCTCCTGCTGGCGGGGGCGCTCCTCGTTGCCGTTGCGGCGCAAGGAGGGCGGGACCACCGGATGGCGGGAATACTCGTGGCCTCGCTGCCCTGGGCCGTGCTGCCGATGCTCGGCTACAGGGTGGTGGGGCAGTACCTGATCTGGATCGCTATGACCTACCCCCTCGCATACGGGCTCGGCCTCCTGCTCCACCGTCTGCGCCCCCGCACCGTGGGCAGCGCCTGATGCCTGCCGCCAGTACCAGAGCGGCCCGCCCAGCGGAATGGCCAGTTGGGGTGCCGCACGACATGAAGAAGCCCCTGGTAGGAGTTCTCGGCCAAGATCACCCGTATCCGCCAGGAGCCGACCGGCGATGACGTGTGCCGGTCCGCCCCGATAGCTGTGGTGTAGGACGCGCAACTCCTGGCAGGAGTTGCGCGTCCTACTGGTCTGTCAGTACTGCGTGGTCACGGTGACCCCGCTGAACGCGGTGTGGGCGTACAGGCTGAGGTAGCGATAGCCCGCCGTGCTGTTGGTGACGGTGATGCTCTGTGCGTTGCCGGCCTGGGTGGACGACGCCGTGTAGGCGGTGTTCGTCGCCCAGGCGTTGGCGTTGTAGTACAGGTACGCGTTGCCGGTGCCGCCGTTCGTGGTGACCTTGAGGGTCGTCGTGCCGGCGGGCAGGTAGAGGTAGAGGTAGTCCAGGTGTCCGGCCGAGGCCGACTGGTTGGCGCGGGAGCAGTTCTGTCCCATCATCCGGGTGTCGGGGTTCGTGCACGGCGGTGTGCCGCCGCCGCTGACGGTCACCGGCACGGTGGTGCTGGCGGTGTGCCCGTTGCTGTCGGTGACGGTCAGGGAGATGGCGTAAGTGCCGGGTGCGGCGTAGGTCTTGGACGGGTTGGCCGTGCCGGCGGTGGTCCCGTCGCCGAAGTTCCAGGCCCAGGAGGTGATGCTGCCGCTGCCGGACTCGGTGGACCGGTCGGTCAGCCGCACGGTCAGGCCCGAGACCGCCGCGTTGAACCCGGCCGTCGGTGTCCCGCTCGGTGTCCCGCCCGCCGTGCAGGCGCCGGCCGCGCAGGCGTCGAGCCAGCTGTTGAAGTCCGCGTCGTAGGCGCTGCCGATGGCGTTGTAGACGTTGTAGCCGCCGGTGTAGTCACCGGTCCTGAAGTGCGCGAGCATGGTCTGGATGTCCGTCGGGTGCTTCTCGAGCATGTACCGGACCGCCAGGTAACCCCAGGGGTAGACGCGGGTCTGGTCGCTGTTGCCGTAGGTGCTCTGGAACAGTGTGCTCAGTGCGTAGGTGTGCTTGGCCGCCGCGGTGACCGCCCCGGTGTCGGTGACGCCGCGGTAGCCGTAGGAGACGTACTCGGCCTGGCCCTCGATCCACCAGATGTCCGGGACCGCGATCTCCTGGGTGAAGGTGCCCTTCATGTCGTAGATGGACTGGAGGACGTGCGTGTACTCGTGGTTGAGGTTCCAGGCGTGGGCCGTGAAGCCGTTGTCGGACGGCTTCTGGTAGAGGATGGAGTAGGCGATGTTGTTGGGGTCTGTCGGCGTGCCGGTCAGGGTCTCGCCGCCGTTGTTGGTGTCGTTGCCGAAGATCGCCCAAGAGTAGGTCGAGTAGTCGGTCTTGCTTCCGTAGATAACCATCTTGACCGCGAAGTGCTGGCCGGGGATCGGGCCGTTGTCCTTGACGAGGGCGTGGTAGTACGGGAGCTGGTTCTTCAGGCTGGTGCAGACGTCGGTCTGCTCCGTTGCCGTCAGCGACTCCGCCATGATCGTGAAGTTGCTGCAGGGGTAGGAGATTGGCAGGGAGACCGCGGTCAGCCGGGCCTTCAGGTTGCAGGTGCCGTAGTAGGAGCACTGCGCGGCCGTGTCGGCGACAGCGGTTCGGAAGGCGACGTGGACCCATAGGTTGGCCGTGGGGCCGGTGATGGACGAAGCGTCCAGCAGAACCTTGGCCAGCGGGCGGATCTTCGCCTGCAGCGCCGGGATCATGAGCAGGCGGGCCATGACGTTGCCCGCGTTCCAGTCCAGCATGTCGTTGCGCCCGCCGAGCAGGTCGCGGTGGTTGAGCGTGAAGGTGTTCAGCGTGTCTGCAATGCTGGAGTCTGCGGTGACCGCGGTCACGAAGGCCGGTATTTCGGGACCGCGCCGATCCTGGTGGCTAATTCGGTGGATTGGTGAGTGTGGGTCATGTCGTGGGTGGATTCTGGGGGTTGCGGCAGTCTTGTGGTGTCTGCCTGCAGGATGGAGGCGTGGTGTCGGTGCAGCCGCAGCCCTGGCCGGAGCCGGACCCGCAGATTGCTGCCGCAATCGGGGCGATGTATGGGGGCCGGCGGGAGGTCCCGCTCGCGGTGAGGGTCCGTGACCGGTTCGGTGAGTTGTTCGCCGACGGTGAGTTCTCGGTAGCGTTTGGGCAGCGCGGCAAGCCGGGTTGGTCACCGGGGCGGCTCGCGCTGGTCACGGTGCTGCAGAAGGCGGAGAACCTCACCGACCGGCAGGCCGCCGAGGCGGTGCGGACGGACCTGGCGTGGAAGTACGCGCTCGGGCTGGACCTTCAGGATCCGGGGTTCGACCACAGCGTGCTCTCGGAGTTCCGCTCCCGGGTGGTCGCGCACGGCCTGGAGGAGAAGGTGCTGGATCTGCTGCTGGCCCGGTTGGTTGAGCAGGGGGTGGTGGGCGCCGGCGGCAAGCAGCGTACCGACTCCACTCACGTGATCTCGGCGGTTCGGGATCTGAGCCAGTTGGATCTGGTCGGTGAGACGGTCCGCGCCGCCCTGGAGGCACTGGTCTGTGCGGCTCCGCGCTGGGTGGAGCAGGTGATCGACGTGCCCTCCTGGAGCCGGCGTTACGGCGACCGGGTCCCCGGCTGGCACGCGCCCGCGTCCAAGGTCAAACGCGCCCGGCTGGCTGTCGACTACGGCCAGGACGGCTTCGCCCTGCTCACCGCGGTCCACGCACCCGTGTCCCCGGTGTGGCTGCGGGACCTGCCGGCTGTCCAGGTTTTGCGGTGCGTGCTGGTGCAGAGCTATACCCGCACGGTGTCGGGCAGTGGACGGGAGGTGGTCAAGCGGCGGGAGGCGAAGGTGGACGGTCTCCCGCCCGGCCAACGGCGTGTGACGTCGCCGTATGACATCGATGCCCGCCGGAGCGTCAAGGGCGACACTCTGTGGAACGGCTTCAAGATCCATATCAGTGAGACGTGCCAGGCCGCTGAACCGGCCGCGAGCGGCAACAACGGCGATGCGCGTCCGCGACGACACAGGGCCGTCCGGCCGAACCTGGTCACGAACGTCACGACGACGGACGCCACCGTCGCCGACAACGCCATGCTCGACACCGTCCACCAGGTCCTCCAGCGACGCGGACTGCTGCCCGGGGAGCACTACCTGGACAGCGGATATGCCTCGGCCGAGCTGATTGTGGGCTCCGTGAAGCGGTTCGGTGTCGTGCTGGTCACCCCGATGCTGAGCGACCAGACCCGCCAGGGCAGGGCTAAGGAGGGCTTCGCCACCCACGACTTCCGCATCGACTGGCAGGGCCGGGAGGTCGTCTGCCCGGCCGGGCAGACGAGCACGACTTGGAGCCCCTGCCGTCAAGGCGGCCTCGCCAAGACGGGTGGTCGTTTTCTCCCCTACGGTCTGCGGTCCTTGCCCACTACGGCCGAAGTGCACCACCTCGAAGCTTGAGCGCCGTCAACTCACCCTGCAACCCCAGGAGATGCACGAGGCACTGAAGAGTGCGCGTGCCCAGCAGGAGACCGACGAGTGGAAGCGCAACTACGCGATACGCGCCGGAGTTGAAGGGACCATCCACCAGGCCACCACCGTGACCGGCATCCGCCGTGCCCGCTACCACGGTCTGAAGAAAACTCACCTCGACCACGTCTACAGCGCGGTGGCATTGAACCTGATCCGTCTTGATGCCTGGTGGAACGGCCACCCCATCGACCGCACCCGCACCAGCCACCTCGCCCGACTGAATCTCTCCCTCGTCGCCTGAATTAGCCACCAGGATCCGCGCCACAGCGGATAGTAGATGCTGTTCAATGCCTGGTCCATGGCCGGGTAGGCGTCCCAGGCGCTGGTGTAGGCGTTGAGGTACCGCTTGTAGACGTTCAGGTAGTCGCCGGGGACCTGGGCGTTGTTGGTCACGATGAACGCGTGGGACAGCACGCTGCCGTTGCCCGCGCTGACGTCGCTGGAGTGGGAACTGCTGAACAGCGTGTTGAGCCCGGACTCGACCGCGCTGGTAAGCGTGGAGTCGTACGTGCCGACGTCGGAGGGGTGCAAGTCCCGCACGTAGTAGCCGGCTTGCAGGAAGTACAGCAACTCGGAAATGCCGCCCGAGTCGTCGCCGGTGTAGGCGGAGGCCGCACTCGCGACGCCGCCGGCCACCGCGGCCATCTGGGATTCCTTGAACACGGCGTTCGCGTCGGATCCGCTCAGGGAGAACAGCGGGTTGATGCAGGTGAACCAGTCCACGGTCTTGATGTAAGACACCAGCGCGGCACCGGTCCGGCCGGCGAAGTCGGCCGTGGTGCATGCCTGCGCGCCCGCAATGCTCGCCCTGGCAGCCCGGCTGGTGACTGCGGGCCTGGTGCTGGCCGGCCGTGGCGTCGAGGCGCTTGGCATGGACAGGATGGGCGCGCCACGCAGCGCCTCTGGCGGCGGCTTGGATATCGTGGCAGGGAGTTCGGTGCTCTGGCTCTGGCCCGTGTCGGCTCCGACCAACTGCGAAACGGCCGGCGCGGTTGTACCCGGCGTGGCGGGGAGCCGCTGTCCCTGCACCGCTGCCTGGTCGGCGGCGCTGCCGGTCCGCTGGCCGGCTGGTGGCAGCGGGCGGGTCAGGCCCGGGGACGAGTGGACCGGTCGGGCAGCGGGTGCCGCGAGACTCGGCGTGGCGAGCAGGCCGACGAACGCGGTGCTCGCCGCCAGGACGACTGCCAGGAATCCGGGCAGGGAGAAGCGTTGACGCATCCCAACTCCTTGGTGGACGGATGCGCCTCGGGGGGGTGCTGAGGCGTGAGATGCACCGTCTCACCGTCATGGACCACAGGCAATGAGGTGGGATATAGCACAGTGCGGGATGCTGCTATAACATCGGGCATCAGCCGTAGCCGCTCAGCCCCGCGACGTCCAGGTCTGGAAGTGCGGCGCCTTAGCGATGAGGTCCCGGTACGACGCGGCGGCGGAGCTGAAGAGCACCTCCGCGAGCGCGTCGGTGACGCTCTCCCGCCGCCACGCGAGCAGGTAGCGGCACCACAGCGGCGTGCCGGTCAGCGGTTTGACGAGCACACCGGGGATCGGCCGGGTCGTCGCCTGCACGACGGCGACACCGAGGCCGTCGGCGATCATGTACTGCAACTGCAGCTGTTCGCCGAGGTATTCGTGCACCGCGGCCGGGGTGAAACCGGCCTCCGCGCAGGCTGCGTAGAACACCCCGGGCCAGCCGACCCCGTCGTCGGGGGTCACGAACCACGCCTCCTCAGCGAAGTCGGCCAAGGCGACCTCCGCGCGGTGCCTGAGCCGGTGCCGCGCGGGCACGGCCACGAACGTCGGTTCGGTGGCGATGCCACGATGCCTGACCGTGGCGGCGTGCCGCAGTTCCCGCCCCGGGTAGTCCACGCCGATCGCGGCGTCCAGCTCGCCCTGCTCCAACAACTCGACGATCTCCGAGACCGCGTAGACACTGCCCACCTTGAGTGCGTCTTCGGGCATGAGGCTGCGGAGCCGGGCGACCATACCGGGCAACACAGGCGAGTTGGTGGCAGCCAGTCGCAGCCTCCGCAGTCCGCCCGTGCTCTCCAGGGCCGGACAGCGTCCAATCGCGTCCGCGCGCGCCAGCACGTCACGCGCCTGAGTCAGCACTTCGACGCCGCGCCGGGTCGCCTCGACACCGCAGGCGTTGCGCTCGAAGAGCGCGACGCCGAAGAACTGCTCGATCCGCTGAAGCTGCTTGCTCATCGCCGGCTGCGAGTAGCCGAGCACCGCTGCCGCCCGGCTCACGCTCCCGGAGTCGGCGATGGCACAGAGCACCCGCAGGTGCCGCAACTCCAGGTCCATCCGCGCATTCCCCGCATTCCCGGCGTCCCGCGCACAGCCCCGTCACTCGGAGCCGTGCGACTGCATGATGGTCATCATGGCCCCAGCTTGTTTCAACTAGCGGTGGTTTGTTGACGGCGAATCAGAGTCGTAGTAGGCCGGAACCGGAGGAACGTCGCCGCGCTTCCGCGGGGCTTGTGATGACCCGTCGTCTGCCGTGTCCGCCCGCTCCGGGCCCGTTGGAGGCCTACGCCGCACGCTTCGATGACCTGCTGTCCACCCTGGCACAGCGCCGGGGGTTCCGCGAGTACCTCGCGGGGCTGCTGCTGCCGCGGGACCGCAACAAGACGCTGATCCTTCTTGAGGTCAGGCCCCGACAGTCAGAGCGAAGAAGTGGATCGCCGCGCTCCCCGGCAGGGTCACCGTCCCGATGGTCTTCGCGGGATTGATCGCGATGGTGTTGGAGAACACCCGATAGGCGTGGTCGGTGTTCCCGTACCCGTTCTGCCTGTTCCGGCCCGTTGTGGAGACCGCCAGCGTCGCGCCGAACTCAGTGGCGCTGGAGTCGGTCCAGTTCGGGAATCCGACGGTGCCGGTGCTCGTGGTGCCGTCCGTGTACGTGACCGTGACGGTGCCGGTGACGTCTCCGGCCTCCGAGCCGAGGAACGCCAGGGTGCTGCCGCCGCGACTGCCTCCGGGGATCGTCGCCGCACCCTTGACGTTGTCAGCGGTGCCCATGGCCGCGTTCGGCCACACGAAGGAGAATCCCTGCGAGGTCACCGTCGAGCCGGGCGTGACACCCGCCGCGGCCAGCTGCTCGGCCGAGAAGCTGTTGCCGTACCCGTCGAAGTTGCCGGGCGCGACATTGCTCTGCGACGTGATCCCCACGTTGTTCAAGGCCGAGGTGACGTCGAGCGGTCCGGTGGTCGGTCCCGTCGGCGCGCCGATCGTGTAGGTGGCCTGCGCGGTGCCGGTGCCGGGTGCGCCGGTGCCGGTGACGGTGAACGTCGACGCCGTCCCCGAGGTCGGGACGCCCGTGATGCCGCCGGTGTCGGCGTTGAGCTGCAGGCCGGCGGGAAGGGTGCCCGAGGTGACGGTGTAGCGGACGGTCGAGGGCACGTTCGTGATTACGCGTGCCTCATAGAGCTGCCCCGCCGTCATGCTCGGCAGTGCGGTCGTGGCGAAGGCCGGGGCTGGGACGCTCACGGTCTGCGCCGCGCCGATCGGGGCGCCCGAGCTGTCGAGCTGCTGGAGCGACCACGACCGGCCCGCGGTCACTACCGTCAGGTGCCAGTGCGTCGTCTGGTCGCGGAGCTGGGCCCGCTGCGCGGCGGTGAAGGCCCCGAGGTTGCGGGCCGTCTCCCACTGCTTCACCGCGTTCAGCAGGGTGGCGGTGTTCTGGCCGTTGGCGGTCAGGTTGGACACCGAGGTCTGGAAGCCCGCCCCGGCGTTCAGGCCCGCGCCGCGCGCAAGGCTGTCCTCGACGCTCGCCAGGCTGTTGCTGCCCTTCAGTGAGATCCAGCCGAGCATCCCTGGGAGGTAGTTGGCCTGGTAGTACGCGTTGTTGATGAACACCTGGTTCATGGAGGTGACGCCGACCTCGCCCCAGCTCGCCCGCGACAGGCCGTCCCAGATGTTCGAGCCCATGCGGCTGGTCTCCGACAGGAATCCGTCCTTGTGCGCGAGCTGCTTCTGCGTCGCGTTCACCAGGCGGGCCATGCCGTACTGTCCCCACCCCGACTGCGAGGCGGATTCGAGCCCGTCGAACGACATCGTCGTGATGCCGGTCGTGTTCCAGGCGGTGGACAAGCGCGTGGCGATGGCGTCGAGGATGTTGAGTCCGCCGAGTGCTCCGCCGTAGCCGTTCTGCGGCACGCGGGCGACGGTGCCGCCGGTCGCGTGGACGGCTGCGGCCGTTCCCCAGCCGCCCCGGTTCAGGCCGGTGACCTGGCACTCGCTCCCGACCTGGCTCGACGCCGCGTAGATCACGATCTCGCCGCCGATCAGCAGGGATCTGCCGGACAGCCCCGAGGCCAGCGGCGCGCAGCTCGACAGGTAGAGGGTGGTGTCGCCTGCGGCCATCGGCCGGGTCAAGGTCGTGCTCTGGCCGAGCGCGAGATCCGGGCTGAATCTCGGCGTGACGTAGCCGTCGTTCGGGTCGATGAAGTCCGACAGGGTGTGGGCGCCGACCGCAACGCCGTTCGCCTTGGAAGCGTTCACCAACGCTGTGGCTCCGCTGTCGCTGCCGCCGAAGCTCGCGCCGAACTGGTAGTGCCCGGCCGACTGCCACGGGCCGGAGCCGCCGGGCAGCGAGTAGAGGCTGTCGAGTCCCGCGGCCTTGGCGAAGTTGCCCGCGGCGGTGACGTTCCCGGTGTTCAGGTCCGACAGCACCAGAACGGACTTCGACGTGGCCTGCGCGGTCTTCTGCCACTGGCCGCCGATCGTCGGGTACGGCAGATTCTGGCCGCCGGCGATCTGCGACAGCACAGTGGGCACCAGGTCCGGCGTGGTGCCGAACAGCGCGACCTTCGAGCCGACGATGCTTCCCAGCGCACCGGGGAGCGGGCCGACCGGGATCGCGTATCCGGAGTTGTTCCGCCGGGCGCGCTGCTTGGTGTAGTCGAAGGTGAAGGCGCGCAGCAGCGTGCCCCAGGAGGTCGAGGCACCGGCGCTCCATTCTTCGAGGGGTGCGACCTGGAGGTGGGAGGGGTTCGCCGAGACCTCGCCCTCCCAGCCCAGGGTGGTGTCCTCGCGGGGCCAGCCGCCTTCCGTGCGGTCGGTGAGCGGCTTCATCCCGATGGCGAACCCGGCGTCGTGCGCGACGCCGGCCGACTCCCCGAGGGTGCCGGTGACGTTGGTCGGGAGCGGTCCCCACAGCAGGGTCTGGACGTCGGCGCCGGTCGGCGCGACCAGCTTGGTGACCGCGAAGGTCGCATACGTCGTCTGGTCCTGAACGGCCACGTCGACCTCGTAGCCGGCCGCGGCGTTCGTGAACACCAGGGTGTTGCCGGCGCCGAGCGTGACCGCGGTGGGCTGCACCTGCTGCCCGCCGACGACCAGGCTCACCAACGGTGCCGTGCCGTGCCCGGTAGCGACGCGGTTCGCCCCACTGCGACTGTCGATGAGGCTGGTGACCTGGCCGGTGGAGTCCAGGCCGACCCGTAGATAGCCGGCGTCGACCGTGAGGCCGGAACCGCTCGGGGCGACCGCCGCCGGGGACGCCGCCACGGCCGGCTCCGCCAGGCCGGCCGTTCCGGCGATCAGCAGGGCGGTGGCCGTGCCGGCGACCACCAGTCGAGTTCTCGATCTTGTGTGCCGCTCGGTCGTTCTTGCAGTCATCGTGGTGCGTCCTTTCACGGGATGTGCTCGGATGCGGATGATGCGGATGTGGGTGCTACCGCCCGCCGCGTTCTTCGTGCTCGGCGCGGCGGAGTCTCAGAGATCGATGACCGTTCCGGTGTGCCGGGCCCGCTCGGCCGCGAAGACCACGCGGTGGCCGGCCACCGCGGTGTCGATGCCGGACACGATGAGTTCGGGGCGGCCGCCGTGCAGGGCGTCGAGGTAGGCGTTGAGCAGGGCCGCGTCGCCGCCGGCGTGGCCCTCGGCGGCCGAGGAGCCGTCCAGGGACGTGTCGATGACGGTCGTGCGCTCGGTGAGGAAGTCGTAGACCTCGATCTTGCGGCCGTCGCCGGTGAGCTGGCCGCGGGTGCCGAAGATCTTCGTGTGCCGGTTCTCCAGCGGCGTGAAGGCAGTCAGCGTGAACGAGACGGTCACTCCGCTGTCGAACTCCATGTTCACGACCTGGTGGTCCACCACGTCGTTGTCGCTGCGGTAGACGCAGCGGCCGTACGGCCCCTCGGCCAGGGCTGCCTCCAGGGTCTCCGGGCGCAGGTCGCCACCGGTCGCGATCCGGGCGAAATACGCCTTGGTCCCGCCGTGCCGCAGGCCTTCGGTGTACATCCGCTTCGCCGAGAACGCGCAGCCGTCCTCGACCGCGCAGCTGATGCACCGCTCCCCGGCGCCTTCGGGGGCTGATTCCGGCCGGAAGTGCGTGAGCGACCCGAACGAGGACACCCGCCGCACCCGTCCCCCGACGATGTCGCACAGCCAGTCGAGGTCGTGGCAGGACTTGGCCAGGAGCAGCGGTGACGACTGCGACTCGGTGCGCCAGTTGCCCCGGACGAAGGAGTGCGCGAAGTGGTAGTGGCCGATCGGCTCCAGGTGCTGGACCGAGACGATGTCGCCGATCGTGCCTTCCAGCAGCAGCTGCTTCAGGGCCAGGGTGTAGGGGGTGTAGCGCATGACGTGGCAGACGGCCAGAGCCGTGCCGTTGCGGCGCGCAGCTTCGGCGATCGCGTCGCAGTCCGCCTCAGACGTCGCCATCGGCTTCTCCAGCAGCAGCTGGTATCCGAGGTCCGCCAGCCCGACCGCGGCCTCGACGTGGTCGGCGTCCTGGACCGCGATGATCGCGATGTCGGCCAGCCGCGGTTGGTCCAGCAGGTCGCGCCAGTCGGCGAAGCGGAATTTCGCGTCGATGTCGTGGCGGGCGGCGAAGGCGGCGCGGACGCCGTCCCGTAGCTCGGCGACGGCGACGACCCGCGCCTGCTGGGGCCGGGTGGCCGCCAGATCGGCGTAGGCCGAGCCGCGCGCCCCGGCGCCGAGCACGACGACGGACAGCGGGCGGTCCATCGGTGCGGACAGGTCGCCGGTGATGAGGTCCATCGGCACGGCGTCCGTGGTGCTGGTCAAAGGAGGTGCTCCCGTGGTGAGTTCTTTGGCGGCGGATCGGTGTTCCTGGAGGGTCATCCCTTGGTCGCCCCGCCGGTCAGGCCCTTGACGAAGTGGCGCTGGAACGCCAGGTAGAAGACCAGGATCGGCAGCGTCGCGAGGAACATCAGGGCGAAGACAGCGCCGAAGTCCGATTGGTGCTCGCCGATCGCGCGGTAGATGCCGACGGTGACCGTCGTGCCGGTTTCCGGGCCGAGGATGATCAGGGGGTTCAGGAAGTCGTTCCACACCCACACACCCAGGAAGATCAGGACGGACGCGGAGGCCGGGCGCAGCAGCGGGAACACGACCTGCCAGAAGGTGCGGAACCGGCCCGCGCCGTCCAAGGAGGCCGCCTCCTCCAGCTCGATCGGGATCGTCTTGACGAAGCCCATGAAGACGAACACTCCGAACGGGACGTAGTAGCCGACGTTGACCAGGACCAGGCCCGGCACCGTCGTCATCAGGCCGAGGTTGCGCAGGACGTCGGTCACCGGCTCCAGGATCACCGAGGGCGGGATCATGAGGCCGGACAGCAGGATTCCGAGCGCGGCCTTCGGCATGACGCCCTTGGCGCGTGCCAGGTAGTGGCCGAGCATCGCCGAGACGATCGTCAAGACCGTGATGGAGATCGCGGTGACCTCGACGCTGTTGACCAGGCCGTACCAGAACAGGTGGTCCGGGCGCGTGACCACGGCCTTGACGGACGCGAGGGTCGGTGGGATCGGGAGGCTGACCGGGTGTGCGGTGATGTCCGCGCCGGGCTTGAAGACGTTGGCCAGGACCAGATACAGCGGCAGGAAGAAGACGGCCGTCACGAGCAGTGCCGCGACAGGCCGGAACCAGGATGTCTTCGCAGGGCCGGTGCGGATGGGTGTCAGGGTGTTCACAGCGTGATCTCCCGTCGCTGGAGAACCCGGAGGGTGACTGCTGAGACGACCGCGATGATCGCGAGCATGACGACGGCCATCGCCGAGCCGTAGCCGATGTGGTTGCCGGTGAACGTCGTCTGCACCACATCGAAGGCGACGGTGGACGTCGTGCCGTTGCCCGGCCCACCGTTGGTGATGACCTGGACCTGGTCGTAAGCCTTGAAGCCCGTGATCAGGAGCATGACGGTGTTGATCGTCAGCGCCGGGGCCAGCATCGGCCAGGTGACGTTCTTGAACCGTGCCGCCGGGCCCGCTCCGTCCAGTTCGGCGGCTTCCGTCAGCTCTTGCGGAACCCCCTGCAGGCCGGCGAGGTAGATCACGACGCAGAATCCGAGCATCTGCCAGGTGATGATGAACGCCACCGAGTACAGCGCGTAGTCCGGGTTCGACAGCCAGCCCGGCGGGTGCTTCACGCCCAGGCTTCGCAGCATCGAGTCCAGCAGGCCGTCGTCGGACAGGATCGTCTGCCAGATCACGGAAACCACGACCGAGGACAAGATCACCGGTGTGAAGAACACCGCGCGCAGGGCATTGTAGAGCTTGCCGCGCCGGTCCAGGAGCATCGCGATCGCCAGGCCGCCGACGTTCGCCACGACCGTCACGATCACGGTGATGACGAGCGTGTTCTGCAAGGATTTCAGGAAGTCGTCGTCGGAGAACAGCCGGGTGTAGTTGAGGAACCCGACCCACTTGGTCGGCGGGTTCGCCGGGTTCCGATTGGTCAGGCTGGTACCGACCGCCATCGCGATCGGCACCAGGACGAAGACCAGGTACACCGCCAGGCCCGGCACGCCGAAGGTGAGGAAGTGCAGTGCTTTGGGGAGCCGGGCCGACCGGCGGCGGGACGGCGCCCCGCCCGGCCGTTGGGTGGTCTCGCCGCGCGGGTGCGGCGCGAGAGTGGTGGACATCGGATTCGCCTTCTCGTCGAACGGCTGGTCTGGCCAGGTCTGGGGGTCCGGGTCCGGCGGGAGCCGGCGATGCGGAAGGCCTACTGGTTGGACTTGGTCCACTCGGCGTCGAGGAAGGCTCCGAACCCGGAGGCCGACTTCTTGCCGTTGATCAGGTCCGCGACGCCGGCCGCGGCTTTGTCGGCCAGCCCGGCGGGCATCGAGCCGTCGCCGGTCTCGATCGAGAAGGCGTTGACGATTCCGTTGGCCTTCACCGCGGCCTGGTAGAGGTTGACGGTCTCGGTGTAGACCGGGCCCATGCCGGCCGGCGGGGTGTAGTCCTTGAGCGCGATGATCGAGCCGTCGGTCTTCACCGAGTTGTCCAGCGACGTCTTGTCGAGCATGAACGCCAGCGCCCATTTCTGGGCCAGCGGGACGTCCGCGGCTTTGGAGGAGACGCTCATGCCGCCGCCGGTGTAGGCGGGGACCGCGAGGGTGCCGTCGTCCGAGGGCCAGGCGAAGACGCCGACGCCGAAGCCCGGCGCCTTGGCGTCCGCGGACGCGGCGAACCACGAGCCCATCGGGTACATCGCGCCCTTGTTGTCGCGGAACGCCTGCTCGGTGGCGGCGTAGGACCGCGACAGCCCGGCGGTGTCGATGTAGCCGGCCTTGGCCAGATCCGCGATCTTCGCGGCGGCATTGGTGAATGCCGGGTCGGTGAACTTCGCCGTGCCGGCGGCCTTCTGCGCGAGCCAGCCGGGCGTCTGCTTGTACGTGTCGGTGGCCACCGCGCCGATCAGCGGGTACATGTCGGCCCAGGTGTCCTTGCCGCCGCCGCCGACGACGAACGGGGTGATCCCCTTGGCCTTCAGCTTCGCGGAGTCGTCCAACAGGTCCTGGTACGTCTTCGGCTCCGCGGTGATCCCGGCCGCGGCGAAGTCGGCCTTGTTGTAGTACACGAACGGCGTGGGCTGCGTGTTGTACGGCAGCTGGTAGACCTTGCCGCCGATCGGGTTGGCGTGCGGCGAGACGAAGTCGGTGAGCTGGGTGTCGCTCCACGGCGCGAGCTGCCCGGCCTGCGCGAAGCCGTTCGGCGACACCGCGATCATGATGTCCGGGAGCTGGCCGGACGCCGCGAGCTGCTTGGTGTACCCGACCCGGTCGGCCGACGGCGCGACCAACTTCTTGATCTTGACGCCCGGGACCTTCGCCGAGGCCCGCGCGATGGCATCGTCCCAGTACTTCGCCGTCAGGTTCGGGGTCTCGAAGGTCAGAAAGGTCAGGGTGACGCCGGCCTTCGTTCCGCTTCCGGTGGATGCCTTGCCGCCGCTGCCGCCGGCGGCACAGCCGGCAAGCACCAGGGCCGCGGTGACCGCGATCGCGCTGGGGGCCAGTATCTTGCGCATGTGGATCCCTCCTTGCCCCGACATGAGTTCGAGGTCTGATAGGTCGGATGGGTGTCTAGCTTGTTTTTTTATGAAACCTTTTTTAATATTTGGTGGGTCGGAAGGTAGTAGCGCTCTCGAGACCCTGTCAAGAGCCAAAGCGAAACGAGGAAGCTGTGGGCAATGCCCGAGGCGGGGACCCTTCGCAGTTGCGCAGGCTCAACTCCGTGGCGGTGCTGCGCAGTCTGCACAGCGGCGGCACGCTCACCTTGACCGAGCTCGTCAAACTCGCCGGATTGTCCCGCCCGACCTGCGAGGACGTCGTCAACGATCTCCTGGATCAGGGCTGGGCCGTCGAGGTTCTCCCGAACGGCGACGGACCGCGCCAGGTGGGCCGCCCGGCCCGCAGGTTCCGGTTCCGCGCCGAGGCGGGATACGTCCTGGCCGTCGACATCGGCGCACACAAAGTCCTGGCCGTCGTCGCCGACCTGCTCGGGGACGCCGTCGCCACCACGCGCTGCGCCGTCGACCCGGTGACGTCCGCCACCGAGCGGCTGACCGCCACCAGCGAGACGATCGGCCGATGCCTGACCGCGTCAGGCATCGAACCAGGCCGCCTGCTGAGCACCGTCGCCGCGACCAGCGGCATCGTGGACGACGCCGGGCACGTCAAACTCAGCACAGCACTGCCCCAATGGACAGGCCTCGACCTGCGCGCCGAAGTGCTCAAAATGCTCCCCCCGGCCGCCGCCGAGGTGGTGGCGATCGAGAACGACATCGCCCTGGCCGCGCTCGCCGAACACTGGCGAGGCGTGGCGCGGCACGCCACAGACATCGTCTACATGTTCGCCGGACGGCGGATGGGCGCCGGCCTTCTCATAGGCGGGGTTCCTCACCGGGGCCACCACGGGGCCGCCGGTGAGATCGGAACTCTCGACCTGCTCGGCTGGGAAGGTGCCTACCGCCGCTTCAACCGTCAAGCAGGCGATGACACCGGGGACCACGTCCAGGAAACCTTCGAGGCAGCGAGGCGCGGCGACTGCGAGGCGCTGGATATCGTCGATGCCTTCGGCAAGGACCTGGCCACGGGCCTGGCCATCATGGTCCTGTCCGTCGACCCGGAGCTGGTCGTCGTCGGCGGCGGCATCTCCCAAGCCGGCGAACTGCTCATCGAACCGGTCCGGCGCCACCTCGCAGACCTCACCCCTTTCCCGCCCGAGGTCGTGGCTTCCATCCTCGGTGACGAATCCGTCGCCCTCGGCGCTGTACGACTGGCCCTGAACCACGTCGAGCAGAACCTCTTCACGGTCGCCGAATAGGCCCGTATGACACCGAGACTGCCGCATCCGCTTCTTCGCCCCGGGCCCCGATGTGGACGATCCCGCAATTCCCCATCCGGGCGCCGTCAGCATCGCGCGGCGCTCCTGCGTACGCCGCCAGTCCTCCGGGCTCAGGTAGTAGTCCCTGGAGTCGACCTTGACGATGACGCGGTCGGAGGGCCCCAGAGCCACGGGGACGGAGATGAGCGTGCCGGTGGCGGCGTCGCGAAGGACGGCGCTCAGCTTCAGGAGTCTGATCAACGGAGGCAGCCAGTGGCAGACGTCGCACTCTGCAATCCGATGTCTCGCCGGCCGTGGACGCTCGTCCAACCTGGAGCAGGCCTTCTACCTTGACTTTTCTGCACGCCGATCAAGTGATCGCTATGCGACCGTCGGACATAAGTCGGATGTATTGAGCCTTAGGGGCTTGACGGCCTCGGTGCCGAGGTGTTCCATCGAGCCCCAGATGCCCGGCTGCCCACAGTAACGTCCGCCATCGAACCCGGTCCTTCGATCGTCGTCATCGGGCGGTGCGCAGCAGTGTCCTCTCACCGCTGCGTTCTCCCGCGACCTCGTCCCTATCGTGAAGCCCGCTGGCCGTGACGGTCCGCACGTTGTAACAGTCTGCAAAACCGACAACGCCACGACGCCGTCGCGGATGTCGTGCGGGGCGACACCGCCTCGCTTGATCCCCATCACTTGAGAGGTGCACATGACGCGTTTCCGAGGCGCGGTCCTTCTCGGTCCTCAACACCAACCGCCTCAACGACACCGACCCGCGATCGCCTACAACGGCTATACCTGGGCCGCCCCGCCCCGCGGATACGGCGACCGCGGTGACGACGTGCACGCCGGCGGCGCCGGGGCCACCGCGGCTGAACTTCCCCGGCATCGGCATCCACACGCCTTGGCGGGCCTCCCACCACTCGGCCCGATCACCTCAGCCCTGGCCGGCGAGTGCGTCGACGTCACTGGGAAATCCAGCGCGAGCGGCACCGCCGCGGCCCCGACGGCAACGCGAACGCGTCCCAGAATTGGGCCGTGGCCGCCGACCACACCCTCCGGATCAACGGCCTGTGCAGGTGCGTTGCGGAGCACAGTCCACCCGGCGGTGCCCTGATCCAGTTTGGCGATCTGCGGCGGGGGCCCGTCATAATAGCAGGTTTCGCAGCCCAACGGCACCCTGAAGGGCGTCCGGTCCGGGCGTTGCCTGGGTGACCGGAATTTCTCGACCATGAACAGCACTCAGCTGAAGATCGTGGGACTGCGACGCCGACACCAACCAGCGGAGGACGCTTCCGTGGACCTGCGCCGCTCCCCACGAGCGCGCGGGAGCGGCAGAACCGTCACATGGCGAAACACCTGCTGCCAGGCGCAAGGTGATCAACCGGCGTGGACTCTCGCGCCTGCATCTCGTTCAGAACGTCCGCACACGCGATCCAGCCCACGGACGCCCATCAGGAATCACGACAACGCGTATCTGGAGTCATCATGCGTAACTCGCCCCTGCGACGGGCCGCCGCTCTTCCAGCGGCTCTCGCCTTCCTCCTCTTCCTCCTCGGTGGCCTGCCCGGCGTGTCGGCGTCGACTGCGCGGGCCGCGGCCCTCTCGACGTCGATCATGGTCGACGGCACGAAGGCGGGACTTGCCTACGACGGCGTCGGCGCCGCCTCCGGCGGCGGCGGCAACTCCCGCCTGCTGATCGACTATCCGGAGCCGCAGCGCACCCAGCTGCTGGACTATCTGTTCAAGCCGAACTACGGCGCGAACCTGCAAGTGCTGAAGCTAGAGATCGGCGGGGACACCCAGTCGACCGACGGAGCCGAACCGAGCATCGAACACGTCAGGGGTGCGGTGGACTGCGGCAACGGCTACGAGTGGTGGCTGGCCGAACAGGCCAGGAAGCGCAACCCGGCGATCAATATCTACGGCCTGGCCTGGGGTGCCCCCGGCTGGATCGGGACCGGTGACGCGGCCAACCCGAGCCCGGGGAAGCCCTACTTCTGGTCCTCCGACATGATCGCCTACCTGATGTCGTGGATGGGCTGCGCGGCGCAGCACAACCTGACCGTCGACCAGATAGGGGGCTGGAACGAACGCGGCTTCAACAAGACCTGGTATGTGAACCTGAAGAAGACGCTGGTCTCCAAGGGCTATAAGACGAAGGTCGTCGCGGACGACAGCGTCGGCTGGAAGGTGGCCGACGCGATGACCGCGGACCCGGCGTTCAAGAACGCCGTTGACATCATCGGCTCGCACTACCCGTGCGGGTGGCTGTCCGCGCAGACGAGCTGTCCCAGCAGTGCCAACGCGCAGGCGCTGGGCAAGCCGCTGTGGGCCTCGGAGAACGGGTCGCTGGACGCCGACGCCGGCGCGCCGGCGTTGGTCAGGGGGATCAATCGGGGCTACATCGACGGCAAGATGACCTCGTTCATCAACTGGCCGGTCCTCGCGGCGATCTACCCCAACCTGTCGTATGCCACCGTCGGCATGTCCGTTGCCGCGCAGCCGTGGTCGGGGAACTACCATATAGGGCTGCAGACCTGGGCCACCGCGCACACCACGCAGTTCGTAGCGCCGGGCTGGCGCTACATCGACTCGGCGAGCAGCTACCTGGGCGGTAACCGGGCCAACGGCAGCTACGTGACGCTGATGTCGCCGAACGGCAGCGACTACAGCTCGGTGATCGAGACAACCGGGGCATCGGCAGCACAGAGCGCGACGTTCACCGTCAGCGGCGGGCTGTCCACCGGGAAGGTGCACGTGTGGGCGACCAACCTGGGCTCTACGAACAACGCGGACTACTTCGTGCGTCAACCGGACCTCACGCCGGCCAACGGCAGCTACACCCTGACCTTGCAGCCGAACTACATCTACACGGTCACCACCACCACCGGCCAGGCCAAGGGCGCCGCGACGCCGCCGGCCGCCGCCTCGCTGGCTCTGCCGTACTCGGACGACTTCGAGACCGCGGCCCCAAGCACGTCGCCGAAGTACTTCTCCGACATGAACGGCGCGTTCCAGACCACTTCGTGCGGCGGCGCCAGAGCGGGCGTCTGCCTGCGCCAGATGAGCCCGACCCAGCCGATCCGCTGGTCGACCGAGTCCTACACCGGACCGTACTCGATCATGGGTGACGGGACCTGGGGGAACTACACGGTGAGCGCGGACGTCAAGTTCGAGCAACCCGGCACCGTCGAGGCCTTGGGCCGAGTCGGGAAGCAGGCCACCGGCAACAAAGGCCTGAACGCCTACCACCTGCGCCTGTCGGACGCCGGCACTTGGTCGATCGTCAAGAGCGACACCGGCTGGGCATTCACAACGCTGGCATCCGGCACCGTCACCGCGCCCGGCCTGAACAGCTGGCACAGCATCGCGCTGACCATGGACGGCGCGACGCTCACCGCCAAGATCGACAGCACGGTGGTCGGCAAGGCGACCGACTACGCCTATTCCAGCGGCCAGGCGGGACTCGGTGTGACCGGGTACCAGACCGAGCAGTTCGACAATTTCGCCCTCGCGCCCACGTCGCACGTCGGCGCGATCGCCGGCGCGGCCGATCGGTGTGCGGACGCCGCCGGCGCCTCGATGGTGAACGGCACCCGCGTGCAGGTTGAGCTGTGCAAGGGCGGTGCGGCCTCACAGACCTGGACCTGGAGCGGCGGCAGCCTCATGTTCGGCGCCAAGTGCCTGGACATCACTGGCACGGCCACCGCCAACGGCACCCCTGCCGAGCTGTGGGACTGCAACGGTGGCACCAACCAGCAGTTCGTGCCGCAGAACGACGGCACCCTCAAGGCCGTGCAATCCGGCCGCTGCCTGCAGTACTCCTCACCAACTGCCGGAACGCAGCTGACGATCCGGGACTGCGATGCCAGCGTGAAGCAGCAGTGGACCCTGCCGGGACGGGCGTTCACAGGTGCGGTC
Organism: Streptomyces sp. SID13666; assembly: GCF_010548325.1. Taxonomy (NCBI): domain Bacteria; kingdom Bacillati; phylum Actinomycetota; class Actinomycetes; order Kitasatosporales; family Streptomycetaceae; genus Streptomyces; species Streptomyces sp. SID13666. Next base: position 6,373 of record NZ_JAAGLX010000051.1, on the reverse strand, counting down.
GCCTCCGGGCTCACCGGCAAGTGCGCCAATGACAGCGGCGGTTCGACGACCAACGGAACGCCCGTACAGGTCTGGGACTGCAACGGCAGCGCGGCGCAGAACTGGACCACGCTGGCGGGGCAATTGGTGCTCGGCGGTAAGTGTATGGACGTCAACGGCAACGTCACCGCGAACGGCACGCCCGTCCAGCTGTGGACCTGCAACGGCGGCACCAACCAGCAATGGGTCCAGCAGCCCGACGGCTCGTTGAAGAGTGTCCAGTCCGGCCGCTGCCTGGACGACCCGAATTTTTCGACCACGAACGGCACCCAGCTGGAGATCCGGGACTGCAACGCCGGGACCAACCAGCGGTGGACCCTGCCCACCTGACATCCACGCCCGACCGGAAGCCAACCGGTCCGCGACCGGCCCACTGCCCAACCGCTGAGCAAGAGCTTCGGCCAGCGCCGTCAAGTAGTTCGCCCATCCTGCGCCAGTGACCTGTTTTGGCTCACGACAGCCTGTCCACTGGCTGTCGTGAGCCATACGATGCCGGATCCCCGCCTTCGTCGAACTCGCCGGCAAGATCAAGCGTCACTACGGCGCCATCCTGAACGCGAACATCGAGGAGTTGAGCAACCGACTGATCGAGCCCACGAACACCAAGACCCGGCTCATCATCCGACGGGCTTCAGCTTCCAGTCCACCGTAGCGATCATCGCCCGGTCATGCTCTGCCTCGGCGGCAAGGGTGTGTCATGAATCAGGCTCTGTCCCGTAATCGGTGGTAACGAAGTGTGACTGCCGTCGTTGACATGGCATGCTTGATGTCAACGAGCTTGTGGGTGTGGTGTTTTCGGGACTGTCGGCCCTCGTCGTCGAGAACGTGAAGGATGAGGGCAGGGTCATCCGGGTGTCGGCGCGGACCAGGGGGGATCCGTTGCCGTGCCCACTGTGTGGGCAGCCGACGGGGCGGGTGCATGGCTTCCACGGGCGGGTGGTCGCGGACGTGCCGGTGGACGGGCGGCGGGTCGTGGTGTTGGTGCGCGTCCGACGTCTGGTCTGCCCGGTGCTCGGCTGCCCGCGGCAGACGTTCCGCGAACAGGTTCCCGGCGTCGTGGAGCGCTACCAGCGCCGCACCACCCGCCTGACCAACCAACTGAACTTCGTGGTCAAGTCGTTAGCGGGCCGGGCGGGCGCCCGCCTCTGCCGCGTTCTGGCCTGCGCGATCTCCCGCTCGACTGCCCTGCGCATGCTCATGCGCCAGGTGGTGACGCCGCTGCGCGTCCCGCGCGTGCTCGGCGTCGACGACTTCGCTCTCAAACGCCGGCACCGCTACGCGACCGTGACTCCGCCGTGGGTTCCGGCGAACTGAGGGGTTCTCAGCGGGAACCCGAGGGTCTGTTGGCGTGCTGGTCGTTGGCGGGCCCCTGGGTTCGGGTTGAAGGTGAGGAGTCGGTTTCCGCGGAGGACTCCAGGATCTGGCGGGCTGCGGTGGCATAGCGGATCGCGGTCATCTCGGCGATGCCGAAGACTTCGGCGAGGTGGAGCGGGTCGGGGCCGTGGGTCAGGGCTTCTTCGAGTTGGCGGTCGACGCGGAGTCGTTCCAGGGTGGCGACCTGGTGGCGGAGAGGGCTTGTGAGCCAGAGCCGGCCGACCGGCTCGGTCCCCAGTGCGGTGCGCCGGTTGATCAGCAGGTGGGGGTTGGCGGTGTTCGGCCATCGCTGTCGGCGGCAGTCGAGCCAGTCGGTGATCGCTTGGCGCGTGGGGTCGTCCAGGGGACGGGCGCGTCCGGCCAGGACGAGCGTGCGCTGGCCGAGGTCGATGTCGTCCACATGGAGTTCGGCGATGGTCTTGGACCGGGCGGCGTGGATGGCGGCCAGCAGGATCACGACCCTGGCGGTGGGGGTGGTCGCGGCGGCGACTGCCCGGTGGATCTCGCTGGCATCGAGGGGAAGGATCACTGCGTAACTGCGGCGTCCGCGGCGGATCCGGACGGTGGGGTCCCGGAAGATGGTCCCGGTCGCTTTGCAGTGCCGGAACAGCGACCGCAGAGCGCTGAGCGTGTGGTGGAGCTCGCTGCCCTGGCGCGCTTCGGCGACGGCTCGTAGCTCCTCGCGGGTGACTTCCCGCAGGTGGTCGTGGTCGTTCGACCATGCCAGGAGCACGGGTGCGACGCTGTCGGCGTACTACCTAACCTCCCCAACCGCGTACGGATGAACGTCCCCAGCTATGTCGTGTGCGGGAGCACGGCTGCGTCAGCCCCTGACGATGCAGAAGGGATGCCCGGCCGGATCAGTGAGGACCCGCCACCTGTCCTCATGCGGCTGGTGATGAGCCTTGCCTGCTCCCAGCTCCAGCAACCGAGCCTCCGCCTCGTCCAGGTCCGCGACGTCGAAGCAAAGGTGAAATTGTTGGGGAACGGCCTGATCAGGCCAGCTCGGCGCCCGGTAGTCGTCGACCCGTTGAAAGCCTATGAGGAGTCCATCCTCACGGTTGAGACCGGCAAAGTCAGCGTCCGACTTCGGGTGCGGCTCAAGGCCGGTGGCCTGTTGATAGAACACCGCCAGAGCCAGTGGATCAGGGCAATCTAGTGTTATCGCGCTCAACTTCATCTTCAAGGGCATGGCATCTCCGAGCTGATCAGCAGACTTTCCTGATGCCACCCTAAAAGGGGCCGCCCCGCCGGCCGGTTCGCGACGTGGCCTGTCAGGCCACGTCTGTGTCCCGCTCGATGGCCTTGAGTCGGTTCTTGAGCCGGTAGCTGGGGCCGTTGATGGAGATCACGTCGCAATGGTGCAGGAGGCGGTCGAGGATGGCGGTGGCCAGGACCTCGTCACCGAACACCTGTCCCCATTCGCTGAAGGTCTTGTTCGAGGTCAGGATGATCGAGCCCTTTTCATACCGCTTGGAGATGACCTGGAAGACCAGGTTGGCTTCTCCGCGTTCGAGGATCTCGTAGCCCACCTCGTCGACTACGAGGACACCCGGCCGTAGGTAGGTGCCGAGCTTGTTGGCCAGGCGGCCGGCGGCTTCGGCGGCTTTGAGGTTGCGGACCATGTCGTCGAGGCTGGTGAAGTAGACCGAGTAGCCGGCCCGGCAAGCCGCGACCGCGAGAGCGACGGCGATGTGTGTTTTACCCACCCCCGGCGGGCCCAGGAGAGCCGCGTTGGCCTTGGCCTCGACGAACGAGAGCGTGGCGAGGTCCTTGACCTTGCGCGGGTCGAGGTCGGGCTGGAACGAGAAGTCGTACTCATCGAGCGTCTTGTGGTGCGGCAGCCGGGAGAGTCGCAGACCCTGCCGGAACCGGCGGTCGTCGCGGACAGCCAGCTCCTCGGAGAGGACCAGGTCGAGGAAGTCGAGATAGCCCATCTTCGCCTCGTCCGCCCGGCGGGTGAACTCGTTGATGGTTTCCGCGAGGTGGGGCAGGCCGAGCTTGCCGGCCGTGGTGCGGATACGGTTGCCGGTCAGCTCGCTCAAGAGGATTCCTTCGTCGCTCGATGGGTGGTGAAGGGACGGGTGCCAGTCAGCTCGTCATAGACCGACAACGGTCGGCGCCCGACCTCGATCCGGGTGGCCGCGGCCCGGTTCAGCAGGGCCTGCAGCGGGCCGGTCTCCTCGCCCCGCGGCCGCTCTTGCCGAGGCTGGATGGGGATGTCGCCGGTGGTGGTCCGACGGTTCTTACCGGTGGGCAGACCGTCCCAGTGCGACTCATCGACGACACGGGCACCGCGGCCGATCGCCCGGGGGTGGGCGGCAAGCAGCGTGCTGCCATGGATGTCAGCAAGGGTGCCATGCAGCATGACCTGGGACTTCGTGGCTCGGACCTCGACCAGCTGACGAGCACGGACTCGCCGGGCCGGCACGGAGTAGAGGTTCCCGTCGAAGGCGACCAGGCAGTCCTTGCCGACGTGCCGCAGCTGCCGCTCGGCCACCAAGTACGGAACCGACGGCAGCGGCTTGAGCGCCGCGTGATCTCTCGCCGCCCGCTCCGCGATGACCTCCCGGTGCGTCTTGTGGATCTGGGCCCGCCGCAGCGGCACCCACGCGGTGAACGCGGCGTCCATCTCCTCGACGGAGGAGAACGACCGGCCGGACAGAACGTGATCGCGGACGATCAGAACTTGCCGCTCGACCCGGCCCTTGCCCTGCGGCCGGTAGGCGGCCAGCACGTCGATGTCGAAGTCGTAGTGGCCGGCGAAGCCGACCGCTTCCGGATGCAGCGGGACCGCCTCACCAGGAGCAACGTGGCGGCGGACGACGGTCTTGGTCCGGTCGTAGACGATCGTCATCGGAGCCCCGCCGAAGTGGGCGAAGGCCCGGCGGTGGCAGTCGAAGAAGGTCTGCAGGTCCTGGCTCGTGGTGAAGCAGCAGAACGGGTCCCGCGAATACGACAACGTCATATGGAAGGAGTAGACCTTCGCGATGCCCATGTGAGCGAGAATCTTGCCCTCATCACCCCAGTCAACCTGGGCCTGGGCCCCCGGAATCACCTCGAACCGGCGGTGCATCCCCGCCAGTTCCTTGGGCGTGATGCCGAGTTCCTCGGCGATTCTGGGCCGGGAGGTCTGGACGTAGAGCTTGACTCGCTGGTAGTTGCCAGTGAAGCCGTACTCCTGGGCCAACCGCTCATGAATGACCGCGGCCTTCATCAGGACCTCGGCCCGAAGCATCGAGTCGATCAATGGCCCGAACTCGTCGATCACCCTCGCCCGCGACCGCCCACTCGGCGACCGCCGCGGAGGCGTCGCCGGACCCGGCGCCGACAGGTACTTACGGACCGTTTTGCGGTCCAGCCCGGTCTCCCTGGCGATCTCCGACAGGCTCATCGCCCCGGACTCCAGCAGGCCCCGAAAGCGCCGGAGCTCCAGCCAACGCTGCGGATCCAAGACCACTGCCAGCCCCCTCCGCCGCCCGAATCGACCAAGCATCAGAGTGCCGAGCAGCATGTCTCACCGCATCAGCAACTGTCCCTTTTCATCCGTACGAGGCTGGGGACGTTCACGTGTACCCCGACAGACGCTGCTGAGGTAGTTCCAGACGGTGCTCTGGCCCCGAGGCCTGCTGCGCGGTCCGCCGTCGCGAAGTGTGCGTGCCCAGTCCTCGGCATCGTGGCGGATCCCGGGAGCGACGCCCTCGAGTTTGCGGTCCAGCCATCGCGCGACGGTGGGCCTGTCGTCCTGGAACAGGCCGAGGCGGTCCAGGACTTCGGTGGTGCGTCCGGTGTTCAGTCCGCGTTCCCGCAGAGCCGGGAGCAACTCGCAGTAGCGCACGCTGTCTCCGGCGCTGAACCCCGACAGGGCGATGACCAGTGCGCGGTCGACTTCGCGGGCGGTCCAGTGCGTCCAGCCCCGGGCCTCGCCGAACTCCCGCGCGAAATGGCGTGCCTTGACGAGCCAGGGGTTGTCCAGGTCCTGGTCACGGCGCCGATCGAAGCGTCGGTAGTCCCGGGCCGCGTCGAGCAACGACATCTGGATCCACGGGGACGGCGAGCGTGCGGGCTCGGGTGTGTGTCGCGCGGGACGGCGGCCCGCCCTGCCCAGCAGGGGGCCGGGCTGGCGAATGCGATGCATCCTGGCCAGGAACAACTGCTGGTGCTGGAGCTGTGCGAGATAGGGAGCGAGAACGACGACCTCTCCGTTGGCCCTGGCCTCCAGGCTCGCCTGCAGCCAGCACAGTCGGCAGTAGCCCTTCTTGGTGGGCACTGACCGGTGGCAGGCCGAGCACTGGCCCACCTCGTGGAGGGTGGCGAAGGTGAAGCAGGCCCGGCAGGAGTATCCGGGCAGTTGCCCCCAGGAGAAGCAGGCCTTGCAGGAAGACGCCGGTTTGTCCGTTCGCGGTGGTGTCATCGTCTTGTTGCCCGTCACATCGGGGGAAGAGAGCGGCCGTCTCGGCGCCGGGGCACCACGGTCGGCGCCGTGCCGCCGGAAGCCACCGCCGCCTGCTGCCCGTCGCGGTGTCCTGGCCGGGACACCTTCTCGGGTTCGGGGACCAGGAGGTCGGTGATCTCGCAGCCCAGGGCCACGCAGATGACGTCGATGTCGTCGAGCTTGAGCGAGGCCGGCTGGCCGGACCACAGGCCCGACATCTTCCCCGCTGAGATCACCAGGCCGTGTTCGGCCAGGGTCCGCTGCAGGTCGGATGCCTTCCAGACGCCGTGGTTCGCCGCCGTCAGCCGCAGGTTCCACTTCATCGGACCAGACTTCCCAGCCGCCGCGCGGCCCGTTCGTTGCCGGCCACCCAGGCGTCCTCGACCCGGGTGCGGTGCACGTGTAATGGTGGAGTCGGGTATTGGAACTGTCCGAATGCGTCCCTGATCACGCGTTGCGTTGCTCGGATGTTCCGAAGCGTGCCAGGCAGTGCCACACCTTCTTGAGCGCCTGTTGGTCATGGAA
>NZ_JAAGLX010000050.1:0-49796 GCF_010548325.1 Streptomyces sp. SID13666 | reverse complement strand
CTGCTCGCCGCGGGCGACCGGCTCACCGGCCTGCTCGGTCCCGCCGCCGAACTGCTCACCGTGGCGCCCGGCTTCGAGATCCCCGTCGCCGCCGCCCTCGGTGCGGCGGCCGACGCCATCGCCGTATCGGGCCCCGCGGCCGCCGCCGACGCGCTGCGGCTGCTGCGCAAGGACGACGCCGGCCGTGCGGCCCTGCTGCTGGCGGACGGCACGTCGTCCGAGGTGTGGCCCGGTGTTCCCGGCGCCGGCACTCCTGCCCACCGCCCGGCCACCGGATCCCAGTCGGCGACGCTGCCGCAGGCCGCCGTGGCCGCCGCCTCCGTACCGCACGCGCGTGCGGAAACCGCCCCGCTGCCCGCGGGGGCGCGGCAGGCGGCCGGGCTGGTCGGCGGGCCTGACGATCTGCTCCCCGCCGTCCGCCGTCTCCTGCGTGACACGGTCGTCGTGGAGAGCCTCGACGAGGCGGAGGCTCTCGTGGCCGTGCAGCCGGAACTCACCGCCGTCACCGCCGAAGGCGATGTGCTCGCCGCGCACTTCGCGCACGGTGGGTCGGCGGGCGTGCCCAGCCTGCTGGAGGTGCGGGCCGCCGTCGACGAGGCGGCCCGTGAGCTGGAGCGGCTGGCGGCGCTGTGCGAGTCGCTCGCGGAGGAGCAGCGGGAGACGAAGGAGCGGCGCACGGCGTGCGCGCGGACCGTGGACTCGCTGGCGCAGGCGCGGCGGGCGGCGGAGAAGGAGAAGTCGTCGGTCGCCCAGCAGCTGGGGCGGCTCGCCGGCCAGGCACGCGCCGCGGGGGGAGAGGCCGAGCGCAGCGCCGCCGCCGTGGGGCGGGCCGAGGAGTCGCTGGCCGCGGCGATGGAGGAGTTCGAGGAACTGTCGGTGCGGCTGGGGGAGGCCGTGGAGGCACCCGGCGAGGAGGAGCCGGACACCTCCGTACGGGACCGGCTGTCCGCCGACGGGGCCAACGCGCGGCAGACCGAGATGGAGGCGCGGCTCCAGCTGCGCACCCACGAGGAGCGGGTGAAGGGGCTGGCCGGGCGGGCGGACGGGCTGGACCGCGCGGCCCGTATCGAGCGTGAGACCCGGGCCCGCGCCGAGCAGCGCCGGGCCCGGCTGGAGTACGAGGCCCGGGTGGCCGCCGCGGTGCTGGCCGGTGCGCGTGCCCTGCTGGAGTACGTGACGGTGTCGCTGGGCCGCGCCGACGAGGAGCGCGGGGCGGCCGAGCGGGCCCGCTCGGAGCGTGAGGCGCAGCTGGGGGAGGAGCGCCGGCAGGGCCGGGAGCTCAAGGCGGAACTGGACAAGCTGACCGACTTCGTCCACAAGGGCGAGGTGCTGGGCGCCGAGAAGCGGCTGCGCATCGAGCAGTTGGAGACCCGGTCGCTGGAGGAGCACGGCATCGAGCCGTCCGGGCTGGTCGACGAGTACGGCCCGCACCATCCGGTGCCGCCGTCGCTGCCCGCCGAGGGCGAGGAGCTGCCCGAGGATCCGGAGCACCCGCGCAACCGGCCGAAGCCGTTCGTGCGCGCGGAGCAGGAGAGGCGGCTGAAGTCCGCGGAGAAGGCGTACCAGCAGCTGGGGAAGGTCAACCCGCTGGCACTGGAGGAGTTCTCCGCGCTGGAGGAGCGCCACAAGTTCCTGACGGAGCAGCTGGAGGACCTGAAGAAGACCCGGCTGGATCTCCTGCAGGTCGTCAAGGAGGTCGACGAGCGCGTCGAGCAGGTCTTCTCCGCGGCCTACCACGACACGGCGCGGGAGTTCGAGGGGGTGTTCTCCCGGCTCTTCCCCGGTGGCGAGGGCCGGCTGATGCTGACAGATCCGGACAATATGCTCACCACAGGTGTGGAGGTTGAAGCGCGGCCGCCCGGGAAGAAGGTCAAGCGGTTGTCGCTGCTGTCGGGTGGTGAGCGCTCGCTGACCGCGGTGGCGCTGCTGGTGTCGATCTTCAAGGCCCGGCCGAGTCCGTTCTATGTGATGGACGAGGTCGAGGCGGCGTTGGACGACACCAATCTGCAGCGGCTGATCGGGCTGATGGAGGAGCTTCAGGAGAGTTCACAGCTTGTCGTCATCACGCACCAGAAGCGGACGATGGAGGTCGCCGATGCCCTGTACGGCGTATCGATGCAGGGCGATGGGGTCTCCAAAGTGATCAGCCAGCGGCTGCGTGAGGGCAAGCGCAAGCTGGCCTAGGCCCATATGCATTCAATTGCTGAACTCAAGCGGCTGAGCCATGTGCTCATCTACGCCAGATGGGTAGATAGGCCCCCTGTTGACTTCGAAACTTGAAGGCATAGTCTCTGCAGCGTCACTTTTATCTTCGAGTGGTGGCCGTCCGGGGGGCGGCTGACACTGGAGGATCCAGCCCCTCATGTGAGGGCTCACCGCCGAGCCCCAGGAGTCCACGTTGACCAGTACCGAACCTGTGGCCGGTCGGGAAGGCCGTCTGGCCCATCCGGATCACCTCGGCCATGTCATCTTCATCACCGCGGCGGCCGCCATGGGCGGCTTCCTGTTCGGCTACGACAGTGCCGTGATCAACGGCGCTGTCGAGGGCATCCGCGGCAAGTACGACATCGGCTCCGGCACCCTCGCCCAGGTCATCGCGATCGCCCTGATCGGCTGCGCCATCGGCGCCGCCACGGCCGGCCGGATCGCCGACCGCATCGGCCGTATCCGCGTCATGCAGATCGCCGCCTCGCTCTTCACGGTCAGCGCCGTGGGCTCCGCGCTGCCGTTCGCCCTCTGGGACCTCGCCATGTGGCGGGTGCTCGGCGGTATCGCCATCGGTATGGCCTCGGTGATCGGCCCGGCGTACATCGCCGAGGTCTCCCCGCCCGCCTACCGCGGCCGGCTCGGTTCCTTCCAGCAGGCAGCCATCGTCATCGGCATCGCCGTCTCGCAGCTCGTCAACTGGGGCCTGCTGAACGCGGCCGGCGGCGACCAGCGCGGGCAGCTGATGGGCCTGGAGGTCTGGCAGGTCATGCTCGGCGTGATGGTCGTCCCGGCCGTTCTCTACGGGCTGCTCTCCTTCGCGATCCCCGAGTCGCCGCGCTTCCTGATCTCCGCCGGCAGGACCGCCCACGCCAAGAAGGTGCTCGAAGACGTCGAAGGCAAGCACATCGACCTCGACGCACGGGTGGCCGAGATCGAACACGCCATGCGCAGCGAGCACAAGTCGACCTTCCGTGACCTGCTCGGCAGCCGGATGGGCTTCCTGCCGATCGTCTGGATCGGTATCGGACTCTCGGTCTTCCAGCAGCTCGTCGGCATCAACGTGGCCTTCTACTACTCGTCCACGCTGTGGCAGTCGGTGGGCATCGACCCGAGCAGCTCCTTCCTGTACTCGTTCACCACCTCGATCGTGAACATCATCGGCACCGTGATCGCCATCCTCCTCGTCGACCGGATCGGCCGCAGGCCGCTGGCGCTGATCGGTTCTGCGGGTATGACCGTCTCCCTGGCACTGGAGGCATGGGCCTTCGCCGCCAAGACCGCCGACGGGACGCTCCCGAACACCCAGGGCACCGTGGCGCTCATCGCGGCCCACGTCTTCGTGCTCTTCTTCGCCCTCTCCTGGGGTGTCGTCGTCTGGGTCTTCCTCGGCGAGATGTTCCCGAACCGGATCCGCGCCGCGGCGCTCGGCGTGGCGGCCTCCGCCCAGTGGATCGCCAACTGGGCGATCACCGCGAGCTTCCCGAGCCTGGCGGACTGGAACCTGTCGGGGACGTACGTCATCTACGCCTGCTTCGCCCTGCTCTCGATCCCCTTTGTGCTCAAGTTCGTGAAGGAGACCAAGGGCAAGACCCTGGAGGAGATGGGTTAGTCCTTGAGACGCGGCAGCACCTGCTCCGCCAGCAGATGCAGACTGCGCCAGCCCTCGTCGACCGGCATGCCCCCGCACAGGGGGTGCAGGACCAGGCTCGCCTGGTCCCCGCCGGCCTCGGCGAGGGCGACGCATTCGTCGGGCGTGACGATCCGGTAGACCCCCTCGCGGCGCAGTTCCTCGACGCCGGTGGCGGCCGAGCGCACGGCGGAGCGGATGTCGGCCGACTGCCAGGAGGCGTACATCCGCGCCTCGTGCAGCAGATGCTCGCCGTACTGCGCCCAGGCGCGGTCGGGGTCCTCGGCGATGTGCAGCAGCGGGACCTTCGCCGGCGGCATCATGCACCAGCCCTCGGTGCCGTACTCGGCGAGCCGCTCCTGGTAGTACGCCTCCAGCTCCGGCAGGTACGCGCTGGGGAAGAGCGGCAGACCGAGCCGGGCGGCACGGCGGGCGGCCGCCTTCGAGCTGCCGCCGACCAGCAGCAGCGGATGCGGCTGGGTGAACGGTCGCGGCGTGACCTGCACCGTCCTGCCGCGGTATTCGAAGGGCTCCCCGGTCCACGCGGTGAGCAGTGTCTCCAGGACCTCGTCCTGGAGCTTGCCGCGGTGCGTCCAGTCCCGGCCGTGCTGGTCGTACTCCGCCTGCCGGTAGCCGATCCCCGCCACCGTGACGAGCCGGCCGCCGCTGAGCAGGTCCAGTACGGCGATGTCCTCGGCCAGCCGCAGCGGATCGTAGAGCGGGCCGATCAGGGCGGAGACGGTGACCGCGATCCGCCGGGTGGCACCGAAGACCGCGCCCGCGAACGTGAGGGGCGAGGGCAGCCACCCATTGGCGGCGCCGTGGTGCTCCTCGGTCTGGACGGTGCCGACGCCGCGGTCGTCCGCGTAGGCCGCCATCTCGAGGGCCGCCTTGTAGCGGGCACTGAGTGACGCGGGCTCGGCAGCGGGATCGACGAGGTTGAAACGGATGACCGTGACGGGCATGGCGGACGCTTCCCTTCGCCGGGATGGACCAGACGGACGCTAACTGACGCAGCGTCAGATTGATAGAGGAGTGGACCCGCGGGACCACGCACGGCTCGCCCGCCCCGGCCCGGCCCGGATCGGACGCAAGGGGCCGGAATCGCAGTTGGGGGCACCCTCGGCCGAAGGTCGGGGGAGGGTCCGAAATGCCGAGCTATTCGTGGGCCGCTGGGGGCACCCCCGGCCGAAGGTCGGGGGACCGTAAATAGTCGATTTCGGACCCCCACGCCGGAGAGCCCGGCCCCGACCCGGCAACGGCCCGCACCGGCCGGCACCCGGGACCGGCCCGGAGGGCCACGTTGTCGCGGCCACCCGCGCACGTGACCGATACTGGGAAAGATATGGAAACCGTCATCCTTGCTGTAGTCATCGCCCTGGTCGCGGTCGTCGCCGCCGGCGGACTGGTGGTCGGCAGCCGCCGCAAGAAGCAGCTGCCGCCCGCGCCGCCGAGCACGCCGACCATCACCGCGCCGCCCGCCGAGCCACGCGTCGGGGACGAAGCGGAGGTCCCACGGGACGAGCCGCGCCGGACGATCGAAGAGGTCGTCCTCCCCGAGACGCCTGGCGCGCCGGTCGCCGTGGAGGAGCTGCCGGTACCCGCGGCTCCCGAACTCGAACAGCCGGAACCCAGCGCCGGCCGCCTGGTGCGGCTGCGCTCCCGGCTGTCCCGCTCGCAGAACACGCTCGGTAAGGGGCTGCTCGCGCTGCTCTCCCGCGAGCACCTCGACGAGGACACCTGGGAGGAGATCGAGGACATCCTCATCACCGCCGATGTGGGTGTCACTCCGACCCAGGAGCTGGTGGACCGGCTGCGTACCCGGGTGAAGGTGCTCGGCACCCGCACCCCCGCCGATCTGCGCGCCCTGCTCCGCGAGGAGCTGCTGACCCTGGTCGACCCCTCGCTGGACCGCGAGCTGAAGACCGAGAGCCACGAGACGACCCCGGCCGTCGTGCTGGTCGTCGGTGTCAACGGCACCGGCAAGACCACGACCACCGGCAAGCTCGCCCGCGTCCTGGTGGCCGACGGCCGCAGTGTGGTGCTCGGCGCGGCGGACACCTTCCGTGCCGCCGCCGCCGACCAGCTGCAGACCTGGGGCGAGCGGGTGGGCGCCCGGACCGTGCGCGGTCCCGAGGGCGGCGACCCGGCGTCGATCGCCTTCGACGCCGTGAAGGAAGGTATCGCCGAGGGCGCGGACACCGTCCTGATCGACACCGCGGGCCGGCTGCACACCAAGACCGGTCTGATGGACGAGCTGGGCAAGGTCAAGCGGGTCATCGAGAAGCACGGCCCGGTCGACGAGGTGCTGCTGGTGCTCGACGCGACCACCGGGCAGAACGGGCTGGTCCAGGCCCGGGTCTTCGCCGAGGTCGTCGACATCACCGGCATCGTGCTGACCAAGCTGGACGGGACCGCCAAGGGCGGCATCGTGATCGCGGTCCAGCGTGAGCTGGGCGTTCCGGTGAAGCTGATCGGGCTGGGCGAGGGCCCGGACGATCTGGCGCCCTTCGAGCCGGAGGCGTTCGTCGACGCCCTGATCGGCGACTGACCCGCACCGACGCGAGCGGTGTACGAGCGGTTGTATACGTAAGGGGCGCCCTTCCCTGGAGGGCGCCCCTTACGCACCTCTCCGGGTGATGGCTTCTTTCCGTGCCGGGTGCGGTGCGGGCTCAGGTCCGTACGAGCCAGGGGCCGGGCGTGCGGTCGCGGTGGCAGACGTACGCCAGGGTGCCGAGCAGTAACCGCGCCTCGGGCGGCTGGTGCACCGAGTCGAGCAGCGGTGACCGAAGCCAGCGCACCGGGCCGAGCCCGCCGAGGTCGGACGGCGGGGCCGTGACGTGGTCGCCGAGCCCCAGGCAGCGCAGGTCGAGGTCGGCGTCGTCCCAGCCCATCCGGTAGAGCAGGTGCGGGAGTTCGGCCGCGGCGCCCGGCGCCACGAAGAACTGCGCGCGGCCCGTGGGGGTGACCAGCACCGGACCGAGCCGTAGACCCATCCGCTCCAGCCGCACCAGGGCGCGCCGTCCGGACTGCTCCGCCACGTCGATGACGTCGAACGTCCGGCCCACCGGCAGCAGTACGGCCGCTCCCGGCACCTGGTCCCACGCCTCGGTGGCCTGCTCCAGGGTCGCGCCGGCCGGGATCTCGTCGGCGAACACCAGGGGATGCGCCCCCGGTTCCTTGCAGCCGGGGTCACCGCACGAGCAGGCCCCGCCGCCCCGGACGGCGCGCGCTCCCGGCGTGACCGCCCAACCGCACAACCCCGTGTACTCCGCCACCGTGGTGCACGCCGTGGCGCGTTCCCGGCGGCGCGAGCCGGCCCGGATATCCCGAATGCCGCCGATCGTGAAACCCATGACACCCCCAACGGATCGCAGTCGCCGATGGTTACGCCCCTGCCTGACCGGGGTGTGTCAAGTGAATCGTGTACAGCCGCAGACGAGTTCATTCGAAGGGGTGGCGAATGGTGGCGTTTCCGCTGTGGCACTCGCCGGATGGGTGATCGTAGGATTACTTTCGGTTCGTGAGCGCCAGACATGTGTCCCCTCCGGGTATGCCGGAGGCAAGGCAGCAGGGCCTGGACTCAGCGGGCCTTGGCCGTAAGGGCGTTGGGCGACTCGGATGGGGGCCTACCGGTGGGCGGCACACAGGACAAGCAGCCCAACGCGCAGTTGAACTCGTGGTTCGTGCGCAGTGGCTGGTCGAAGGGCGAGTTGGCCCGTCAGGTCAACCGCAGGGCGCGGCAGATGGGCGCCCACCACATCAGCACCGACACCTCCCGGGTGCGGCGCTGGCTCGACGGTGAGCAGCCGCGCGAGCCGATCCCGCGCATCATGTCCGAGCTGTTCTCCGAACGGTTCGGCTGCGTGGTCCCGGTCGAGGACCTGGGACTGCGGTCAGCGCACCAGTCACCGTCGGAATCGGGCGTGGACCTGCCCTGGGCGGGCCCCCAGACGGTCCAGCTGATCAACGAGTTCTCCCGTAGCGACCTGATGCTCGGCCGCCGCGGCTTCCTCGGGGCCTCGTTGGCCCTCTCGGCGGGACCTGCCCTCGTCGAGCCGATGCAGCGGTGGCTGGTGCCCCCCTCGCTCGGCGGCTTCCCGGCGCCGGCCGCCAGTGTGCCCCGGGACACCGGCAACCGGCCGAACCGGCTGTCCGAGCCGGAGCTGCAGCTGCTGGAGACCACCACCGTGATGTTCCGCACCTGGGACAGCCAGTGCGGTGGCGGACTGCGCCGCAAGGCGGTCGTCGGCCAGCTGCACGAGGTGACCGACCTGCTCCAGGAGTCGCACCCGGACGCGGTCGCCAAGCGGCTCTACCGGGTCACCGGCGACCTCGCGGCGCTGGCCGGCTGGATGAGCTACGACGTCGGTCTGCAGCCCACCGCGCAGAAGTACTTCGTGCTCGCGCTGCACGCCGCCAAGGAGGCCGCCGACCGGCCGCTGGGCGCGTTCATCCTCTCCAGCATGAGCCGCCAGATGATCCATCTGAACCGGCCGGACGACGCGCTGGAACTCATCCACCTCGCCCAGTACGGCAGCCGGGACTCGGCCACCGCCACCACGCAGGCGATGCTGCACGCCGTCGAGGCGCGCGCCTACGCCAACATGGGCCAGGTCAGCAAGTGCCACCGGGCCGTCCGGATGGCCGAGGACTCCTTCACCGACGCCCGCAAGGGCGAGGACCCGGACTGGATCAGCTTCTTCAACGAGGCCGAGCTGAACGCGGAGAACGCCCACTCCTACCGTGACCTCGCCTACGTCGCCGGCCGCAGTTCCACCTACGCCTCGCTCGCCCACCCCGTGATGGAGCGGGCGGTCGAGCTCTTCGGCCAGGACTCCGTCCACCAGCGGGCGTACGCCCTCAACCTCATCGGTATGGCCACTGTCCACCTCCTGGAGCGGAACCCGGAACAGGCCGCCGACATGACGCACAAGGCCATCTCCGTGGCCAGAAAAGTGCGCTCCGAGCGGGTGAACACCCGGATCCGCAAGACCGCCGACACCGCGATGCGCGACTTCGGAGACATCGCGGAGGTCATCGATCTCTCCGAGCGGCTGGCGGTCGAGCTCCCGGAAGTGGCCGAAACCGCCTGACCGGCGGATCCCTCCAGAACCCCGGCCGCGGCAGGCCACCCGATCAGCCCGACTCGGCTCCCCCACGCCTGGTCAACCGGGTGCCTTCCGCGGCCGGTCCCGTATACGGCGCCCGCTCCTGCCGGGAGCGGTTCATCTTCACGTAACACATAGGACTTCTTCGTCACCGCGTCGAAACACCCTGCGGCATCGGGCGAAACCCGGCTGGGACAACCTCTGGGCGATAACCGGCCCACCCAGCACCGTCCCGCAGGGCCGCTCGGATGACGAGGAGACGCCGATGGCACCAGCCATCCTGACGCTTGCCGCTGATGCGCCCAAGCTCGATACCGGAAATACGGCGTTCATGCTGCTCAGCGCCGCCCTGGTCATGGTGATGACACCGGGCCTGGCCTTCTTCTACGGGGGCATGGTCCGCGTCAAGAGTGCGCTGAACATGTTGATGATGAGCTTCATCAGCCTCGGCATCATCACCATTCTGTGGACGCTCTACGGATTCAGTTTCGCCTTCGACTCCGGCAACGGATTCATGGGCGGCACCGACTGGCTCGGGATGCGCAACATCGGCATCGCCGAGCTGTGGCCCGGATACGGGATCCCGGTCTACGTCTTCGCCGTCTTCCAGCTGATGTTCGCGATCATCACCCCGGCGCTGATAAGCGGTGCGCTCGCGGACCGCGTGAAGTTCACCGCCTGGGCGCTCTTCATCACCCTGTGGGCGACGGTCGTGTACTTCCCGGTCGCGCACTGGGTCTGGGGCTCGGACGGCTGGCTCTTCAAGTACGGCGTGATCGACTTCGCCGGTGGTACCGCGGTCCACATCAACGCGGGCGCCGCCGCCCTCGGTGTGATCCTGGTCATCGGCAAGCGGGTCGGCTTCAAGCGGGACCCGATGCGGCCGCACAGCCTGCCGCTGGTCATGCTCGGCGCGGGCCTGCTGTGGTTCGGCTGGTTCGGCTTCAACGCCGGCTCCTGGCTCGGTGCCGACGGCGTCGCCGCCGTCGCGTTCACCAACACGCAGGTCGCCACCGCCGCCGCGATGCTCGGCTGGCTCGCCTACGAGAAGATCCGGCACGGCTCCTTCACCACCCTGGGCGCCGCCTCCGGCGCGGTCTCCGGGCTGGTCGCCATCACCCCCGCCTGCGGTTCCGTCTCCCCGCTCGGCGCGATCGCCGTCGGCCTGATCGCCGGTGTGCTGTGCGCCGCCGCGGTCGGCCTGAAGTACAAGTTCGGCTACGACGACTCGCTGGACGTCGTCGGTGTCCACATGGTCGGCGGCATCGTCGGCTCCCTGCTCATCGGCCTCTTCGCCACCGGCGGCGTCGGCCAGACCGCCAAGGGCCTGTTCTACGGCGGCGGCCTCGACCAGCTCGGCAAGCAGGCGGTCGGCGTCGGCGCGGTCCTGGGGTACTCCCTGGTCGCCTCCGCGATCCTCGCCAAGCTCATCGACCTGGTCATGGGCTTCCGGGTCACCGAGGACGACGAGATCACCGGCATCGACCAGATCGAACACGCCGAGACGGCGTACGACTTCGCGGGAGCGGGCGGCGGCACGGTCCGTACCACCGCGGTACCCGTCCCCGGCAGCACGAGCAGCGAGGCCGGCGCCTCGGACAAGAAGGTGGACGCGTGAAGCTCATCACGGCAGTTGTGAAGCCGCACCGGCTGGACGAGATCAAGGAAGCCCTGTCGGCCTTCGGGGTGCACGGCCTGACGGTCACCGAGGCCAGCGGCTACGGCCGGCAGCGCGGCCACACCGAGGTCTACCGTGGCGCCGAGTACACCGTCGACCTGGTGCCGAAGATCCGTATAGAGGTCCTGGTCGAGGACAGTGACGCCGATCAGCTGATCGAAGTCATCGTCAAGGCCGCCCGCACCGGCAAGATCGGTGATGGCAAGGTGTGGAGTATCCCGGTCGAGACAGCGGTCCGCGTACGCACCGGCGAACGCGGCCCGGACGCCCTCTAGAACTGGTCCGTGCTCATTCGGACCGGATCTGGCAACAAGCGCCCAGCGCTGGAGCACAAGTGACGGAAAGCGTCGAAGCGAAAGCGGACGACGAATCCGCCGCCGGAACCCCTGAGGGTCCCAGCGGCTACGCGGCGGCCCGGCTGCGTCTCCTCAACGAGGAGGCGCGGTCCGGGCCGCCGCGCCGTTCCGCCCTGTCGGGACTCACCGACAGATGGCTGGCGGGGCTGGCCGCGGGCGCGGCCGGGGAGACCGGCGTCGCCGGATACGCCCTGGTCGCCGTCGGCGGCTACGGGCGCGGCGAGCTCTCCCCGCGCAGCGACCTCGACCTCCTGCTGCTCTACGACTCCTCCGTCGCCAAGGACCGGATCTCCGCGCTCGCCGACCGGATCTGGTACCCGGTCTGGGACCTGGGCCTGGACCTGGACCACTCGGTCCGCACCGCCGCCGAGGCCCGCGGGACCGCCGCCGAGGACCTCAAGGTCCAGCTCGGGCTGCTCGACGCCCGGCACATCGCGGGGGATCCGTCCCTCACCGCGTCCCTGCGGACCGCGACGCTGGCCGACTGGCGCAACCAGGCCCCCAAGCGGCTGCCCGCCCTGCACGAGCTGTGCCAGGAACGGGCCGAACGCCAGGGCGAGCTCTCCTACCTGCTCGAACCCGACCTCAAGGAGGCCAGGGGCGGGCTGCGCGACGCCACCGCGCTGCGCGCCGTCGCCGCGTCCTGGCTCGCCGACGCCCCCCGCGAAGGGTTGGAGGAGGCCCGCACCCGGCTGCTCGACGCCCGTGACGCCCTGCACCTGGTCACCGGCCGGGCCACCGACCGGCTCGCCCTCCAGGAACAGGACCAGGTCGCCGAAGCCCTCGGCCTGCTCGACGCCGACGCGCTGCTGCGCCAGGTCTACGAGGCCGCCCGCACCATCGGCTACGCCGCCGACGTCACCTGGCGCGAGGTCGGCCGGGTGCTGCGGTCCCGCGAGGCGCGCCCGCGCCGCCGCGGTCTGCTCGGCATCGGCCGCTCCGGCCCGGCCGCCGCCCCCGCCGAGCGCACCCCGCTCGCCGAAGGCGTCGTCGAGCACGAGGGCGAAGCCGTTCTCGCGCTGGCCGCGAAGCCGGAACGTGACCCCGTACTGCCGCTGCGGGCCGCCGCCGCGGCCGCCCAGGCCGGGCTGCCGCTCAGCCTGCACGCGGTGCGCCGGCTGGCGGCGGCCGCCCGCCCGCTGCCGGTGCCCTGGCCGGCCGAGGCCCGTGAGCAGTTGCTCACGCTGCTCGGCGCGGGCGAGGCCACCGTCCAGGTCTGGGAGGCGCTGGAGGCCGAAGGGCTCATCACCCGGCTGCTGCCGGACTGGGAACGGGTCCGCTGCCGCCCGCAGCGCAACGCCGTCCACCGCTGGACCGTCGACCGGCACCTCGTCGAGACGGCGGTCCGCGCCTCCGGTCTCACCCGCCGCGTCGGGCGCCCCGACCTGCTGCTGATGGCGGCCCTGCTGCACGACATCGGCAAGGGCTGGCCCGGCGACCACAGCGAGGCCGGCGAGGTCATCGCCCGCGATGTCGCCACCCGCATCGGGTTCAACCCCGCCGACGTGGAGACGCTGGCGCTGCTCGTCCGCCACCATCTGCTGCTCATCGAGACCGCGACCCGCCGCGACCTCGACGACCCGGTGACCGTGAAGGGCGTCGCCGACGTGGTGCGCGACAACGGCACGCTGGAGCTGCTGCACGCGCTGACCGAGGCCGACGCGCTGGCCACCGGCCCCGCCGCGTGGAGCAATTGGCGTGCCTCGCTCCTGGCCGACCTGGTCAAACGGGTCGCGGAGCTGCTCGCGGGCGGCGAGGTGCCGGAGCCCGCCACCGCCGAGCCGACGGCCGAGGAGGAACGCCTCGCCGTCGAGGCCGCCCGCACCGGCGGCCCGGTGCTCGCGCTGCACGCCCATGCCGAACCCGACCCCGAGGGCGGCGACGAGAACACCCCCGAGGGGCTGGGCGTCGAGCTGCTGCTCGCCGTCCCGGACCGGCCGGGACTGCTCGCGCAGGCCGCCGGGGTGCTCGCCCTGCACCGGCTCACCGTGCGCGCCGCCGACCTGCGGTCCGTCGACCCGATCGGGGAGGGCCCGGTGACGCTGCTCAGCTGGCGGGTCGCCGCCGAGTACGGTGCGCTGCCGGAGGCCGCCCGGCTCCGCGCCGACCTGGGGCGGGCCTTCGACGGTTCGCTCGACATCGAGGCACGTCTCGCCGAACGCGAGGCGGCCTATCCGCGCCGTCGCACGCTCGCCGCGCCGCCGCCCCGGGTGACGGTCGCCGCCGGCAGCTCCCAGGTCGCCACGGTGATCGAGATCCGCGCCCAGGACGCACCGGGACTGCTGCACCGGATCGGCTACGCCCTGGCCGCGACCGGGGTGAACGTGCGCTCCGCCCGCATCAGCACGCTCGGCGCGAACGCGGTCGACGCGTTCTACGTCGTCGGCGCGGACGGCGCTCCGCTGGGCGAGGTGCGGGCGGCGGAGGTCGCCCGCGAGGTCGAGCGGGCGCTGCGCTGAGCCCCGCGGTCGTCCGTCGCCGGGCAGGCTCAATCCCGCCTGCCCGGCGATGGAGGGCACACCAGCGGATACCCTGGGGGACGACCACCGCCAACCCCTGACGCGAGGACCCGCAACCACCGTGTTCGATACCCTCTCCGATCGCCTTGCAGCGACGTTCAAGAACCTCCGGGGCAAGGGCCGCCTCTCCGAGGCGGACATCGACGCCACCGCGCGCGAGATCCGTATCGCCCTGCTGGAAGCGGATGTCGCGCTCCCGGTGGTCCGTGCGTTCATCAAGCAGGTCAAGGAGCGGGCCTCCGGGCTCGAGGTCTCGCAGGCGCTGAACCCGGCGCAGCAGGTCATCAAGATCGTCAACGAGGAGCTCGTCGGCATCCTCGGCGGCGAGACCCGCCGGCTGCGGTTCTCCAAGCAGCCGCCGACCGTGATCATGCTCGCGGGTCTGCAGGGTGCCGGTAAGACCACCCTGGCCGGAAAGCTCGGCCACTGGTTGAAGAGCCAGGGCCACGCCCCGCTGCTCGTCGCCTGTGACCTCCAGCGCCCGAACGCCGTGACCCAGCTCTCCGTCGTCGCGGAGCGCGCGGGTGTCGCGGTCTTCGCGCCCGAGGCGGGCAACGGCGTCGGTGACCCGGTCAAGGTCGCCAAGGACTCCATCGAGTTCGCGAAGTCCAAGCAGTACGACGTGGTCGTCGTCGACACCGCCGGCCGGCTGGGTGTCGACGAGGAGCTGATGCGGCAGGCCGCCGACATCCGTGACGCCGTCAGCCCGGACGAGATCCTCTTCGTCGTCGACGCGATGATCGGCCAGGACGCGGTCAACACCGCCGAGGCGTTCCGCGACGGCGTCGGCTTCGACGGTGTGGTGCTCTCCAAGCTCGACGGTGACGCCCGCGGTGGTGCCGCGCTCTCCATCGCGCATGTGACCGGCAAGCAGATCATGTTCGCCTCCAACGGCGAGAAGCTCGACGAGTTCGACACCTTCCACCCGGACCGGATGGCGTCCCGCATCCTCGGCATGGGCGACATGCTCAGCCTGATCGAGAAGGCCGAACAGACCTTCTCGCAGGCCGAGGCCCAGAAGATGGCCGAGAAGCTGGCCAAGGGTCCGAAGGAGTTCACGCTCGACGACTTCCTGTCCCAGATGGAGCAGGTCCGCAAGATGGGCTCCATCTCCAAGCTGCTCGGCATGCTGCCCGGCATGGGGCAGATCAAGGACCAGATCGCCAACCTGGACGAGCGCGACGTCGACCGCACCGCCGCGATCATCAAGTCGATGACCCCGGCCGAGCGCCAGGACCCGACGATCCTCAACGGATCGCGCCGGGTCCGCGTCGCCAAGGGCTCCGGCACCGAGGTCAGCGCGGTCAAGAGCCTCGTCGAGCGGTTCTTCGAGGCCCGCAAGATGATGTCGCGGATGGCCCAGGGCGGCGGCATGCCCGGGATGCCGGGGATGCCCGGCATGGGCGGCGGCAACAAGAAGAAGAAGCAGGTCAAGCAGGCCAAGGGCAAGCAGCGCAGCGGCAACCCCATGAAGCGCAAGGCGGACGAGGCGGCGGAGGCCGCCCGCCGTGCCGAGCAGGCCGACAACCCCTTCGGCGCGGCAGCCGCTCCGGAGGCGCAGAACTTCGAACTCCCCGACGAGTTCAAGAAGTTCATGGGCTGACGCCCTCCCGCACCGCAGCGGAAGAGCGCCCCCAGCAGGGGGCGCTCTTCGCGTCCGGGGCATGATGGCGCCATGCGCGTATCCATCCGAGAACCACGACCGGGCGACGCCGACGCGTACGCCACGGCCGTCCTGCGGTCCGCCGATCATCTGAGCCCGTGGAACCCGGTGGATCCGGACGGTTTCCACGAGCTGCTGCGCCGCCAGGGTCCGTCGTTGCGCACGTTTCTGATCATCAACGACGAGGACGGCGGCATCGTCGGCAAGGTCAATGTCGCGAACATCGTCCGGGCCCGGTTCCGCAATGGCGTTCTCGGTTACGACAGCTACCTCCCGTACGCGGGCACCGGCCGGATGACCGAGGGTCTGCGGCAGGTCGTCGACCGCTGCTTCACCAGCTATCCCGACGGTCTCGGGCTGCACCGGCTGGAGATCAACGTGCAGCCGGACAACGGCCGCTCCCTCGCCATGGCCAAGCGGCTCGGCTTCCGCCATGAGGGCTTCTCACCGCGCATGCTCTATCTGAACGACGACTGGCGTGACCACGAGCGCTTCGCGCTCACCGCCGAGGAGTGGCCCGGCGCCTGACCCGTCCCGCCGCCCGTCCGGGCACGGCGCGGCCGCGGACGGCGTCAGCGGAAGTCGGCGGCGTGGTCGGCGGCCCATTCGCGGAACGTGCGCGGGGCGGTGCCGGTGAGCTCCTCGACGGTGGAGGTGACCGGCTCGGGGGACCCTGCCATACCGGCCCAGGCCGTCAGGACCGCGTCCACCCCCGACGGCGGCAGCCAGGTCAGCATCTGCTGCCGCTTCTCCGCGACCGTCATCTCCTCGAACCGCACCGGGCGGCCGATCGCCTCGCCGATGGCGTGCGCCTGCTCGGCCTGGGTCACCAGAGCGGGGCCGGTGAGCACGTACGCGGCGCCCGCGTGCCCGGCGTCCGGGCCGTCCGTCAGTACGCGGACGGCGGCCGCCGCGATGTCCCGCTCGTGGATCAGCGGCCGGGCCAGCGCCCCGTTCAGATCACGGACGACGCTGTCGGCACGGACCTGCTCCGCCCAGCCGAGGGTGTTGGACGCGAAGCCGACCGGGTGCAGGAAGGTCCATTCGAGGCCGGACCGTTCGATCAGCCGTTCCATCCCGCCGTGGAACGCGGTGATCGGATCCGTCGGCCCGTCCGTCCGCTCCTGCGCTCCCGGCATCGAGAGGTAGACGATGCGGCGCGCGTGCTTCCCGACCCGCTCCAGGACGCCGGGCGCCGCCTCGGTGGTGAGGAACGGCCAGACCAGGAAGACGGCGTCGACGCCGTCGAGCGCCGCGTTCAGGCTCCCCGGATCCGACAGGTCCCCGGCCACGGCCTCGACGCCGGCGGGCAGCCGGGCCGCGCCGGGGTCGCGGGTCAGGGCGCGGAAGGCCGCGCCCCGGCCCAGCAGTTGGGACACGACCTGCCCGCCGACTTTGCCGGTTGCTCCGGTGACCAGGATCATGACGCTCTCCTTGATGATCTCTCGCGTGCTGCTCGGTATGTGGTGTTCAGCCTGCGAGTTGAACCAAGGTTGAAGTCAAGCGCCGGGCAGCCGGGACTTTGACGACACGGCCTAGGCGTCGTGGTACGCCTCGACCTCCCACAGTGAGTAGCCGTAGACGGTGCCGCGCCTGGTCAGATAGATCCGCAGGTACCGCCCGGAACCGCTGAGGCCGGTCAGGTTCTGGGTGCCGCCGGAGGCGCTGGTGGTGGAGTAGACCGTGCTCCAGGACGTGCCGTCGTCGGACAGCTGGATCTGGAACGCCGTGGCGTGGGCCGTCTCCCAGGTGAGCTTGACGCGGTTGACGGCCCGGCTGCTGCCCAGGTCGATCCGCAGCCACTGCGGATCGGAATAGGCGCTGGACCAGCGACTGGCGTAGCTGCCGTCCACCGCGCCCTCCGCGGGGAAGGCGGGCGTCTCGGTGCTGGAGACGGTCACCGGGCGGCCCAGGGCCAGGTCGCCGGCGGCGGTGTCGGTGGGCCAGCCGGGCGGGCGGCCGACAGTGGTGACGATCGGCTGGAACTCCGCCAGCGTCGGGACGAGTCCTGGGGAGCCCCAGGTCTGCTGCGCCAGGGCACGCATCGGGGTCATGATGCCGGCCGCCGTCTGCTGCTCGGTCTCGGCGTTGGGGTTGTCGCACCAGACGTGCAGCACCGAACCCCGGTTGCGGGACGGGTCGGTGAGGGTGGTGCCGCCCTGGAAGATCTCGGGGTTCCAGGTCTCGTACATGTACGGGGTGTTGGGCTTGTCGCCGCCGTACACGTAGTAGGTCGGCGTCCAGCTGGAGTTCATGACGGTGTGGCCCGCCGCGACGAGCTGCTGCGGGGTGAGCCCGTAGTTGAACCAGTAGTCGACGGTGATGTCGGCGTTCGGGGTGATCGTGCCGTCGCCCTGCTTGATGCCGTCGTTCCACATCCGCATCGTCTTGCCGCCGGCCCGGACGATGCCGTCGGCCCAGTTGACGAAGCCGTAGTAGACGTCCTTGGCGGTGGCGGCGGGCCCGTAGTGGGCGCGGGCGTAGCTGAGCAGCTGCGGGTAACTGGCGTAGTTGGTGACGTACTCGTCCGCGCCCAGGTGCCAGTACTTGGCGGGGAACAGCGGCAGGTACTCGGTGATCAGATCCTGGATGAGGGTGTAGGCCGCCGGGTTGGACAGATCGATGTACTGGTTGCTCGGTGTGCCCGCGCTGTTGACGAGCCGCAGTTCGGGATGGGCGGTCAGCGTCGTGTTCATATGGCCCGGCACGTCGATCTCGGGCACGACGGTGACGTGGTACCGGGCGCCGAGCGCGATGAGATCGGTGATCTCCCGCTTCGTGTAGTGCGCGGCGGAGGTGATCTCGGGGTGGCTGGTGCTCTCCAGCCGGAAGCCGTAGGTGTCGGACAGGTGCAGGTGGAAGTAGTTCATCTTCAGATAGGCGAGGTCCCTGATCTGGCCCTGCAGCCAGGGCACGGTGAAGTACTTGCGCCCGACGTCGACCATCAGCCCGCGCTCGGGCTTGGCGGGCCAGTCGCGTGCCGTCCCGGCCGCGATGGTGGGGGACTGCTTGAGGAGCTGGAGCACCGAGCGGGTGCCGTAGAAGGCCCCGGCGTCGGCCCGGGCCCGGACGGTGACGGACGAGCCGACGGTGAGGGCGTAGCCCTCGGTGCCGAGCGTGGTGTCCGTGGAGCCGAGGGTGAGGAACAGGTCCCCGGGCCGCACGGCGGAGGCCGGGCCGCTGACCAGGGTGACGGTCCGCCCGGTGAGCTGTGTCAGATCGTCGGCGAAGACCCGCCCGGTGGTGCCGAGCGCGGACGAGTAGGCGCTGTCGGCCACGACCCGGCTGGCGGAGCCGAAGGTGTAGGAACCGCTGCCGGCCGTCCACTGCTGGAGGGCGGGAATGGTGCGCGGCACGGCGCCGGCGGCGTGCGCCGGCCCCTGCGCGAGCGGTACGGCGAGGGCGAGCAGCAGGCCGAACAGCACGCCGAGAACGGCGGCCGGCCCGCGGGAGAAGCGGGCGTGGGGGGAGAACCGCATGGTCGAGGACTCCTGCCTGAGAGGGATGACGCGGGAGTGGTCTGGACAACTCGGTGCCTCACCAAGTGCAGCGATACCTCCTGTACATGTCAAGAGTCCCGGATATGCGGGCGTCGGTGGTCAGACCGGCGGACTGCCGGGGATCTTCGGCGCCAGATAGCGGGCGGTGATGCTCCGCGGCGACCGGGCGACGAGCGCGGGAACCCCTTCCGCGACGATCCGCCCGCCCCGGTCGCCGCCCCCCGGACCCATGTCGATGATCCAGTCGGCACCGGCCGCCACATCCATGTCGTGCTCGACCACGACGACGGAGTTCCCCGCGTCGACGAGCCCGTGCAGCCGGCGCATGAGCAGTTCGGTGTCGGCCGGGTGCAGCCCGGTGGTCGGCTCGTCCAGCAGATAGAGGGTGTGCGAGCGCGCCCCGCGGCCCGCGCGCTGCAGTTCGGCCGCCAGCTTGATCCGCTGGGCCTCCCCGCCGGACAGCTCGGTGGCCGGCTGTCCGAGCCGCAGATAGCCGAGCCCGACCTGTTGCAGGGTTCTCAGCGGCCGGGCCGCGGCGGGAACGTCGGCCAGGAAGTCGTACGCCGCGTCGACCGTCATCGCCAGGACGTCGGCGACACTCGCGCCGCGGTAGGTGATCTCCAGGGTCTCCGGCCGGTAGCGGGCACCGTGGCAGGTCGGGCAGGGGGCGTAACTGCCGGGCAGGAAGAGGAGTTCGACGGCGATGAACCCCTCGCCCTGGCAGGTCTCGCAGCGGCCGGTGGCGACGTTGAACGAGAAGCGCCCGGCGTTGTAGCCGCGCTTGCGTGCCTCGTCGGTGGCCGCGAAGAGCTTGCGTACGGCGTCGAACAGACCCGTGTACGTCGCCAGGTTGGACCGTGGTGTGCGGCCGATGGGCCGCTGGTCGACCCGCACCAGCCGGCCGACGGCCTCGAGGCCCGTTACCGAGGTGGCGTACGAGGCGGCGCTTCCCCCGCCGGCCGGGACCTCGTCCGCTCCGGCCTCCTCCGGATCCTCCTCGGCGGACGTTCCCAGGTGTTCCGTCAGGACATCGGCCAGCACCTGGCTGACCAGCGTCGACTTCCCGGACCCCGAAACACCGGTCACCACCGTGAAGACCCCGAGCGGCACCACCGCGTCGAGGCCGCGCAGATTGTGCCGGGTGACACCGTGCAGCCGCAGCAGGCCGGACGGTTCGCGCGGTACGCGCGCGGCGGCCGGCGGCCCCTCGGGGAACAGGAACCGGCGGGTCTCCGATTCGGCGACCGACGCCAGCCCGGCCACCGGACCGCTGTGCAGCACCCGGCCGCCGTGCTCGCCCGCCAGCGGCCCGATATCGACGACCCAGTCGGCGCGCGCCACCACCGCCATGTCGTGCTCGACCACGAAGAGCGAGTTCCCGGCCGCCCTGAGCCGGTCGAGCACCGTCAGCAGCGCCTCGGTGTCGGCCGGGTGCAGCCCGGCCGACGGCTCGTCGAGGACGTAGACGACGCCGAACAGCCCCGAGCGCAGCTGGGTGGCGAGCCGCAGCCGCTGCAGTTCGCCCGCCGAGAGCGTCGGCGTCGGCCGGTCCATGCTCAGATAGCCCAGCCCCAGCTCGCCGAGCGCCTCGATCCGGGACACGAGGTCCCCGGCGATCGTGCCGGCCACGGAGCCGGTCCCATGCGGGGTCTCCCGCAGCAGCCGGGCCAGTTCGGTGAGGGGCAGGGCGGCCAGGGCGGCGATGTCCCGGCCGGCGAAGGTGACCGCCAGCGACTCCGGGCGCAGCCGCCGCCCGCCGCACACCGGGCAGGGCGCGCTCGTCATGAACCGCCGGACCCGTTTGCGCAGCGCCTCGCTCCGGGAGTCGGCGAAGGTGTGCAGCACATAGCGCTCGGCGCTCATGTACGTGCCCTGGTAAGGGCGTTGGATGCGGTCGGCGTCCCGCACCGGGTGGACGGTGACGACCGGCTGCTCCGGTGTGAACAGGATCCAGTCGCGCGCCTCCTGCGGCAGCTTGTGCCAGGGCGCGTCGATGTCATGGCCGAGCGCGTCGAGGATGTCGCGCAGGTTCTTGCCCTGCCAGGCCCCCGGCCAGGCGGCCACCGCACCCTCACGGATGCTCAGCGACGGATCGGGGACGAGCGAGTCCTCGCTGACCCGGTGCACCGTCCCCAGCCCGTGGCACTCCGGACAGGCGCCCGCCGGGGTGTTGGGGGAGAACGCGTCGGAGTCCAGCCGCTCGGTGACGCCCGGCGGATAGCTGCCGGCGCGTGAGTACAGCATGCGCAGCGAGTTCGACAACGTGGTGACCGTGCCCACCGAGGAGCGCGAACCCGGCGCGGACCGCCGTTGCTCCAGGGCGATGGCGGGCGGCAGACCGGTGATCTCGTCGACCTTGGGTGCGCCGATCTGGTGAATCAGCCGCCGCGCGTACGGGGCCACGGACTCGAAGTAGCGGCGCTGCGCCTCGGCGTAGATCGTGCCGAAGGCGAGCGAGGACTTGCCGGAGCCGGAGACCCCGGTGAAGGCGACCAGTGCGTCCCGCGGCAGGTCCACATCGACCCCGCGCAGATTGTGCTCCCGCGCGCCGCGCACCCGGAGGTACGGATCGGTCATCGGGCTCCTCTCCGTCCCATCGGGGGGTGCGGCGGCAGGAAGCTACCGGTTGTGACCTGATCGTACGATTTACTCCGGAATGGGCGCGAGCGGCGCTGGCATCGGAGTGCCATGGGTGCTGCCACGGAGGCGCCGAACCGGGTGCCGCCCCGTCAGAAGCCCCGGTGTCCGGGGCGGTCGGCATGGTCCGCGGATGTGCCGTACGCCCGCGGGGTCGCCTCCCCGCGGGCGTACGGCACGGAGTTCAGACGCGGGCGACCACGTACCGGAAGACGTTCTCCATCCGGACCGTCCCGTCGGCCCGCCGGTACGGGTGCAGCGCCTCCGCCAGCTCCTTCTCCACCTGCGGCTGGTCGGTGGCCTCCGCGGCCGGGTCGAACAGACCGGTGGAGAGCAGTCCGCGGACCGCGCTGTCCATGTCCGGATAGCCGAAGGGGCAGGCCACCCGGCCGGAGCCGTCCGGCCGCAGCCCGGCGTCCCGGGCCAGCTCCTCCAGGTCGTCGCGACCGCTGAGCCGGCTCCTGACCGTGTGGCCGCGCGGCTCCGCCAGCCGCGCCGCGACACACAGCACCCGGAAGGTGGCACACCTCTCGGAGGGACCCCAGCCGGCCAGCACCACGGGACTGCCGCGCTCCGTGAGCCGGGCCGCCGCCGTCAGGTCGGGCCGCAGTTCGTCGCAGGGCGACGCCGGATCCAGCGCCGTCACCATCGTGAACGGCGCGGCCGCCCGGTCCGCCGGGCGGACGGGACCGCCGAAACGTAACTCCGCGCGGGCCCTGCGCCGGGCCGGAGCGCCCCACCGCGGTTCGGGGAGCAGCCGCTCACGGGCGAGCGCGAGCCGGCGTTCGTCGGGATCGCAGCCGGTGACGGCCGCGCCGCGGGCCGAGGCCATCAGCAGCGCGAGGCCGGATCCGCAGCCGAGCCCGAGCAGCCGGGTGCTGGGGCCGACGTCGAGCCGGTCGTACACGGCCTCGTAGAGCGGTACCAGCATCCGCTCCTGGATCTCGGCCCAGTCCCGCGCCCTGGTATCGGCGCGTGTTCTGGATCCGCGAACGAGCGTGGGTGTCATCGGAGCCGCCCCAATCAGCCGAGTCGCCGTCCTCGTGTGCCCCCCGGTGCTTTGTGCATGTCCCCGAAAGCCAGACAACTCCGGTTTTGGGCTCCCGTCCAGAGGGCGGCCCGATTCACGTCCGGCGGTCATCGCCCCGTAACATCTGCGGCATGGCAAAGCCCCCCGTTCTCACGCCTCAGGCGGTCGACTTCCCCCGCTGGTACCAGGACCTGGTCAACAAGGCCGAACTGGCCGACAACGGCCCGGTGCGCGGCACGATGGTGATCCGGCCCTACGGATACGCCCTCTGGGAGCGGATGCAGCAGGAGATGGACGCGCGCATCAAGGACGCGGGCGCCCAGAACGCCTACTTCCCGCTCTTCATCCCGCAGTCGTACCTGACGCGCGAAGCCGAGCACGTGGAGGGCTTCGCCCCCGAGCTGGCGGTCGTCACGCACGGCGGTGGCAAGGAGCTGGACGAGCCGATCGTCGTCCGCCCCACCTCCGAGACGATCATCAACGAGTACTTCTCCAAGTGGGTGCAGAGCTACCGCGACCTGCCCCTGCTGATCAACCAGTGGGCGAACGTCGTCCGCTGGGAGATGCGTCCGCGGATCTTCCTGCGCACCACCGAGTTCCTCTGGCAGGAGGGCCACACCGCCCACGCCACCTACGAGGACGCGCGTGCCTACGCCGCGCGGATCCACCAGGACGTGTACGCCGATTTCATGGTGAACGTCCTCGGCATCGATGTGGTGCTCGGCCGGAAGACCGCCAAGGAGCGCTTCGCCGGCGCGATCAACACCCTCACCCTCGAGGGCATGATGGGCGACGGTAAGGCCCTGCAGATGGGCACCAGCCATGAGCTGGGCCAGAACTTCGCGAAGGCGTTCAACACCTCGTACCTGTCGGGCGAGGGCAAGCAGGAGCACGTCTGGCAGACCTCGTGGGGCGTCTCGACCCGGATGGTCGGCGGCTTGATCATGTCGCACGGCGACGACAACGGCCTGCGCGTCCCGCCGCGGCTCGCCGCGGTCCAGGTGGTCGTGCTGGCCATCAAGGGCGACGACACGGTCATCGCCAAGGTGCACGAGATCGGCGCCCGCCTCAAGGCGGCCGGGATCCGCGTCCAGGTGGACGCCCGTACCGACACGCCGTTCGGCCGCCGGGCCGTGGACTGGGAGCTCAAGGGCGTTCCGGTGCGGGTCGAGGTCGGTCCGCGCGACCTGGAGAACGGCACCGCGATGCTGGCCCGCCGGATCCCCGGCGGCAAGGAGCCGGTGGCGCTCGACGCGCTGGAGGCCCTGATCCCCGGGATCCTCGAGGAGGACCAGGCACAGCTGCTGCGGGAGAGCCTGGAGCGCCGCGAGTCGCGCACCGTGGACGTGGCGACCATCGGGGAGGCGGCCGAGGCCGCCGCCACCGGCTGGGCCCGCATCCCGTGGGCCGATCTCGGTCCGGAGGGCGAGGCCAAGCTGGCCGAGCAGAGCGTCTCCGTGCGGTGCCTGATCGCCGAGGACGGCACCGTGCCGGACTCCGACGACGCCCCGGGCACGCTCGCGGTCGTAGCCCGCGCGTACTGAGTCCTGCGCACCGATCCCACGTACTGAGCTCTGTACGGATCGGTACGGAGTTCCGTGCGGAGCTCGCGGGCTGGGCCATTACCGCTGGTCGCTGACGGTCCTCAGTCGATAGCCGAAGGTAGCTGGCCGGAAACGGTCGTAATTTTTCGGTGATACGTCCCGACTTCGGGGCGGGTGTTCGGATTCTCCACTATCCTCCGCTCCCGCCCCGCGCCGGACGCATCCTCCGGAACTGACCGATGAGTGCAAATTATTTGGGGTGGCCCGGAATCGGAACACTGGGCCACCCCGGCTCGTTGTCACGGCGTGAGCACGACACCACCAGTTCTCGCCGCCGAGCTGGCAGTCGCGTGGGCCGACATTCAACGGCACCACCCCGAACTGCCGGATCTGGCCGCGCCAGAGTCCCTTATCGGAGAGTCCTCGTCCGCCTGCGGGACCGAGCTCTCCTTCGAAAGGCTGCTCCACGAGGCCGTGCACGGAGTCGCCGCAGCACGCGGCGTCCGTGACACGTCGCGAGCCGGCCGCTACCACAACCGCCGTTTTCTGGCGATCGCCGATGAATTGGGCCTCGACCATGCCGAGGAGCCGCATCCCAGCAGCGGCTTCTCCCTGGTCGGTCTGCGCCCCGACACCAAGAAGCGCTATCGAGCCACCATGGACCGGCTGCACCGGGCCCTGAAGGCACACACCGTCGCGACCACCGCGGACACGGGACGCAGTTTCCGCGGTCCGGCGGCGCGGCACGGTTCGTCCGGTGGGGGAGTGCGGGTCAAGGCCGTCTGCGACTGCGGGCGCAACGTCCGCGTCGTACCGTCCGTCCTCGCCCAGGCGCCGATCATGTGCGGGGCCTGCGGACAGGCGTTCCGGATCCCGGAGGTCGTCGGCGCCGGCGTCGGGTGAGGTGAGCCGAAGCCGCTGGGCCGCTCGGATTAGCCGGGCGTGTCACCGTGTGGCAGAATAGCCAGCTGAGAACTCGACAGCCGTGCAGGAACCCTCTCTCCTTCGGCTGACGCGTCCGCTGGGCGCACGAATCCCACAACCCCACGTGGGTGTCCGCTGTGCCCAACCTCGTCAATTCCAGGAGAACCCACTCCCGTGGCAGTCAAGATCAAGCTGAAGCGTCTGGGCAAGATCCGTTCGCCTCACTACCGCATCGTCATCGCCGACTCCCGTACCCGCCGTGACGGCCGGGCCATCGAGGAGATCGGCCTGTACCACCCGGTGCAGAACCCGTCGCGCATCGAGGTCGACACCGAGCGTGTCCAGTACTGGCTGGGTGTCGGCGCACAGCCGACCGAGCCCGTGATGGCCATCCTCAAGGTCACCGGCGACTGGCAGAAGTTCAAGGGCCTGCCGGCCCCGGCTCCGATGCTCGTCGCCGAGCCGAAGGCCGACAAGCGGATCCTCTTCGAGGCCGCTGCCAAGGACGCCGGCAACGAGCCCAAGGGTGAGGCAATCACCCCGAAGGCCAAGAAGGCGGAGAAGGCCGAGAAGAAGGCCGATGACGCTGTCGAGGCCGCTGTTGAGGCCCCGGCCGAGACCACCGAGGCCTGAGCATGCTCGAGGAGGCTCTCGAGCACCTCGTGAGAGGCATCGTCGACAATCCCGATGATGTGCAGGTGTCTGCGAAGACCCTGCGCCGCGGGAGCGTCCTCGAGGTCCGGGTCCACCCGGACGACCTCGGCAAGGTGATCGGCCGCAACGGCCGCACCGCACGCGCTTTGCGTACTGTCGTGGGCGCCCTCGGCGGCCGTGGCATCCGCGTCGACCTCGTCGACGTGGATCAGGTCCGCTGAGACCAATGCAGTACCGGCACGGGCCGGGGGCGGCGATTGCCGGCCCCGGCCCGTTGTCGTGTTCCGGGACGGATCGTCGTGAACGGATCCGTCCTGCGGGAACAGGTTCTTCCGTGCGTGAACAGATTCTTAGTGAAGGGCAAGCAGAGTGCAGCTGGTAGTCGGCCGGATCGGGCGCGCCCACGGCATCAAGGGTGAGGTCACCGTCGAGGTGCGCACCGACGAGCCGGAGGTACGGCTCGGACCGGGCGCGGTACTGGCCACGGACCCGGCCACCGCCGGCCCGCTGACCATCGAGTCCGGCAAGGTGCACAGCGGCCGTCTGCTGCTGCGCTTCGAGGGCGTACGGGACCGCAACGGCGCCGAGGCGCTGCGTAACGTCCTGCTGATCGCCGAGGTGGACCCGGCGGAGCTGCCCGAGGACCCCGAGGAGTTCTACGACCACCAGCTCGTCGACCTCGACGTGGTGACCGTGGACGGTACGGAGGTCGGCCGCATCCTGGAGATCTCGCACCTGCCGGGACAGGACCTGCTGATCGTCGAGCGCCCGGACGGTACCGAGGTGATGATCCCGTTCGTCAGCGAGATCGTCCCGGAGATCGACCTGGAGAACCAGCGGGCCGTGATCGACCCGCCGCCCGGCCTGCTCAACGAGGCCGAGGCCGAGATCGCCAGCACCCGCGACACCGAGGGCGGCACCCGCGACTCCGACGGCGCTGACGGCACTGCCTGATGCGTATCGACGTCATCACGATCTTCCCTGAGTACCTGGAACCGCTGAACGTGTCGCTGGTCGGCAAGGCGCGGGCCCGCGGGCAGCTCGATGTGCGGATCCACAACCTGCGCGACTGGACCCACGACCGGCACAACACCGTGGACGACAGCCCGTTCGGCGGCGGCCCCGGCATGGTGATGAAGCCGGAACCGTGGGGCGAGGCGCTGGACGCGGTGACCTCGGAAGCGGGGGAGGAGCGGCCGGTGCTGGTCGTCCCGACGCCCAGTGGTCTGCCGTTCACCCAGGAACTCGCGGTCGAACTGTCCGAGCTGCCCTGGCTGGTCTTCACGCCGGCCCGCTACGAGGGCATCGACCGCCGGGTCATCGAGGAGTACGGCGACCGTTTCGACGTGCGCGAGGTCTCCATCGGCGACTACGTCCTGGCCGGTGGCGAGGCCCCGGTCCTGGTGATCGTCGAGGCGGTGGCCCGGTTGCTGCCCGGCGTGCTCGGCAACGCCGAGTCGCACCGCGACGACTCCTTCGCGCCCGGCGCGATGGCCGACCTCCTGGAGGGGCCGGTCTACACGAAGCCGCCCGTCTGGCGGGAGCGCGAGGTGCCCGAGGTGCTGCTGAGCGGCCACCACGGCAAGGTCGCCCGCTTCCGCCGTGACGAGGCGTTCCGCCGCACCACCGCCAACCGGCCGGACCTGATCGAGCGCTGCGACCCGGCCGCGCTCGACAAGCTGGACCGCAAACTCCTGGCGGAGCTGGGCTGGGAAGAGCTGCCGGACGGCCGATTTGGGCGCTCGGCCTCCGCCGTGGAAGAATAGGCGCCTGCTGTACGTCCGGCGGCGCCCCTGCCACAGGGGGACCGACGTTCGCCCGATGGAGCGGCATTCCGAATCATCATCACGACAGTTCCGCCGATGACCTGTGGCATGGGCGAAGGAAGCAGAAGATCTTCATGCATATTCTCGACTCCGTCGACAACGCCTCGAAGCGTGACGACGTCCCGGCGTTCCGCCCCGGTGACACCATCAACGTCCACGTGCGTGTCATCGAAGGCACCCGCTCGCGTGTGCAGCAGTTCAAGGGCGTAGTCGTCCGCCGCCAGGGCGCCGGCGTCCGCGAGACCTTCACGGTCCGCAAGGTCAGCTTCAGCGTCGGCGTCGAGCGTACCTTCCCGGTGCACAGCCCGATCTTCGAGAAGATCGAGATCGTGACCCGCGGTGACGTCCGTCGCGCCAAGCTGTACTACCTCCGTGAGCTGCGCGGCAAGGCCGCGAAGATCAAGGAGAAGCGCGACAACTGAGCCCATCGCGGGGCCGTATAGGCTCTCCGCTCGATGGACACGGACGCAGAACTCCCGGAGCGCGATCGCTCTTCCCCCGCTGAACAGCAGGGGAAGCGGCGGTCGCGCTTCGCTGTGTCCCCGTCGTCCGTGCCCCCGTGGTGGTCCGTGGCCCGCTGGTGGCGTACGGCGCTGCCCGCCGTCGCCTGTGTGGCCGCCCTCTTCCTGGCGAACGCCTTCCTGGTGCAGCCGTTCCTCGTTCCGAGCGGATCGATGGAGGGGACGCTGCAGATCGGGGACCGGGTGCTGGTGAACAAGCTGGCGTACCGTTTCGGCCGGGAGCCGGAGCGGGGCGACGTCGTCGTCTTCGACGGTGACGGATCGTTCCTCCGGACCGGCGGGACCGACTATGTGAAGCGGGTGATCGGTATCGGCGGGGACCGGGTCACCTGTTGCGATGCGCTCGGCCGGCTCATGGTGAACGGCCATCCGCTGGACGAGGGCTATCTGTATCCGGGCGATACACCCTCCCAGGTACCGTTCGACATCCAAGTGCCGGCAGGGAGGCTGTGGGTGATGGGTGACCACCGTGGCGACTCCCGGGATTCCCGGGATCATCTCGGCGAGCCCGGCGGCGGCACCGTCCCGCTGGACGAGGTGATCGGGCGGGCCGACTGGATCGGCTGGCCGATCGGGCGTATGCGGTCCCTGGACCGTCCGGCGGTCTTCGCCGCCATACCCGAACCAGGTCGGGGCCGTGGGTAACCGCGGCAGGCCGCGGTACGGGCACCACCGGCCGGGCGCGGTCCGGCCGGTCCGTGCCGGCATGCATGCCGGCACGGACGCCCGGACGGGCCCGGGGCGCGATTCCGGCAACGGATCCGGCACCGGCGATGGCGCCGGCGATGGCGGCGGATCCGGCGACGGCTTCGGCTACGGATCCGTGCCGCGCGGCGGGCCCACCCGGGCGGAACGGCGCAAGCTGGCCCGCAAGGTCAAGCGCAAGCGGCGCCGGTCGGCGGCACGTGAGGTACCGCTGCTGCTCGTCGTGGCGCTGCTGATCGCCCTGGTGCTCAAGACGTTCCTGCTGCAGGCCTTCGTCATCCCGTCCGGTTCGATGGAGCAGACCATCAGGATCAGCGACCGGGTGCTGGTCGACAAGTTGACTCCGTGGTTCGGCAGCACGCCGCAGCGCGGCGATGTCGTGGTCTTCAAGGACCCGGGCGGCTGGTTGGCGAACGAGCCCAAGCCCAAGCCGGATCCGGTGGTGGTCAAGCAGGTGAAGGAGTTCTTCACCTTCATCGGACTGCTGCCGGCCTCGGGCGAACAGGACCTGATCAAGCGGGTGGTCGCGGTCGGCGGTGACACCGTGAAGTGCTGCGACAAGGACGGCCGGATCACCGTCAACGGCACCCCGTTGATCGAGCCGTACATCAATCCGGGTGATATCCCCTCACAGTCGCAGTTCAGTGTGAAGGTGCCCATGGGGCGGGTGTGGGTGATGGGGGACCACCGCTCCAACTCCGCCGACTCCCGTTTCCACATGGACCAGGCAGGTCAGGGGACGGTGCCACTGGATCTGGTGGTGGGCCGGGCGTTCGTCATCGCGTGGCCGCTGGGTCATTGGCGCAAACTGGAGGAGCCGGGGACGTACGCCTCGGTGCCCGACGCGCGGTCGACCGGCACAAGTGCACTGGAACCGCCGACTAAGGTGGGCACGGCCAACAATGAGCAAGGAACGACCCCCCTCCCGACTCCTGCGGAACTCCCGCTCGTTATGGGAGTGGTGGGCCTGCGTCAGTCATGGCGCAGGCGGCAGCGTGGAATGAGGAGTGAACGTGGGGGACCTGGCGGTCGGCGCACGATCCGGATCCGGCGAGCCCGAAGACGGGGACATCCCGGCGGGCTCTGTCCAGAAGACGGCGGACGGCGGCTCGGCCCCCGATGCGGGGCACGAGAACGAGTCCGGGCACGAACCCGCGCCGGAACCCGGTGCGGCCGGTGGCGAGGACAGCGGCGCGGCGGGCCGGCGCCGTAGGCCGGAGCGCAAGCAGCGGTCGTTCTGGAAGGAACTGCCCCTGCTCATCGGCATCGCGCTGGTACTGGCGCTGCTGATCAAGACGTTCCTGGTGCAGGCGTTCTCCATCCCGTCGGACTCGATGCAGAACACCCTGCAGGAGGGCGACCGGGTTCTGGTGGACAAGCTGACCCCGTGGTTCGGCTCCGAGCCCGACCGCGGCGAGGTCGTCGTCTTCCACGACCCGGGCGGCTGGCTGCCCGAGAACCCGCCGCCCAGCGGCAACGCGGTGTCGCGGGGGCTGCAGTCGGCGCTCAGCTTCATCGGTCTGATGCCCTCCGCGCAGGAGAAGGACCTGATCAAGCGGGTGATCGGCGTGGGCGGCGACACCGTCGAATGCAACGGCACCGGTCCGCTGAAGGTGAACGGCAAGGCGCTCGTCGAGCCGTACGTCTACCCGGACAACACTCCGTGCACGATGGACAAGCCGTTCAAGGTGACGGTGCCCAAGGACCACATCTGGGTGATGGGCGACCACCGCCAGAACTCGCTGGACTCCAGGTACCACATGGACCAGCCGGGCAACGGGTACGTCCCGCTCGACGATGTGGTCGGCCGTGCCTTCGTGAAGGCCTGGCCCATCAACCGCTGGGGCATGCTGCCCATCCCCGACACCTTCGAGCAGCCGGGGATCAACGCGGCGGGCGCCGCGCTGCCGGCCACCGCCGGCCTGGTGGGCGCGCTTCCGCTGGTGCTGATGCGCCGGCGCCGGCTGACCCGCAAGGGCGCGGAGGCCGCTGAGGGCTCCGCCGGCTGACCAGCCGGAAATGCCTGCCGGGGACTGCTGACCTCGGCGGGTACCGCCGGGTAGGGTGCGGATCCATGAGCAGCAGTTCCACGAGCAGCAGTGCGATACGTAGGGATGACGGCCGGCTCGGACACATACTGTCCGGGCTGGCCGTAGCCATGGGGTGTGTGCTGTTCCTGGGCGGCTTCGCCTGGGGAGCGGTGACCTACCGGCCCTACACCGTGCCGAGCCAGTCCATGCAGCCGACCGTGGAACCGGGGGACCGGATCCTTGCGCAGCGTGTCGACGGGTCGGACGTCCGCCGCGGCGACATCGTGGTCTTCCAGGACCAACTGTGGGGCAGCGCGACGCTGGTCAAGCGCGTCGTCGGCGTGGACGGCGACGTCATCACCTGCTGCGACAAGCAGGGCCGGATGCTCGTCAACGGCAAACCGGTCGAGGAGAGCTATCTGCTGCACGGCGGACCGGCGTCGATCACGCCCTTCAAGACCACGGTTCCCAAGGGGCAGCTCTTCCTCCTCGGCGACAACCGGGCCGAGTCGCTGGACTCCCGTGTGCACATGACCGGCGGCGAGGCCGGTACGGTGCCGCGCGGCGCGGTCCGGGCCCGGTTGGACGCCGTGGCGTGGCCGCTGGGGCGGCTCGGTATGGTGGACCGGGCCAAGAACTTCACCGCGCTGCCCGGCGGGGTCTCCCAGCAGGGACCGCTGCGCTGGATCACCGTCGCGGTGTTCGCCGGAGCGGTGCTGATCCTCGGCGGCGCGGCGTACGGTCCGATCGCCCGCAGACTGCGCCGCCGCCGGTGATCAGGCGCCGCGCGGCCCGGGTCGTCCTGCTGGATCCCGCCGACCGCATCCTGCTGCTGCACGGCTGCGAACCGGCCGACCCTTCGACGACCTGGTGGTTCACTCCGGGCGGCGGGGTCGAGGAGGGCGAGAGCCTGGCCGCGGCGGCCCGCCGGGAACTGGCCGAGGAGACCGGGATGACCTCGGTGGAACTGGGGCCCGTGCTGTGGGAGCGGACGTGTTCGTTCGCGTTCGACGGGCGCCAGTGGGAGCAGGACGAGTG
Source organism: Streptomyces sp. SID13666 (assembly GCF_010548325.1). Taxonomy (NCBI): domain Bacteria; kingdom Bacillati; phylum Actinomycetota; class Actinomycetes; order Kitasatosporales; family Streptomycetaceae; genus Streptomyces; species Streptomyces sp. SID13666. The sequence continues at coordinate 18,225 of NZ_JAAGLX010000050.1, read as the reverse complement.
GTACTACCTGGCCCGCACCCGGACCACCGAGTTCGACACCGGTGGGCACACCGAACTGGAGCGGCGCAGCGTCACCGGGCTTCGGTGGTGGACCTGCGAGGAACTTCTGTCCTCTCGTGAGACGGTGTACCCGATCAGGCTCGCCGGGCTGCTGCGTACGCTGCTCGACGAAGGACCCCCACAATTCCCGATCCCGCTGGGGACGGAGCGTGACTGACGCACAATGGGGGGACGTACGGCTGAAGGGGAACATGCGATGAGCGCCGAGGACCTCGAGAAGTACGAGACCGAGATGGAGCTGAAGCTCTACCGGGAGTACCGCGATGTCGTCGGGTTGTTCAAATATGTGATCGAGACCGAGCGGCGTTTCTACCTGACCAACGATTACGAGATGCAGGTGCACTCGGTTCAGGGTGAGGTTTTCTTCGAGGTGTCCATGGCTGACGCCTGGGTGTGGGACATGTACCGGCCGGCCCGCTTCGTGAAGCAGGTCAGGGTCCTCACATTCAAGGACGTGAACATTGAAGAGCTGAACAAGGCCGATCTCGATCTGTCGTCCGACGAAGCGGGCTTCAACAGCTGACCCCGGGTGGGGATGACGGCCCGCTGACCGGCCTCTCCGAACGGGTTATCCACAGGTAAGTTCAAGATCATCTGTAGTGCACCACCTCCGTCACAGTGAGTGGCGGAGGTGGTGTGCGTGAACGCACGAGCAGCCCGTGGCAGGTACGGCGAGGAACTGGCGGCCCGCTGGCTGGCCACGGCCGGCCTGAGAGTGCTGGAACGGAACTGGCGGTGCCGCCGCGGCGAGGTGGACATCGTCGCGTCCGAGGGCGACGCGCTGGTGATGTGCGAGGTGAAGACCCGCACCGGCGGTGACTACGAGCACCCCATGGCGGCCGTCACCCCGCGCAAGGCGGAGCGGCTGCGGCTGCTCGCCGAGTACTGGCTCAGCGAGCACGGCGGCCCGCCCTCCGGCGGGGTGCGGATCGACCTGGTCGGGGTGGTCCTGCCCGGCCGCGGCGCGGCCCGGGTCGAGCATGTGCGGGGGGTGGCCTGATGGGCTTCGCCCGCACCTGCTCGGTGGCCCTGGTCGGCGTGGAGGGCGTGGTCGTCGAGGTCCAGGCCGACCTCGAACCGGGGCTGGCCGCGTTCACCCTCGTCGGACTGCCCGACAAGAGCCTGAGCGAGAGCCGCGACCGCGTCCGGGCGGCGATCGTGAACAGCGGAGAGACCTGGCCGCAGAAGAAACTCACCGTGGGCCTCAGCCCCGCCTCGGTCCCCAAGAGCGGCAGCGGCTTCGATCTCGGGGTCGCGTGCGCGGTCCTCGCCGCCAACGAACGGATCGCGCCCCGGGCCATCGCCGATCTGATGATGATCGGCGAGCTGGGCCTCGACGGCCGGGTGCGGCCGGTCCGCGGCGGGCTGCCCGCCGTCCTCGCCGCGGCCGACGCCGGGTACCGGCACGTCGTGGTTCCGGAACGCACCGCAGCCGAGGCCTCGCTCGTTCCCGGAGTCTCGGTGCTCGGCATCCGCACCCTGCGCCAGCTCGTCGCGATCCTCAACGACGAGACGGTCCCGGAAGAGGAGGAGGACCGGGACGAGGGGCGTCCCGACCCGCTGTTCGCCGGGCTCGCGGTGCCCGGGGCCGGTATGGGCACCGGCGTCTCCGGCCGGGAGGTGGTCCCCGACCTCGCGGACGTCGCGGGCCAGCACACCGCCCGGCGTGCCTTGGAGATCTCCGCGGCCGGCGGCCATCACCTGTACCTGAAGGGCCCGCCGGGCGCCGGAAAGACGATGCTGGCCGAGCGGCTGGCCGGGCTCCTGCCACGGCTCACCGCACAGGAGTCGCTGGAGGTCACCGCGGTGCACTCGGTCGCCGGGATCCTCCCGCCCGGCAAACCGCTGATCGACACCCCGCCGTACTGCGCCCCGCACCACTCGGCGACCATGCCCTCCATCATCGGCGGCGGCAGCGGTCTGCCCAGGCCGGGCGCGGTCTCCCTGGCCCATCGCGGGGTGCTCTTCCTGGACGAGGCGCCGGAGTTCAGCGGCCGGGTGCTCGACGCGATGCGCCAGCCGCTGGAGTCAGGGCACGTCGTGGTGGCCCGCTCCGCGGGAGTGATGCGGCTGCCCGCGCGCTTCCTGCTCGCCCTCGCCGCGAACCCCTGTCCGTGCGGACGGTATTCGCTGCTGGGGCTGGGGTGCGACTGCTCGCCGGCTGCGGTCCGCCGGTACCAGGCGAGACTGTCCGGGCCGCTCCTGGACCGGGTGGACCTCCGCGTCCAGGTCGAGGCGGTGACCCGTACGGAGCTGATCGAGGGCGCCTCGGGCGCCGAGCCGAGCGCGCGGGTCGCGGACCGGGTGCGGCTGGCGAGGGAACGGGCGGCGGTCCGGTACGCGGAGACCCCGTGGCGGACCAACAGCGAGGTGCCCGGCCATGAGCTGCGCACCCGCTGGCAGGTGGGCCCGGCCGGACTGCGGGAGGCCGAAAGGGACATGGAGCGCGGACTGCTCACCGCCCGGGGCCTGGACCGCGTCCTGCGCGTGGCCTGGACGATCGCCGATCTCGCCGGGGTCGAACGGCCCGGTCCGCGGGAGATGGCGGAGGCCCTGCAACTGCGCACCGGTGTCGCCCGCGGGGTGCCGGCCGTCGTGGGCGGTAGCTGATGGCCGTCGGTGAGGAGGAGCGGCTCGCCCGCGCCGCGCTGACCCGGATCGCCGATCCGGGTGACGAGACGGTCGGCGGATGGCTGCGGGAGCGTGATCCACGGGAAGTGGTGCGGGAGATCCTGGCCGGTGTGCCGCTGCCGGGGGCGAGCGAGCGGCGGATGGCCGGGTACCGGATACGCGCCGGAGCGCTGGACCCCGCCGCGGATCTGGCCGCGATGGAAGCGCTCGGCGGGCGCTTCGTCTGCCCGGGCGACACCGACTGGCCGGCGCAGCTGGACGATCTCGGCGCCGCGCGGCCCTACGGCCTGTGGGTGCGGGGGCGGCCGAAGCTGCGGATGTGGGCCCTGCGGTCGGTCGCCGTGGTGGGCGCCCGGGCCTGTACCGACTACGGCGCCCATATGGCGGCCCGGCTGGGCGCGGGGCTGGCCGAAGCCGGCTGGGTGGTGGTCTCGGGCGCGGCGTACGGCGTGGACGGCGCGGCCCACCGGGGCGCGCTGTCGGCGGCCGGGGCGACCATCGCGGTGCTGGCCTGCGGAGCGGATGTGCCCTATCCGCCGGGGCATGCCGACTTGATCTCCCGGATCGCGGAACAGGGCCTGGTCGTCGGGGAGTTGCCACCGGGCTCCCATCCGACCCGCAGCAGATTCGTGCTCCGCAACCGCGTCATCGCCGCCCTCACCCGCGGCACGGTGGTGGTCGAGGCACAGCACCGCAGCGGCTCGCTGATCACCGCGCGGTGCGCCCGGGAGCTGGGGCGGCTGACGATGGGCGTGCCGGGTCCGTGCACCTCGGGCCTCTCGGCCGGTGTGCATGAACTGCTGCGCAATGAGGCGGCGCTGGTCACCGACGCGGCGGAGGTCGTCGAGATGGTCGGCCGGATCGGCGGCGACCTGGCGCCCGAGCGACGTGGTCCAGTGCTGGCCAGGGATCTGCTGGAGGCCGCCGCCACGCGGGTGCTGGAGGCGCTGCCCGCCCAAGGCGGCGCCGGCGTCGAGCAGATCGCCCGCGCCTCGGCCACCGGAAAGGACGACACGCTCGGACGCCTCTACGAATTGCAGGCACTCGGCTTCGTGGAACGGGACGGAGAACGATGGAAGTTGACGCGATTCACCCAGGACCGGACGGTTCCCCGAGCAGAGTGACCCGGTCAACACGGAGCACCTCGGGGGAAGGTGGTTGACCTGGGGCAATCGGGTGAAGAGGTTTGGAGTCGGCGTGGGGAATGCATGATTGCTCAACATTCCCTCGCGGGAGACTCGCGGCGGACTCGCAGCCCCGAACCCCCCAGCGGAACGTATCTGCGCATGCCCCATACGGAAGTCGTAGCAATAAGCGACACTATGGTCACGCTACGCTCCCATTGACCCCATTTTCCGCCCACGTCTCGGCAGAACGGCACAAGACGACGCATGCCCCAGCACACCCCCGGGCCGGACCGGGCCAGGGCGGCCACCGCCGCGCGCAGTGCCCCCCGTCCCGCCGCCCCCACCTCGCTCGACGCGCTGTGGCGGACCTACAAGTCCACGGCGGACGCGAAGCTCCGGGAGCAGCTCATCCTGCACTACTCGCCGCTGGTGAAGTACGTCGCGGGACGGGTCAGCGTCGGTCTGCCGGCCAACGTCGAGCAGGCGGACTTCGTGTCCTCGGGGGTCTTCGGGCTCATCGACGCCATCGAGAAGTTCGACCCGGAACGGGCGATCAAGTTCGAGACGTACGCGATCACCCGGATCCGCGGTGCCATGATCGACGAGCTGCGGGCGCTGGACTGGATCCCGCGCTCCGTACGGCAGAAGGCGCGTGCGGTGGAGCGCGCCTACGCCACCCTGGAGGCCTCGCTGCGGCGCACCCCCAGCGAGTCCGAGGTCGCTGCCGAGATGGGCGTCGGACTGGAGGAACTGCACGGAGTGTTCAGCGCCCTGTCGCTGGCCAACGTGGTGGCGCTGGAGGAGCTGCTGCACGTCGGCGGTGACAGCGGCGACCGGCTCAGCCTGGTCGACACCCTGGAGGACACCGGTGCCGACAACCCGGTGGAGGTCGCGGAGGACCGCGAGCTGCGCCGGTTGCTGGCCCGCGCGGTGAACACCCTCCCGGAGCGCGAGAAGACCGTCGTGACGCTCTACTACTACGAGGGGCTCACGCTCGCCGAGATCGGCCAGGTGCTCGGTGTCACCGAGAGCCGGGTCAGCCAGATCCACACCAAATCGGTGCTGCAGTTGCGCGCGAAGCTGGCGGACGTCGGCCGCTGACGCCGGTCACCGCCTACAGTGGACGGGTGCCCAGGATTCGAGCGGCCTCGGTGGCCGAGCACCGGACGATGCAGCGCGACGCCCTGCTGGACGCCGCCCGATCCCTCCTGACCGAGGGCGGCACGGAGGCGCTGACCTTCCCCGCCCTGGCCGAACGCACCGGCCTCGCACGGTCGTCCGTCTATGAGTACTTCCGCTCCCGGGCGGCTGTCGTCGAGGAACTGTGCTCCGTCGACTTCCCGGTCTGGGCCGCCGAGGTCGAGGCGGCGATGGAGGCCGCCGACGGCGCCGCGGCCAAGATCGAGGCGTATGTCCGCAGCCAGCTCACCCTGGTCGGCGACCGGCGGCACCGGGCCGTGGTGGCCATCTCGGCGGGCGAGCTGGACGCCGGGGCCCGCGAGAAGATCCGCGCGGCGCACGGCGGTCTGGTCGCCATGGTGGTCGAGGCGCTGGGCGACCTCGGACACGAGGAGCCACGGCTGACGGCGATGCTGCTGCAGGGCGTCGTGGACGCCGCGGTGCGCCGGATCGAGCTGGGCGCCGCCGAGGTCCCTGAGCGGATCGTCGACGCCGCGGTGGCTATGGCCCTGCGCGGAGTGCAGAGCCCGGCCACCACCTCAGCCCCGGACCCGGAATCGACCCCGGAACCGGCCCCGGCCCCGACCCCGGAACCGGCCCCGGTATCGGATTCGGCCACGAGCCCCCTCGTGGAACAGCTGTAGTTCCCGTTCCGGCCGCCGGCTCGGGAACGCCGAACACCGGCAGCAGCCGGGACCGGCCGCCGCGCTTCATCCAGTCGGGCAGCAGGGTCAGCGGGTCGAGGTAGACGTCCCCGCGCAGCAGCCCCCAGTGCAGACAGCCCGCGGGGCAGTGCCACGGCCCGCGCTCCAGCACTCCCACCACCTGGCCCGCGGTCACCTCGTCACCCACCGCGACCTGGGCCCGTACCGGTTCATAGGTGGTGCGCAGACCGCCCGGCAGCAGGACCGAGACCACATCGACGCCGGCCACCCGGCCGGCGAACGACACCCTCCCCGGCGCGGCCGACCGCACCGGAGTGCCCGGTCCCGCCCGGAGATCCACTCCTCGGTGCCCACGGCCCCACGGAGACGCGGGTGGCTCGAAACCGCGCTCCACCACCGGCCGCCCGCCCGCAACCCCACCCGCCGTCCCACTCCCCGCCCCACCCGAGCCGCCGTCGACCGGCCAGCTCCGGGCGCCGGGCGAAGGCTCCCCGAGCGCCCCGGGCGAAGGCACCCCGGCCGCCCCGTTCGACGCCACCCCGGCGGGCCCGCCGGGACTCGCGACCGGCAGCGGTACGGCGAAGGCCAGCGAGGCGAGGAGCGAGAGCCACAGGGGCAGAACGAAAGGAAGAACCGGGGAAGCGACCATGCTCCGACGGTCCCGTATTCCGGCCGCGAAAGACGATCATGAATGCGGCCTGTGGATAAACCGGTGGCCGAAGAAGCTGTCGTTCCGCACTCCGCCGGTCACGTACACTTTCTCTGGCGATCCGGGTCACCGGGTCGACTTCGCACGCCCCGCCACCGACTTCCTCGTGAAGGGTGGCCGCGCCCCTCGGTCCCTCGTGGCACGGCGCGTCGGGGCGTCAGGCGCGACGGCCGTCCGGCCGCCGCGATAACCGAGTCCTCAAGGAGCGCGGCCATGGCCGTCGTCACGATGCGGGAGCTGCTGGAAAGCGGCGTCCACTTCGGTCACCAGACCCGTCGTTGGAACCCGAAGATGAAGCGTTTCATCTTCACGGAGCGCAACGGCATCTACATCATCGACCTGCTCCAGTCGCTGTCGTACATCGACCGCGCCTACGAGTTCGTCCGCGAGACCGTCGCCCACGGCGGCTCCATCATGTTCATCGGCACCAAGAAGCAGGCGCAGGAAGCCATCGCCGAGCAGGCCTCGCGCGTCGGCATGCCCTACGTCAACCAGCGGTGGCTGGGCGGCATGCTCACGAACTTCTCGACCGTCTACAAGCGCCTGCAGCGCCTGAAGGAGCTCGAGGAGATCGACTTCACGGATGTGGCCGCCTCCGGCCTCACCAAGAAGGAGCTCCTGGTCCTCTCCCGCGAGAAGGACAAGCTCGAGAAGACCCTCGGTGGTATCCGTGAGATGCAGAAGGTGCCCAGCGCCGTCTGGATCGTGGACACCAAGAAGGAGCACATCGCCGTCGGTGAGGCGCGCAAGCTGCGCATCCCGGTCGTCGCGATCCTCGACACCAACTGCGACCCCGACGAGGTCGACTACAAGATCCCGGGCAACGACGACGCGATCCGCTCCGTCACCCTGCTCACCCGTGTGATCGCCGACGCCGTCGCCGAGGGCCTCATCGCCCGCTCCGGTGCCGCCACCGGTGACAAGAAGGCCGAAGGCGCCGCCGAGCCGCTCGCCGAGTGGGAGCGCGAGCTCCTCGAGGGCGAGAAGGCCAAGGACGAGACCGAGGCTCCGGTCGAGACCGGTGCTGAGACCGAGGCCGTCGCCGACGCCGCGGCCGAGACCGTCGTCGAGGCTGTCGCCGAGGCCGAGGCCCCGGTGGCCGACGCCGCCGAGACCGTTGAGGCCCCGGCCGCCGACGCTGAGGCTGACAAGGCCTGAGGCTCCGCCTTCCAGTACGTGTGACGACGGCGGGGGCTCCGGCCCCCGCCGTTCACCCGTAGATCAACCGACTCTCATCGGGAAGAGACTCAACGACCATGGCGAACTACACCGCCGCTGACGTCAAGAAGCTCCGCGAGCTGACCGCCGCCGGCATGATGGACTGCAAGAACGCTCTCGTAGAGGCCGAAGGCGACCTGGACAAGGCCGTCGAGATCCTCCGTGTCAAGGGCCAGAAGGGCGTCACCAAGCGCGAAGGCCGTTCGGCCTCCAACGGTGCCGTCGTCTCCCTGATCGCCGAGGGTGCTTCCGAGGGCGTGCTCCTCGAGCTCAACTGCGAGACCGACTTCGTCGCGAAGGGTGACAAGTTCGTCACCGTCGCCGACGCGCTGGCCGCGCACGTCGCCGCCACCAAGCCCGCCGACCTCGAGACGCTGCTCGCGTCCGAGATCAAGGACGGCCAGACCGTCCAGGCGTTCGTCGACGAGGCCAACGCCACCCTCGGCGAGAAGATCGTGCTGAGCCGCTTCGCGCAGTTCACCGACGGCTACGTCGCCTCCTACCTGCACCGCACCAGCCCGGACCTGCCCCCGCAGGTCGGCGTGCTGGTCGAGCTGGACAAGGAGAACGCCGAGGTCGCGAAGGACGTCGCGCAGCACATCGCCGCGTTCTCGCCGCTCTTCCTGTCCCGCGAGGACATCCCCGCCGACGTGCTCGAGAACGAGCGCCGCGTGGCCGAGGCCACCGCGCGCGAGGAGGGCAAGCCGGAGGCCGCGCTCGCCCGCATCGTCGAGGGCCGTGTGACGGGCTACGTCAAGGAGAACTCCGTTCTCGAGCAGTCCTTCGCGAAGGACAGCAAGAAGACCGTCCAGAAGGTTCTGGACGAGGCCGGTGTCACGCTGAAGCGTTTCGCGCGCTTCCGCGTCGGTGTCTGAGCCAGCCAGCGAATGACCGACGACCCCGCTAGGGTCGGACGCGGTCGGCCGCCCGCCGGCCGACCGCAGTAGTGACGAGGAGGCCATTGCCGTAGAGGGAACCCATGTGGACCCACGGCAATGGCCTTCTTCGTACGCGCATGAGGAGATCTCCATGGATGAGGGCGCCGACAAGGCCGCCGACAAGGCCAGCGACTCCGGGACCGGCACCGCGTCCGGCACCGGGGTTCCGCGGAGCCGGTACCTGCTGAAGCTGTCCGGCGAGGCCTTCGCCGGAGGCGGCGGACTGGGCGTCGACCCGGACGTCGTCCACGCGATCGCCCGCGAGATCGCGGCCGTCGTCCAAGAGGGCTACGAGATCGCCATCGTCATCGGCGGCGGCAACTTCTTCCGTGGCGCGGAGCTCCAGCAGCGCGGCATGGACCGGGCCCGCTCGGACTACATGGGCATGCTCGGCACCGTCATGAACTGCCTCGCCCTCCAGGACTTCCTGGAGAAGGAAGGCATCGAGACCCGCGTGCAGACCGCCATCACGATGGGCCAGGTCGCCGAGCCGTACATCCCGCTGCGCGCCGTGCGGCACCTGGAGAAGGGCCGCGTCGTCATCTTCGGCGCCGGTATGGGCATGCCGTACTTCTCCACCGACACCACCGCCGCCCAGCGCGCCCTGGAGATCGACGCCCAGGCGCTGCTCATGGGCAAGAACGGGGTCGACGGGGTCTACGACTCCGACCCCAAGCACAACCCGGACGCGGTCAAGTACGACGCCTTGGAGTACAGCGAGGTCATCTCGCGGGACCTCAAGGTCGCCGACGCCACCGCGATCACCCTGTGCCGTGACAACAAGCTGCCGATCCTCGTCTTCGAGCTGCTCGCCGAGGGAAACATCTCGCGAGCCGTAAAGGGTGAGAAGATCGGCACGCTCGTCAACGACCAGGGCACGCGGGGCTAACCGCCCGCACCCGGGGATGGACAACAGGCTGCCGGTCGGACACCGTGCAGGAAAGACGCGCGCAGGGGCCAGGCTCTGCCTTCTGAAAACCAGGAGCACATGGTGATTGAAGAGACCCTCCTCGAGGCCGAGGAGAAGATGGAGAAGGCCGTCATCGTCGCGAAGGACGACTTCGCCGCGATCCGCACCGGCCGTGCGCACCCCGCGATGTTCAACAAGATCGTGGCCGAGTACTACGGCGCGATCACGCCCATCAACCAGCTGGCGTCCTTCTCGGTGCCGGAGCCCCGGATGGCCGTGGTCTCCCCGTTCGACGTCAGCGCGCTGCGCAACATCGAAGAGGCGATCCGCAACTCGGACCTCGGCGTCAACCCGAGCAACGACGGCCGCATCATCCGGGTGGTGTTCCCGCAGCTGACCGAGGAGCGCCGCAGGGACTACATCAAGGTCGCGCGGAGCAAGTCGGAGGACGCGAAGATCTCGATCCGCGCGATCCGCCGCAAGGCCAAGGAGACCCTCGACAAGCTCGTCAAGGACGGCGAGTCAGGTGAGGACGACGTGCGTCGCGCCGAGAAGGAGCTCGACGACACGACGAGCAAGTACACGGCCCAGATCGACGAGCTGCTCAAGCACAAGGAAGCCGAGCTGCTCGAGGTCTGACGGACCGCTGCGACACCGCGGTACGACCGTTCGTTCTCCCGGGGGGTGACCCCCGCACCCCCCGCCAGAACACCAGGCCGGACGCCTGGTCCGGAACAACAACGCGAGGCGAAACTCAGTGAACGACTCCTCCTGGAGTGCCACGCCGCGCTCCGGCCACTGGGAAACGCCGGCGGGGGGACCGGGCGACGGCTCGGCGGGTTTCGCGCAGGATGCGCTCGACGCAGCGCAGACTCGTCGTATGCCGCCTGAGCCGTCACCGGAACCGGAACCCGTCCCGCCCGTGAAGAAGTCCGCAGGTCGCAACCTGCGGGCCGCGATAGGGGTGGGCGTCGGCATGGGCGCGGTCATCGTCGCGTCGCTGTTCATCGTCAAGGCCGCCTTCGTCGGTGTGGTGGCGCTCGCCGTCGTCGTCGGCCTGTGGGAGCTCACCTCCCGGCTCGCGGAGAAGAAGTCCATCCGCATCCCGCTCGTACCGCTCGCGGTCGGCGGGGTCGCCATGGTCGTCGCGGGCTACGCGCGCGGCGCCGAGGGCGCGTGGGTCGCCATGGCGCTCACCTCGCTCGCCATCCTCGTCTGGCGGATGACCGAGCCGCCGGAGAACTACCTGCGGGATGTCACCGCCGGCATCTTCGCCGCCTTCTACGTGCCGTTCCTCGCGACCTTCGTGTCGATGATGCTCGCCGCGGACGACGGCCCCTGGCGGGTCCTCGTCTTCCTGCTGCTCACCGTGATCAGCGACACAGGCGCCTACGCCGTCGGCTGGCGCTTCGGCCGCCGCCTCCTCGCCCCGCGCATCAGCCCCGGCAAGACCCGCGCCGGCCTCTTCGGCGCCATCGCCTTCGCCATGACGGCCGGCGCCCTGTCGATGCAGTACCTGATCGACGACGGCAAATGGTGGCAGGGCCTGATCCTGGGCCTGGTCGCAGCGGTCAGCGCCACCCTCGGCGACCTCGGCGAATCCATGATCAAGCGCGACCTCGGCATCAAGGACATGGGCACCCTCCTCCCCGGCCACGGCGGCATCATGGACCGCCTCGACTCCCTCCTCCCCACGGCCCCGGTGGTCTGGCTGCTCCTGGTCGTCTTCGTGGGGACCGGCTGACCTCCGCGCGTCTGCGACACTGGTAGGACCATGCCTGTACCCGGAGAACTCACCTTTGCCGTGCCGCGTGGGGCCAAGAAGCCCCCGCGGCACCTCGCCGACCTGACCCCTGCCGAGCGACGGGAGGCGGTTGTCGAGCTGGGCGAGAAGCCGTTCCGTGCCAAGCAGCTGTCGCAGCACTACTTCGCGCGGTACGACGACGACCGGGCCGCCTGGACGGATATTCCGGCGGCCTCGCGCGACAAGCTCGCGGACGGGCTGCTGCCCGAGATGATGTCGGTCGTGCGGCACATCAGCTGTGACGACGACACCACGCGCAAGACGCTGTGGCGGCTGTTCGACGGGACGCTCGTCGAGTCGGTGCTGATGCGGTACCCGGACCGGGTGACCATGTGCATCAGTTCGCAGGCGGGCTGCGGGATGAACTGCCCGTTCTGTGCGACCGGGCAGGCGGGGCTGGACCGGAACCTGTCGACGGCCGAGATCGTGCACCAGATCGTGGCCGGGATGAAGTCGCTGCGCGACGGCGAGATCCCCGGTGGTCCGGCCCGGCTGAGCAACATCGTCTTCATGGGCATGGGCGAGCCGCTGGCCAACTACAACCGCGTCATCGGCTCGATCCGCCGGCTGACGGACCCGGAGCCGGACGGGCTGGGGCTGTCGCAGCGCGGGATCACCGTGTCGACGGTCGGGCTGGTGCCGGCGATGCTGCGGTTCGCCGACGAGGGCTTCAAGTGCCGCCTCGCGGTGTCGCTGCACGCCCCGGACGACGAGCTGCGCGACACCCTGGTGCCGGTCAACACCCGCTGGAAGGTGCGCGAGGTGCTGGACGCCGCGTGGCACTACGCGGAGGTGTCCGGCCGCCGGATCTCCATCGAGTACGCGCTGATCAAGGACATCAACGACCAGGCGTGGCGGGCGGACCTGCTCGGGCGGCTGCTCAAGGGCAAGCGCGTGCATGTGAACCTCATCCCGCTCAACCCCACCCCGGGGTCCAAGTGGACGGCTTCGCGGCCGGAGGACGAGCGGGCGTTCGTGCGGATGCTGGAGTCGCACGGGGTGCCGGTGACCGTCCGTGACACGCGCGGCAGCGAGATCGACGGAGCGTGCGGGCAGCTGGCGGCCTCCGAAGGCTGAGACGCCTGCCGGGCGTCGGCGGGCGCGCTGCTATCGTGGCGCTCGTAGATTCGTACAAATGAACATTTCCGACAGGGGAGCGCACCAGCGCTGAGAGTGCGGCCACCGGCGAAGCCGGTGCGGCCGCAGACCCTCGGACCTGATCCGGGTAATGCCGGCGTAGGGAGTCAACCGCTCATGAACACCAACCTTCGGCGCGCCGCGACAGCGGTCGTGGCCACCGCCCTCGGCGCGACAGCGCTGGCCGCCTGTGGCGGCTCCGGCGACAAGGCCGACGGCTCGAAGACGGCGACGCCGTCGAAGACCGTCACCCTCGTCAGCCATGACTCCTTCGCCGCCTCGCCCGCGGTGCTGAAGGAGTTCACCAAGGAGACCGGCTACACCGTCAAGGTGCTGGCCGGCGGTGACGCGGGCGCGGCGGTGAACCAGGCGATCCTGTCGAAGGGGCACCCGCAGGGCGATGTCTTCTTCGGCGTCGACAACACGCTGCTGTCGAGGGCCCTCGACAACGACCTGTTCACGCCGTACGAGGCCAAGGGCCTGGACCAGGTCCCGGCGGCGCTGCAGCTCGACAAGGACAAGCACCGGGTCACCCCGGTCGACTCCGGCGACGTCTGCGTCAACTACGACCGCAAGTACTTCGCCGCGCACCAGCTGGCCGTGCCGGCGACCTTCGACGACCTGATCAAGCCGGAGTACAAGAACCTGCTGGTCACGGAGAACTCCGCGACGTCCTCGCCGGGTCTGGCCTTCCAGCTCGGCACGATCGCGAAGTACGGCGACGGGGGCACCTCCCAGGGCGGAGCCTCTGGGGGAGGGTGGCAGGACTACTGGAAGAAGCTCAAGGCCAACGGCGTCGAGGTCGTCGACGGCTGGGAGCAGGCGTACAACGACCGCTTCTCCGGCTCGGCCGGCGGCAAGGGCAAGGGCGACAAGCCGCTCGTCGTCTCGTACGCCTCCAGCCCGCCCGCCGAGGTGCTGGGCGTCACGCCGCAGCCGGCCCAGGGGCCGACCGGTGTAGCGACCGGTACGTGCTTCCGGCAGATCGAGTTCGCCGGGCTGCTCAAGGGCGGCAAGAACGACGCGGGTGGCAAGGCGCTGCTGGACTTCCTGCTGAGCAAGACGTTCCAGCAGGACATGCCGCTGCAGATGTTCGTGAACCCGGCCCGCCAGGACGCGGCGCTGCCCGCCGAGTTCACCAAGTACGGCGTGAAGATCGACGCCCCGCCCACCGTGGCGCCCGACGAGATCGCCAAGAACCGTGACCAGTGGGTCAAGACATGGTCCTCGCTCGTCCTGAAGTAGGGACTCCCGAAGCGGCTCCCGGGGAGCCGCGCCGCGGGACTCCGGCGAGGAGCCCGCGGCGCGCCCCGCGGGCCGCCGCGGTGCGGCTCGGTCTGATGGCGGTGCCCACCGCGTTCTTCGCGGTCTTCTTCGCCTACCCGGTGGCCGCCATCGTCACCCGGGGGCTGCGCGAGGGCGGCCGGTGGCGGTTCGGCCGGATCGGCGAGGTGCTGACCGACCCGGTGATCCTGCGGGTGCTGTGGTTCACCGCCTGGCAGGCGGTCGTCTCGACCGGGCTGACGCTGCTGGTCGCACTCCCGGCGGCGTATGTCTTCGCCCGCTTCGAGTTCCCGGGCAAGCGGCTGCTGCGGGCGGTGGTGGCGGTGCCGTTCGTGCTGCCCACGGTCGTGGTCGGCTCGGCGTTCCTGGCGCTGCTGGGGCGCGGCGGCATGCTCGACGACCTGTGGGGCGTCCGGCTGGACACCACCGTGTGGGCGATCCTGCTCGCTCACGTCTTCTTCAACTTCGGCGTCGTCGTCCGGTCCGTCGGCGGTCTGTGGTCGCAGCTCGACCCGCGCCAGGAGGAGGCCGCCCGGGTCCTGGGCGCCGGCCGTTTCGAGGCCTGGCGCCGGGTGACGCTGCCGGCGCTGGGACCGGCCGTGGCCGCCGCCGCGCTGATGGTCTTCCTCTTCACCTTCACGTCCTTCGGCGTGATCCAGATCCTCGGCGGGCCGAAGTACTCCACGCTGGAAGTGGAGATCTACCAGCAGACCGCGCAGTTCCTCGACCTGCCGACGGCCGCCGTCCTCACCCTCGTGCAGTTCGCGGCGGTCGCCACCATCCTCGCGCTGCACGCGTGGACGGTGCGCCGCCGGGAGAGCACCCTGAAGCTCGTCGACGCCGCGCACACCTCGCGGCGCCCGCGCGGCGCGGCCCAGTGGGCGCTGCTGTGGGCGGTGCTGGCCGTCATCGTGCTGCTGATCCTGGTGCCGCTCGGCGTCCTGGTGGCGCGTTCGCTGGACGGGCCCGACGGCTACGGCCTCACCTTCTACCGGGCGCTGCTCTCGGTCCCGGAGACCGGCGGCACCTTCGTCGTCGCGCCCATCGAGGCGGTCTGGAACTCCCTGCAGTACGCGGCGGTGGCCACGCTCATCGCGCTGCTGGTGGGCGGCCTCGCCGCCGCCGCGCTGACCCGGCGCGCGGGCAGGCTGGTGCGGGGCTTCGACGCGCTGCTGATGCTGCCGCTGGGCACCTCGGCGGTGACCGTCGGCTTCGGCTTCCTCATCACCCTCGACGAGCCCCCGCTGGATCTGCGGTCGACGTGGCTGCTGGTGCCGCTGGCGCAGGCGCTGGTCGGCGTGCCGTTCGTGGTCCGCACGATGCTGCCCGTGCTGCGCGCGGTCGACGAACGGCTGCGGGAGGCGGCCGCGGTGCTGGGCGCCTCGCCGTGGCGCGCCTGGCGCGAGGTGGACCTGCCGCTGGTGCGGCGCGCGCTGCTGATCGCGGCGGGCTTCGCGTTCGCCGTCTCGCTCGGCGAGTTCGGCGCGACCGTCTTCATCGCGCGGCCCGACAACCCGACCCTGCCGGTGGCGGTGGCCCGGCTCCTCGGGCGTGCCGGGGAGCTCAACTACGGGCAGGCGATGGCCCTGAGCACCGTTCTGATGCTGGTGTGCGCGGGCGCGCTGCTGGCACTGGAGCGGCTGCGCACCGACCGTTCAGGAGAGTTCTAGATGACGCAGTCCTCCACCCCGCTGCTGCGGCTCGACGGTGTGACGGTCCGCTTCGGGGAGCGCGCGGCGCTCGACGCCGTGGACCTGGAGGTCGTCGCGCACGAGACGGTGTGCGTCCTGGGCCCCAGCGGCAGCGGCAAGTCCACCCTGCTGCGGGCGGTGGCCGGGCTGCAGGCGGTGGACGCCGGGCGGGTGCTGCTGGACGGCCGTGACCAGGCGGGCGTTCCCACCCACCGGCGCGGTCTCGGCCTGATGTTCCAGGACCACCAGCTGTTCCCGCAGCGGGACGTCGGCGGCAACGTCGCCTTCGGACTGCGGATGCGGGGGACCCGGCGCGACGAGGTGGACCGCACGGTCGCCGGACTGCTCGACATGGTGGGCCTGCCGGGTGCGCAGCGGCGGGCCATCGCCGCGCTGTCCGGCGGGGAGCAGCAGCGCGTCGCGCTGGCGCGCGCGCTGGCCCCCGAGCCGAAGCTGCTGATGCTGGACGAGCCGCTCGGCCAGCTCGACCGCGGGCTGCGCGAGCGGCTCGTCGTCGAACTGCGCCAGCTGTTCGGCCGGCTCGGCACGACGGTGCTGGCCGTCACCCACGACCAGGGCGAGGCGTTCGCGCTCGCCGACCGGGTCGTGGTCATGCGCGACGGTCTGATCGCGCAGACCGGCACCCCGCTGGAGGTGTGGCAGCGGCCCGCCTCCGAGTTCGTCGCCCGCTTCCTCGGCTTCGACAACGTCGTCGAGGCGACCGTGCACGGCGAGGCGGCCGACACCCCCTGGGGCAAGGTGCCGGTGCAGCCCGGCGCGCCCCAGGGGCCGTGCCGGCTGCTGGTCCGCCCCGCCGGGGTGCGGCTGACCGGCGTCCGCGACGGGCTGCCCTGCACGGTGACGGCCAGGACGTTCCGCGGCGACCTGGTCACCCTGCTGCTGCGCCCGGCGGACGGGCCGCCGCTGGAGACGGCCTGCTCGCTGCGGGACGCCCCGGAGGCCGGTACCGAGGTGGGTGTCACCTTCACCGCTCAGGACGTCGTGGTCCTCAGCGTCCAGCCGGGCTCATCGACCGGTAACTGACGCGGTGAGCCGGGCCAGCGCCTCCGGCGCCTCGTCGACGGAGTCGACCAGGGCGATACGGGCAGCCATCGGGCGGTCCTTCGCCAGTGCTTCGAGCAGTGGCCAGGTGGGCAGGTCACGGGTCCAGTGCTCGCGGTTCACCAGCACCATCGGGGTCGGGACGCCCCGGGACTCGTAGTAGTTCGGCGTAGCGTTGTCGAAGATCTCCTGGACGGTGCCGGCCGCGCCCGGCAGGAAGATCACGCCGGCGGTGCAACGCGCCAGCAGACCGTCCTCGCGGACCGCGTTGGCGAAGTACTTGGCGATGTGCGAGGCGAACGCGTTCGGCGGCTCGTGCCCGTAGAACCAGGTGGGGATGCCGACGGACGCGCCGCCGTCCGGCCAGCGCTCCCGGACGGCGAACGCGGCCGACGCCCAGTCGCCGATCGACGGGGTGAACAACGGCGCCTTCGCCACGATCCGCAGCGCCTCGCCGAGCACCTCGTCCCCGAACGGGGCCGTGTAGGCACCCAGGTTCGCCGCCTCCATGGCGCCCGGGCCGCCCCCGGTGGCGACGGTCAGTCCCGAGCGGGCGAGCGTCCGGCCGAGGAGGGCGGCGCCCGCGTACGCGTCCTTGCCGCGCGCCATCGCGTGGCCGCCCATGACACCGACCACCCGCTCACCGGTGAGCAGTTCGTCGAGCGCGTCCGAGACGGCGTCGTCGTGGATGCTGCGCAGCATCGACGCGAGTATGTCGCCGCCGGCCCTGGTCCGCTGGAACCACTCGTAGGCGCGGGCGTCCGGAGTCGTTTCGTACCCGGCGGGCAGCCCTTCGTAGAGCGCTTCGGGGGTGTACAGCGTGCCCCGGTACGGATCGAACGGAAGGTACGGGACCGGCGGGAACACCATCGCCCCGCACGCCCGGACATGTGCGAGCGCAGCGGGCTCCATGGGGCAGCCCAGGAACACCGCCCCCACCGGGTCCAGGGCCAGCAGCGCGGCCGTACGGTCCGTCAGATCGACGGCCTGCAGCCGGTATCCGGCGAGCGAACCGGTGGCGGCCACCCGGTCGAACTCCGCGGGCGATTCGATCTCGTGGTCAGGGGCGCCGCTCTGCGGCGTGGAGTCGGTCAGCACCGCTGCACCCTAGCGGCAGGCACCGAACGCGCGACACGGTCTAGACCGCCAGCGGGGACGCCGCGAGTTGCGCGATGAGGACGGTCAGCGGGATGACGACCACCAGCACCACCGCACAGCGCAGTCCGGCGGCGGCGCGCAGCAGGCTCGCGGGGACGCCGAGCTGGACGAGGGCGGCGGTGGAGTGCTCGCGGGTGCGGCGGGCTTCGAGCGCGGCGGTGAGCACGGTCCCGAGCGCGCAGATCGTGATCAGGGCGGCGGCGAGGCCGGTGAGCGGGCCGAGTTCGCGGTCGCCGGTGCCGTAGAGCTCCAGGGCGGCCAGCGCCCCGGCCGTGACGGCGCACAGTACGCCGACCGGGCGGCCGATCCGGGGCGACTCCTCCTGGAGGGTGCGGCCCGCGAGCAGCCGCAGGGCGCCAGGACGGTGGAGGGCCAGCAGACGTCCGCAGGCGTGGACGAGGCCGGGACCGGCCAGGACCATGCCGGCCGCGGTCAGCGCCCAGCCGGCCAGCACGGTCGGGGCGGCGCTGCCGAGGCCGCCGGGCAGCGGCAGCAGGTCCGTCGCGGTCGAGCGGCTCAGGTTGTCGGCGGTCACCTCGATGGCGAGACCGATGGCGGTGAGCGCGGCGCCCCACGGCAGGCCGGCGGGGGCGGTCACCGCGGAGAGGGTGCCCGGGTCCTCCGCGTCGGCCGACGCCGGAGCCGCGGGGGC
>NZ_JAAGLX010000004.1:0-359916 GCF_010548325.1 Streptomyces sp. SID13666 | reverse complement strand
CCGCACCCACTCCTCGAGCGCGGCCCGTTCCTCATCCGACAGCGTCAACTCGGCCTTCGGCCGCCCCATCCGTGCCATAGGCCAAGCCTACACATCTGAACAAAATTCCCGACTCAGAACACTAGGGGTCGCGGGGGATTCGCGGCGTCAGAACGTCAGCGCGTCGGGGCCGAGGGGCGGTACCAGTCCCTCGGCCGCCGCGCGGGTGAGCAGGCCGCGGACCGCCGCGTAGCCGTCCTCACCGAGGTCGGCCGTGAACTCGTTCACATAGAGCCCGATGTGCTGGTCGGCGACCGCCGGGTCCATCTCCTGCGAGTGGGCCAGCACGTAGTCGCGCGAGGCCGCCGGGTCGTCCCACGCCATCCGCACCGACGTCCGGATCGCGTCCGCCAGCGCGTTCAGCTGCTCGGCACCCAGCGACCGCTTGGCGATGATCGCGCCGAGCGGGATCGGCAGGCCGGTGGTGTCCTCCCAGTGCTCGCCCATGTCGGCGAGCTTGTGCAGCCCGTACTGCTGGTACGTGAAACGCGCCTCGTGGATGACCAGGCCCGCGTCCACCCGGCCGTCCCGCACCGCGGGCATGATCTCGTGGAACGGCATGACCACGACCTTGCCGATACCCTCCGGCACTTCGGCCGCCGCCCACAGCCGGAACAGCAGATACGCCGTCGAGCGCTCGCTCGGCACCGCGACGGTCTTCCCGGCCAGGCTCATGGGTTCGCGGGTCAGCACCAGCGGGCCGCAGCCACGGCCCAGGGCGCCGCCGCACGGCAGCAGCGCGTACTCGTCCAGCACCCACGGCAGGACGGCGTACGACACCTTCAGCACGTCGTACTCGCACTCCGCGCCCTGCTCGGCCAGGGTGTTGGTGATGTCGATGTCCGCGAACGTCACGTCCAGGGCGGGCGCGCCCGGCACCAGGCCGTGCGCCCACGCGTGGAACACGAAGGTGTCGTTCGGGCAGGGCGAATACGCGATCTTCATGTCAGGTCCCCAGGTCCTCACCGTCGAGCGCCGCCGGGAGTTTCCCGAAAGCCCCGGTCAGCGCGGCGAGCGCCGCCCCGATCCGCCAGGCCGCGCGGTCGCGCGGGCCCACCGGATTCGACACCGTACGGATCTCCAGCACGGGTACGCGGTGCGCCGCCGCGGCCTCCGCAACGCCGAACCCCTCCATCGCCTCGACGACGGCACCGGGATGGCGGTCCGCCAGCTCGGCGGCCCGCTCGGCGCTTCCGGTCACCGTGGACACCGTCAGGACCGGCCCGTGGACCGCGCCCAGCGCCCGGGCCACGGCCGCGCTCAGCGCGGCGGGCGGCCGGTGCTCGTTCACTCCGAAGCCCAGTTCCGCGACGGGCAGGAAACCGTCGGGCGTCTGCGCGCCCAGGTCCGCAGCCACGATGGTCTCCGCGACGGCCACCGACCCCAGGGGAGCGGCGGGCTGGAAGCCGCCGCCGATCCCGGCGGAGACCACCAGGTCGTACGGGGAGTCCGCCGAGGCCAGCGCGGTGGCCGTGCCGGCCGCCGCGGCGGCCGGGCCGACCCCTGCGGCGATCACGTCGCAGTGCACCGCGGGGTGCGCGGCCGCGCGCAGTCCTGCGGTCACGGCATCCCGTTCCGCCGCCACCGCGGTCACCACCAGCAGACGCATCTCCGCGGACCCGCTATGCGGCCTTCTCCAGCTTGAACTGCCAGACACCGAAGACGTTGTCGGCGGTGGCGTCGGAGCTGCCGACGATGTTCAGCGTGGCGTTCTTGAGCGGCATCGAGCTGCCGGTCTGCGGGTCGCTGACCGTGAAGATCCCGGCGGACTCGGTGAGCGTCCAGTACGTCTCGTCCTTCAGGACGTCCGTCTTCTGGTTCACGCCCGAGGCGATCAGCCAGCCCTTCTCACCGATGGACGGGTCGACGCCGACCCGGATCTTCTCACCCGGCTTGACCTTGATCGTGTGCTTGGGGGCGGCGCTCAGGCACGCGATGAAGATCGCGCTCGGCAGCTTCTTGCCCTTGGCGTAGCACTTGTCAGTGGCCTCGGTGGTCACGGTCTTGGTGCCCACGGTCACGGTCGCCAGCGGGGTCGGCTTCTCACAAGCGGTGAGGAGGACCAGCCCGAGGGACACGGCACCGAGGGCGGCGGCAGCGCGGCGAATGCTCATGGAGGTGAGGCTACCGGGCGGTCGGCTTCCCGCCGCGCGGGGGTACGGCGTGGCGTCGCGCCGCGGGAGGTCGCGCCGCGGGAGGTCGCGCGGCGAGAGGTCGCGCGGCGGGAGGTGGCACGGGAGGCCGTGCGGCGGGCCGTCCGGCCGTCGGTGCGTCACGCCACGCGCGGGCGGGCCGTTCCGCGGCGGGCCGCGCCCATCAGGCCGCGGACCGACAGGACGAAGCCCACCAGCACCAGGCCGGCCGCCACCGCCATCCCCAGCGAACCGATCAGCGGCAGCAGTATCCCGAGCCCGCCGCCGACGACCCATGACAGTTGCAGGGCGGTCTCCGAACGGGCGAACGCCGACGTCCTGACCTCTTCGGGGACGTCGCGCTGGATGAGCGCGTCCAGCGACAGCTTGCTCAGCGCCTGGGCGATACCGGCCACCGCCGCGACCGCCGCGACCGTCACCGTGCCGTACATCAGCGCGGCGACCGTCGTCGCCGCGAGCGCGCCGATCAGCGCCATCGCGATGATGATCTCCGGGCCGCGGGACTTCAGCCACGCCCCGAGCGCGGTCCCCAGCGCGTTGCCCGCGCCCGCCGCGACCGCCACCATGCCCAGCGAGAACGCCGGCGTCAGTCCGCTGAACGGGTGCTCGCGCAGCAGGAACGCCAGGAACATCGTCAGGAAGCCGGACAGCGCGCGCAGCCCGGAATTGGCCTGCAGCGCGTGCAGCACGGACGATCCGACGCCCAGCAGCCCCGGCTTGCGTCCCGGCCCGCGCAGCCCGTCGCCCGGCAGTCCGGCGCCGGGCGTGTCGATGCCGTCGCCGGCACCGCCCGTGTCGGCGGCCCGCAGCTCGGCGAACCGCGCCTTCGCCTCGCCCTTCGCCGAGTCCACCTTGTGCGGCAGCGACATCGACAGCAGCGCCCCGCCCGCGAACACCACGAACGCCCCGTACAGCGGCCACTGCGGCCCGATCATGTGCAGCCCGGCGCCGATCGGCGCCGCGATCGCCGTCGCCAGCAGCCCGGCCAGCGTGACCCGCGAATTCGCCTTCACCAGCGTCGTCTGTCCTGGCAGGAGTCTCGGTACGACGGCGCTGCGCACCACGCCGTACGCCTTCGACGCCACGAGCACGCCCAGCGCCGCCGGGTACAGGCCGAGGCCCGCCGTCGTCACCACCGACGCCATCGTCCAGGCGAGCACCGCCCGCGCCAGCATCGCCATCGCCATGGCGGCCCGGCGGCCGTGCGTCATCCGGTCCAGCAGCGGGCCGATCACCGGCGCGAGCAACGCGAATGGCGCCATCGTGACCAGAAGATAGAGCGCCACCCGGCCGCGCGCCTCGCCGGTCGGTACCGAAAAGAACACAGTGCTGGCGAGAGCGATCGTGATCAACATGTCGCCAGCAGAATTCACCGCGTGCAGTTCGATCAGTTTCGCGAGTCCGGACTCGCCCGCCCCGTGGGCGTGCGTGGACCGCCGAATGCGGCGGCGCACGGCCCCACCGGACCGCCGCGCCGCGCTCACCAGGGCGCGTCCTGCCCTGCGGAGGGGCCCCGGGCCGGACGTCACTACGCTTGCCACGAAGGCCATCCTGCCCCAAATGAGCTGCCTGTCACCCCCTCCTTTGCGCACGCGGTGCGCACGGGTAGCGTGCGATCGCGCAGAATGGGTGCCAACAGGTGCGCCCGAGGTCGTTCGGGTAGGGAAAGAAGCGTCGACGCGGTCCGCAGGTCCGCTCCGTTTTGGCCCCCGCCCGCTTCCGGCGGCGCACACGTGAGACGGCGTAACGGAGAGAATCGATTCTTGTGAGTGCTGCGATGCGAAGCCGTACCCCAGACCGCCTGTGCGCCGAGGCGGTCGATGTCGCGCTGGCTGTGACCGAGGAGGCCGCCGGGCCGCAATCGGTCGGCGAGCATCTTGGCGTCGTCGCCGAGGGCGACCGCGTCGTCACTCACTATTTCGCCTGCAAGGAACCCGCGTACCGCGGGTGGCGCTGGGCCACGACGCTCACGCGGGCCTCGCGCGCCAAGAACATCACCATCGACGAGACCGTGCTGCTGCCCGGCGACGACTCGATCCTGGCCCCCGAGTGGGTGCCGTGGAGCGAGCGGCTCCGGCCGGGCGACATGGGGCCCGGCGACCTGCTGCCGACCGAGTCCGACGATCTCCGTCTCGAACCCGGATGGAGCGGCGAGGACGCGCCGCTGCCGAACTCCGTGGTGTCGGAGGAGCTCGCCGACGTCGTCGAGGCCGAGGACGCCGAGCTGTCCGGCCCTGCGGCCGCGCTTCCCGCGATCGGCAGCATCGGCGCGATCGCCGGGGAAATCGGGATGGGCCGCCGGCGTGTCCTCTCGCGGTACGGCCTGCACGCCGCGGCCGACCGCTGGGAGGAAGAGTTCGGCCCCAAGACGCCGATGGCCCAGGCGGCCCCGGCCAACTGCCTCAGCTGCGGCTTCTTCGTCCCGATCGCGGGCTCGCTGCGGCAGGCGTTCGGCATCTGCGCGAACGAGTTCTCGCCGGCGGACGGGCGTGTCGTGTCGCTCGGGTACGGGTGCGGGGGTCACTCGGAGGCGGCGGTGATGCCGAAGCCGCCGGTGCCGGCGCCGATGACTCTTGACGAGATCAATGAGGTGGATCCGCTGGTGCTGCATCCGGATCGGCATGGGTCGGTGGAGGAGTCGACGCCGGCGGAGGAGCTGGGTCACTCCTAGGCCGTTGAGGGCTCCGGTGCCGGGGCCCTCCGGGCCGGGGCTTCGAAATCGACTATTGACGATCCCCCAACCTCCGGCCGGGGTGCCCCCAGCGGCCCACAAATAGCTCGGCAGCATTTCGAGCAACCCCTCCCCTAGCCTCCGGCCGGAGGCGCCCCCAGGCGGCCCCGGTCCCCTCGCGTCACAGCCGGCCTGCGGGAGCGCGGCTGTTGTTTGTGACGTGCATTCGTGACGGCAAAGGTTGGGGGAGGGCGGGGATAGCCCGCCGCAGGCGCAATGGCGCTGCGGGGTCCGCGTACCGGTACCCGCGACGGGCCTGCGCCCGCCCGCCCGTCTGGACCTGGCCAGCAGGCAAGGGGCGGGGGTGGCGAACAGCTCGCCGCAGGCGTGACGGTGCTGCGGGGCTCCGCGTACCGGCACTTCCCGCCGCCGTAGGCGCAATGGGCCTGCGGGGCACCCGCCCCTCTGGACCCGGCCGGTAGGCGAACAGGGCGGGTGGGTGGGAAACAGCTCGCCGCAGGCGTGACGGTGCTGCGGGGGCTCGCGTACAGGTGCAATGGGCCCGGCGGGCACCCGCCTGTCTGGACCCGGCCGGTAGGCGAAGAGGGCGGGTGGGTGGGGAACGGCCCGCCGCAGGCGTGACGGCGTCGCGGGGGCCCGCATACGTGCACCCCCGCCGGAGGCGGTGCGGCCCGCCGCAGGCGTGACGGCGTCGCGGGTGCCCGCGTACGTGCACCCCCCGCCCGAGGCGGTGCGGCCCGCCGCAGGCGTGACGGTGTCGCGGGGGCCCGCGTCCCGCACCGCCCCGTCGGCAGGGGCTGACGTACCCGCCAGGTCCGCCGGAGGCGCATGAAGCGATACCTTCCCCAGGCAGGGGATTACGCGAGGCGAGGGAGACACCGACGTGAGCGGCGCAGCGGCGGTACGGGAATCCGGCGGGGCAGCGGCGGCGGATGGTTTCGGGACGGGGCGGCTGCGCCGCGGGGTGCTGGACGCGTGGGCGGCGTCGGCGGCGCGGTTCAGGGAGGACGCCAACGCCGAGGAGGACCTGGCGCTCGGCGGCTACCGGGACCGGCTCGTCGTCGAGCTGGCGCAGAACGCGGCGGACGCCGCGGTGCGGGCCGGGGTGCGGGGCAGCCTGCGGCTGACGCTGCACGCGGCGGAGGGCGACAGCCCCGCCGTGCTGGCGGCGGCGAACACCGGGGCGCCGCTGGACGCCGCGGGGGTGGAGTCGTTGTCGACGCTGCGGGCGTCGGCGAAGCGGGAGGACGCGGAGACCACCGTCGGCCGGTTCGGCGTGGGGTTCGCGTCGGTGCTGGCGGTGAGTGACGAGCCGGCGGTGGTCGGGCGCTCCGGGGGTGTGCGGTGGTCGCTGGCGGAGGCCAGGGCGCTGGCGGCGGAGACGCCGGGGCTCGCGGACGAGCTGCGGCGCCGGGACGGGCATGTGCCGCTGCTGCGGCTGCCGTTCCCGGCGGAGGGTTCCGCGCCGGACGGGTACGACACGGTCGTGGTGCTGCCGCTGCGGGACGGTGCCGCGGAGGATCTGGCGGAGCGGCTGCTGGCGGGGATCGACGACGCGCTGCTGCTGACGCTGCCGGGGCTGTCCGAGGTCGTGGTCGACACGCCGGACGGCGTAAGGACTTTGACGCAGCGTCAGGACGATGGAACGGTCCTCGTGGAGGACAGCGCGGCGGGTGCCGCGACCCGGTGGCGGGTGGCGTCGGCGGCGGGTCCGCTGGAGGCGGGGCTGCTGGCGGACCGGCCGGTGGAGGAGCGGTTGCGGCCGGTGTGGTCGGTGACCTGGGCGGTGCCGGTGGAGGGGGACGGTTCGCCGGGCCGGCCGCGTACGGCGGGCGTGGTGCACGCCCCGACGCCGACGGACGAGCCGCTGGGCCTGCCGGCGCTGCTGATCGCGTCGTTCCCGATGGATCCGAGCCGGCGGCACGCCGCGCCGGGTCCGCTGACGGACTTCCTGGTCGCGCGTGCGGCCGAGACCTATGTGGAGCTGCTGCGCGACTGGCAGCCGGTCGGGGCCGGCATCGTGGACCTGGTGCCGGGGCCGCTCGGCAAGGGGGAGCTGGACGCGGAGCTGCGCCGGCAGGTGCTGGCCGGTTTGCCCCGTACGGCGTTCCTGCCGCGGGCGGTGGCGGTGCCGACGAGCGGCGACGCGCCCGAGGTGGCGGAGGGCCGGTGGGACGGCGGGGTCGGCGGTCCGGTGGTCGAGGGCGAGGCGCTGCGGCCGGTGGACGCCGAGGTCGTGGAGGGTGCGCAGGCGGAGGCCGTCAGTGTGCTCGCCGAGGTGTTCCCGACGCTGCTGCCGGCGAGTCTTGAGCGCCGCCCGGAGCTGCGTGCGCTGGGTGTGGCGCGGTTGTCGCTGGCCGACGCGATCGACCGGCTGGCGGGCGCCGAGCGCCCGGCGGTCTGGTGGCGCCGGCTGTACGACGCGCTGGCCGGGACGGATCCGGACCGGCTGACGGGCCTGCCGGTGCCGTTGGCGGACGGCCGGACGGTCGTCGGTCCGCGCCAGGTGCTGCTGCCGCTGCCCGACGGCGGGGTGGACCTCGCGCCGCTGGCCCGGCTGGGGCTGAAGGTGGCCGACCCCGAGGCGGTGCATCCGCTGCTGGAGAAGCTGGGCGCGCTGTCCGCGACGCCGAACGCCGTGCTGACGACCCCGCAGGTGCGGGCGGCCGTCGCCGGTTCGCTGGATTCGGGGGAGATCTGGGACGAGGACGGCCTGGACGCCGACGAGCTGGCGGAGGTCGTGCTCGGGCTGGTGAAGGCGGCGGGTCTCGCGCCGGGCGACGAGCCGTGGCTGGGGGCGCTGGCGCTGCCCGACGACGAGGGCGAACTGGCCCCGGCGGGCGAGCTGGTGCTGCCGGGCAGCGCGCTGGAGCAGGTGCTGCGGGAGGGCGAACTCGCCCCCGTGGACCAGGAGCTGGCCGACCGCTGGGGCGGGCAACCGCTGACGGCCGTGGGCGTGCTGGCGACGTTCGCGCTGGTGCGGGCGGCTGACGTGGTGCTGGATCCGGACGAGCTGGAGCCGCGCGAGAGCGACTGGGCCGAGCCGGACGACGTCGGCCTGCTGGACGCCGTCGACGTGTGGTGCGAGGACGTGTTGGACCGGCTGCCGGAGACGGATGTCCCGCCGGTCGCCACGGAGATCGTCGCGGTCCGGGATCTGGATCTGGTCGACGACGACGCGTGGCCGCAGGCGCTGGCCATGCTGTCCCGGCCGCCGCTGCGCGACGCGATCACCGCGCCCGTACGGGTGCTGCTGCCGGACGGTACGACCGAGTCGGTGCGTGCGTACTCGGCGTGGTGGCTGCGCGACCACCCCGTGCTGGACGGCCGCCGGCCGGTCGGTCTGCGGGCCGCCGGGGGCGATCCGCTGCTGGCGGGGCTGTACGACGAGGCCGATGTCGATGTGGACGAGCAGGTGCTGCGCGCGCTGGGCGTCCGGACGACGGTGTCGGCGCTGCTGGACGAGCCGGGCGGCGGCGCCGAGCTGCTGGCGCGGCTGGCCGACCCGGACCGGCCGGTGACCTCCGCGCAGCTGCTGCGGCTGTACGCGGCGCTGGCCGCGCTCGACCCGGAGCAGGTGACGCTGCCGGACGAGCTGCGGGCAGTCGTCGACGGCGAGGTGTGCGTCGTGGACGCGGGTGACGCGCTGGTCGCGGACGCCCCGGACCTGCTGCCGCTGGCCGCCGGGCAGCCGCTGCTGCCGGTACCGCCGTACCGGGCGGGGGACCTGGCGGAGCTGTTCCAGGTCCGCCGGCTGAGCGAGGCGTACGACGCGCCGGTGGTCTCCGAGGGGGAGACCCACGAGGTCCCGGCGGCCGTGCACGAGCTGCTGCCGACGGCTCCCCGGTCGTACGTCGAGCACGAGGAGCTCGTGGTGGCGGGCGGCACGGAGCTGGACTGGCGTTACGTCGACGGTGTCCTGCACGCCGCGACCGTCGAGGGTGTCGCGGCCGGGCTGGCGTGGGCCGCGGGGCAGTGGCAGCGCCGCTTCGAGCTCGCGGCGCTGCTGGAGGACTCGTCCCGCACGGAGGAACTGGCCCGCGCCCGCTGGTTCGACTAGGGAGTGACTCCGAACCAGGCCGTCAGTGGCCTGAGCTGAGTCTGGCCGCCTGGGCCCGCCCCACTTCGGTGGCGCGGCCCAGGAAGTCGGCGATGACGTCGAGCTCGCGGTCGCTGTACCCGTCGAGGATCTCGGTGAAGGCCTCGCCGGGCTCGTCCCAGGCTTCCCCGACCCTGGTGAGCGCCTCCGGCGCGAGGGCGACGAGCGCGCGCCTGCGGTCGCCGGGGTCGGCGGTCCTGACGACCAGGCCGGCCTTCTCCAGACGGTCGACGAGCCGGGTCGCGGAGCCGGCCGTGAGGCCGGTCAGTTTGGCGATCCGCCCGGTGCTCAGCGGCTCCGGCTCCATGCCGAGCAGACCCAGGCACTGAAGGTCGGTGGGGTGCAGGCCGAGGTGGTCGGCCATGGCCTGGTTGAAGACCGTCCAGGCGGCGTAGTGGCGCTGGCTCTCGTCGGCGATCCGGGCGAGCAATTCTTTTCGGCTTGACATCGGGTCCTTCTTGCTCCAGATTTATGTGCGTGACGCAACATCTGCGCGGCGCAATCTGATCGCCGCGATTGCATCCTACGCGGCTCAGGCCGCGCCCTTCTCTCCGAAAGATCCAGCTCTCATGTCCACACTCACGCTTTCCCCTGCCACGGCCGCCGAGGCAGTCTCCCCGAACCGGCGGTGGGCCATCCTCGCCGTCATCCTCATCGCCGACGTCCTGGACCTCCTGGACGCGACGATCACCAACATCGCCGCACCCACCATCAGCAAGGACCTGAACGGGGGCGCCGCCCTCATCCAGTGGCTCGGCGCCGCCTACGCCCTCGCGCTCGGTGTGCTCCTCGTCGTCGGCGGACGCCTCGGCGACAAGTTCGGCCGCCGCCGCGTCTTCCTCGTCGGCCTCACCGGCTTCACCGTCGCCTCCATCGCCTGCGGACTGTCCTTCAGTCCCGCCTCGATCATCGTCGCCCGCCTCGTCCAGGGTGCCTTCGGCGCCCTGCTGATCCCGCAGGGCTTCGGCATCCTCGGTGCTGTCTTCCCGCGTGACCAGATCGGCAAGGCGTTCAGCGCCTTCGGTCCGACCCTCGGCATCTCCGCCGTCGGCGGCCCGATCCTCGCCGGCTTCCTCATCGACGCCGACCTGTTCGGCGCCGGCTGGCGCTCCATGTTCCTCATCAACATCCTGCTCGGCGGCTTCGCGATCGTCGCCGCCGTCAAGCTCCTGCCGAAGGACACCGGCGACTCCACCACCGCCGTCGACGGCATCGGCTCCGGCCTGCTCGCCGGCACCATGCTCGGGCTGCTCTACGGCCTGATCGAGGGCTCCTCCAACGGCTGGACCCTCGTCCCGTTCGCCTCGCTCGCCGCCGGCCTCGTCTTCTTCGGCCTGTTCTGCCACCGTCAGCGCACCGCCGCCAGCCCGCTCATCCAGCCGTCGCTGCTCAAGAACCGCGGCTTCACCTCCGGCCTCATCCTCGGCATCGTGTTCTTCGCCGCCAACGCCGGACTGCTGTTCGTCCTCTCGCTCTTCCTGCAGAACGGTCTGGGCTACTCCCCGATGCGCGCCGCGCTCGGCCTCGCCCCCGTCGCCGCCGGCATCGTCGTCGCCTCCATCGCCTGCTACCAGCTCGTCGGCAAGCTCGGACGCAACCTCGTCCTCATCGGCCTGCTGATCACCCTGATCGGCACCGGCTGGCTGCTCGCCCTCGTCCACGCCTACGGCACCGACCTCGGCACCTGGTCGCTGCTCACCCCGATCCTGATCATCGGTCTCGGCATGGGCACCTGCTTCGGCACCATCTACGACGTCACCATCGGTGACATCGACCCCAAGGAAGCCGGCAGCGCCAGCGGCTCCCTCAGCGCCGTCCAGCAGCTCGCCAACGCCATCGGCGCCGCCGTCGTCACCACGGTCTACTTCAAGACCCTCGCCTCCGACGACGAGGCCCACGCCATGACCTACAGCCTGATCGTCGTCGCCTGCGTCGCGCTCCTCAGCACCGGCCTCGTGTGGCTCATGCCGCGCAACGCCCAGCCCGACGACCACCACTGATCCCGCACCACCGGCCGGCCCTTCACGTTCGACGCCGTCACCCCCGAGGCCTGGAAGGCGGAGATGGCGGAGTACGTGCCCGCCGCCTACGCCGACGGCCTGCTCGACTACTGGCGCTCCACCGACGGCAAGCCCGTCGACCTCACCACCGCCGTCGAGGAGCTGACCGGTCACCCGGCGCGCAGCTTCGCGGTGTGGGCCGAGGAGAACGCCGCCGAGTTCGTGAAGTAACCGCCGCATCCCGGGTGTTCCCGGTGTCCGCGGTATCCCGGTGGGTCGTCAGTCGCTGTCGTGGACGCGGAGCGTTCGCCAGACCAGTTCCAGAACGAGCCCGGCCGCGAGAGCGACCCCCACCGCCACCCACGGACCCTCCGTACCCACCAGTTTGAGCGCGAAGAACTTCTGCAGCCAGGGCGTGACCAGCACGATCAGGAAGCACGCGCCCATCGCCAGCACCAGGCAGACCCGCCACAGCGTGTAGGGGCGGGCGACGATGGCCAGCACCCACATGGAGATCAGGAACAGGGTGAGGGTCGCGTTGCTGGTCTCGGCGTCCAGCGCCCCGTCACCGGTGTAGTGGTGGCGGGCCAGCAGGTACTCGCCGAACGTCGCCACCCCGCAGATGACGCCCGCGGGCGCCGAGTACCGCATCACCCGTCGTACGAAGTGCGGCTTGGCCCGCTCCTTGTTGGGAGCGAGCGCCAGGAAGAACGCCGGGACACCGATGGTCAGGGTGGACAGCAGCGTCAGATGGCGGGGCAGGAACGGGTACGGCACCTGCCAGAAGACCACCAGCAGCGCCAGCAGCACCGAATAGACGGTCTTGGTGAGGAACAGCGTCGCCACCCGCGTGATGTTCCCGATGACGCGGCGGCCCTCCGCGACCACCGAGGGCAGCGTCGCGAAGCTGTTGTTGAGCAGCACGATCTGCGCGACGGCCCGGGTCGCCTCGGATCCCGAGCCCATGGAGACGCCGATGTCGGCGTCCTTGAGGGCGAGCACGTCATTGACGCCGTCGCCGGTCATCGCGACGTTGTGGCCCCGGGACTGGAGCGCCGCGACCATGTCGCGCTTCTGCTGCGGGGTGACCCGGCCGAAGACCGCGCCGTTCTCCAGCACGTCCGCCATCGCGTCCCGGTCGGTGGGCAGTTGGCGGGCGTCGACCGGGTGCTCCGCGCCGGGCAGCCCGAGCTTGCCGGCGACCGCGCCGACCGAGATCGCGTTGTCGCCGGAGATGACCTTGGCGTGGACGCCCTGTTCCTCGAAGTACCGCAGGGTGTCGGCGGCGTCGGGGCGCAGCCGCTGTTCCAGGATGACCAGCGCCTGCGGGACGACGTCCGCGGCGACGCCCGGATCGTCGAGCCGGCGCTCGGTGCGCGCGAGCAGCAGCACCCGCAGGCCCTGGTTGTTGAGTTCGTCGATGTCGGCGAGGGCGGTGTGGCCGGTGGGCAGCAGGATGTCGGGCGCGCCGAGCAGCCAGGTGCTGCTGTCGCCGTCGGGCTCGTTGAAGGCGGCGCCGCTGTACTTGCGCGCGGAGGAAAAGGGCAGCGCCTCGGTGCACCGCCAACCGTCGCTTCCGGTCCCGTCCTTCACCGTCACCGGGTAGGCGGCGACGATCGCCTGGAGGCTGGCGTTGGGCCGCGGGTCGGAGCCGCCGAGCGCGCCGAGCACCTGCTGGACGTACGGCTCCGTGGCGCCGTCGAGCATCCGCAGCCCGGTGACGTCCATCCCGCCCTCGGTGAGGGTGCCGGTCTTGTCGAGGCAGACGACGTCGACCCGCGCCAGGCCCTCGATGGCGGGGAGTTCCTGCACCAGGCACTGCTTGCGGCCGAGCCGGATGACGCCGATCGCGAAGGCGACCGAGGTCAGCAGCACCAGTCCCTCGGGGACCATGGGCACGATGCCGGCGACCGTACGGCGCACCGCCTCGCGCCAGTCGTGGTCCTGGAGCACGAGCTGGCTGATGATCAGGCCGATCGCGGTCGGCACCATCATCCACGTCACGTACTTGAGGATCTCGCTGATGCCGTTGCGCAGTTCGGAGTTGACGAGGGTGAAGCGGGACGCCTCCTCGGCGAGCTGCGCGGCGTAGGCCCCGCGGCCGACCTTGGTGGCGGTGAACGCGCCGCCGCCGGCGACGACGAAGCTGCCGGACATGACGGGGTCGCCCGGTTTCTTCAGCACCGGGTCGGCCTCACCGGTGAGCAGCGATTCGTCGATCTCCAGCCCCTCGGCCTCGACGACCTCGCCGTCGACGACGGCCTTGTCGCCCGGGCCCAGCTCGATGAGGTCGCCCAGCACGATCGCGGAGGTGTGGATCTCGACGGCCGTGCCGTCGCGGCGCACGGTGGGCTTGGCCTCGCCGATGACGGCGAGGCTGTCGAGGGTCTTCTTGGCGCGCATCTCCTGGATGATGCCGATCGCCGTGTTGGCGACGATGACGAAGCCGAAGAGGCCGTCCTGGATCGGTCCGACGACGAGGATGACGAGGAAGAGCACGCCGATGATGGCGTTGAACCGGGTGAAGACGTTGGCCTTGACGATCTCGGTGGTGGAGCGCGACGACCGGACCGGAACGTCGTTCACCTCGCCCCGGGCCACCCGCTCGGCGACCTCACTGCTGGTCAGTCCGGCGTTGCGGGCAACGACCTGGGTGTCCGTGCGATCCGTCATGGCACCGACGCTACGTGCGGTTCGCCCGGTTCACCCGCCGGACGGAGCGGTCCGGGTGACCGTTCGGACGGGTATGGGGTGATGTTCTACGGGGTGACGTTCCGGCCGTCCTGCCGGGCTTCGCGCTGTGCGGCTTCCCGCTGCAGGGCCGCGTTGCGCCTCCGGACGTACCAGAGGCCGAAGAGGCCGAGCAGGCTGCCGGCGAGGCAGGTCCAGATCCACCAGGCGTGGCCGTGGTCGGCGTACCAGCCGTAGAAGGGGAGCTGCCCGATGAAGAGCACGAACCAGACGACCGTGCCGACGAGGACGGTCGCGATGTCGTTCGCTTCCAGCGGCTCGGGTGTCTCGTGCGTGGCTTTCCACTTGCTCATGCGGTCAGGGTACGTGGTACCGGCAGGTGCCCCATGGTGGGGTGCGGCCGGTCGCCGCAAGGGTCTACGCGCGGAGATAGCGCTCGATCACTCGTTTGTTCATACTGAAACGGTCCCCCGGTGACTGGTTTCAGTCGTACGAACGCACAAATAGAGGACCTACATGTCCCCCTCGGCCACCGCTTCGGTCGACGCCAAGAACCCGTCACCCGCACCGCCCAAGAACGGCCTCGACCGCTTCTTCCGGATCTCCGAGCGGGGATCGTCGGTCTCCCGCGAGGTCCGGGGCGGGCTCGCCACCTTCTTCGCGATGGCCTACATCATCGTGCTGAACCCGATCATCCTCAGTTCCGGTGTGGACAAGTACGGCCACCACCTGGACGGTGGCCAGCTGGTCACCGCCACCGTGCTGACCGCCGCCTTCACCACCCTCCTGATGGGCGTCATCGGCAATGTGCCGATCGCGCTCGCGGCCGGCCTCGGTGTGAACACCGTCGTCGCCCTGCAGCTCGC
This sequence comes from Streptomyces sp. SID13666, assembly GCF_010548325.1. Lineage (NCBI taxonomy): Bacteria > Bacillati > Actinomycetota > Actinomycetes > Kitasatosporales > Streptomycetaceae > Streptomyces > Streptomyces sp. SID13666. The sequence goes on along the minus strand of NZ_JAAGLX010000004.1, from coordinate 345,376 downwards.
ACCCAGGATGAGCTGGCCCGACGCGATGGGCATGGTCGTCCTGGCCGGTTTCGCGATCATGCTGCTGGTCGCCACCGGGCTGCGCGAGCGGGTGATGAGCGCGGTACCGCTGGGGCTGCGCAAGGGCATCGCGATCGGCATCGGCCTGTTCATCATGCTGATCGGCCTCGTCGACTCGGGCTTCGTCACCCGAATCCCGGACGCCGCGCACACCACCGTCCCGCTGCAGCTGGGCTCGGACGGCCACCTCAACGGCTGGCCGGTGCTGGTCTTCATCCTGGGCGTGCTGCTCACGCTGGTCCTGATCATCCGCAGGGTGCCGGGCGCGATCCTGATCAGCATCGTCGCGATGACGGTGCTGGCCCTGATCATCGACGCGGTCGCGGACATCCCCGGCATGGCCTGGGGGCTGACCGTCCCCGAGTGGCCCGGCAACCCGGTGGCCGGCCCGGACTTCGGACTCATCGGCAACGTCAGCCTCTTCGGCGGCTTCGGCGAGGTCGGGATACTGACCGGGGTGCTGTTCGTCTTCACCGTGCTGCTGTCCTGCTTCTTCGACGCGATGGGCACGATCCTCGGCGTCAGCGACGAGGCGCACCTGCTGGACGAGAAGGGCGACCTGCCCGGCATGAACAAGGTGCTGATGGTCGACGGCATCGCCACCGCCCTCGGCGGCGCCACCTCCAGCTCCGCCAACACCTGCTTCGTGGAGTCCACGGCCGGTGTCGGCGAGGGTGCCAGGACCGGCCTCGCCAGCATCGTCACGGGGCTGATGTTCGTGCTCGCGCTGTTCTTCACCCCGCTCGCCACGATGGTCCCGGCCCAGGCCGCCACTCCCGCGCTGATCGCGGTCGGCTTCCTGATCCTGGCGAACAGCGTCCGGGACATCGACTGGGACGACTTCACGATCGCCGTCCCGGCGTTCCTGACGATGGTGATGATGCCGTTCACGTACTCCATCACCAACGGCATCGGCATCGGCTTCGTCAGCTTCTGCCTGCTGCGGCTGGCCGCGGGGCGCGGCCGTGAGGTGCCGGTGGCCCTGTACGTGGTCGCGGCGGTCTTCGGCTTCTACTACCTGATGCCGGCCCTCGGCCTGACCTGAGGCCCGGCCTGACCGCCCCGGCGTTGTCGGGGTGGGTGTCGGGATGGTGTCGGGGCGCCACTCACCCCGGCGGAGCGGCGTAGAACCGCTCCGTCTCGTCGACGGCGGTCTTGAACCGCTCGTCGAAGTCGTCGCGAACGAGCGTCCGGACCACGTAGTCCTGGACGCTCGTTCCGCATTTGGCGGCGTGGTCACGGAGCCGATCCAGCAGGTCGGCGTCTATACGCAGGCTGAGCACTCTCGATGCCATATGCCAAAGGTCCCCGCCGGGGGTGGTTCCAGGTGTCGTTTTCGGGCGCTAACTCACTCATATGGGTGAGGTTTACTTAGCCTAGGTAATGAGCTACGCTAATGAATGTGACCGAACTGTCCGAGGACGACCGCGCCGCAGTGAACTCTCTGCGCTCCGCAGTGATGCGACTGTCGCGGCGACTGCGCCACCAGCGGGTGGACGAGTCGCTCAGCCCGACCGAGATGTCCGTGCTGGGTACCCTCGCCCGCTGCGGCTCCGCCACACCCGGGGAGCTGGCCCGCAAGGAGCACGTCCAGCCGCCCTCCATGACGCGCATCGTCGCGATGCTGGAGGCCAAGGACCTCGTCCGCCGGGACCCGCACCCCGACGACCGCCGCCAGGTGGTCGTCAGCCAGACGGAGCAGGCCGAGGCGATGCTCGAGGAGAGCCGCCGCAAGCGCAACGTGTGGCTGGCGCAGCTCACGGAGGGGCTGAGCGACGACGAGCGCGCCGTGCTGCGCGCCGCGGCGCCGGTCCTGGAGAAGCTCGCACAGCTGTAGTGACACCCGAGACGTTCCGAGAAGCAGTGACACCCGAGATGTAGTGATACCCGACCGGCGGACGGCGGGTGCAGAAGAACGTGGAACAACCAGAAGTGAAGCGCAACGCCACACAGGGGAGGCGAACCTAGATTGAGTTCGGCAGCCGGCTCAGACACCGCACCCGGACAAGAACCCGATACGACCACGAAGCGCGGCATGTTCAGCTCGCTCAAGGTTCGTAACTACCGGCTCTTCGCGACCGGCGCCGTGGTGTCCAACACCGGCACCTGGATGTCGCGGATCGCCCAGGACTGGCTGGTGCTCAGCATCACCGGTTCTTCTTTCGCGGTGGGTATCACCACCGCGCTGCAGTTCCTGCCGATGCTGCTCTTCGGCCTGTTCGGCGGTGTCATCGCCGACCGTTACCCCAAGCGGCAGATCCTGCTGTGCACCCAGGCCGCGCTCGGCGGGCTCGGGCTGCTGCTCGCCGCACTGACGCTCAGCGGGCACGTCCAGGTCTGGCACGTGTACGTCATCGCCTTCGCCCTCGGCATGGTGACCGTCGTCGACAACCCGGCCCGGCAGACCTTCGTGGTCGAGATGGTCGGCCCCGGCGAGATCCGCAACGCGGTCTCGCTGAACTCCGCGAACTTCCAGGCCGCCCGGCTGATCGGCCCCGCCGTCGCCGGTGTCCTGATCACCGCGGTCGGCAGCGGCTGGGCATTCCTGCTCAACGGGCTGTCGTTCCTCGCCCCGCTCGCCGGCCTGCTGATGATGCGCACCGCCGAGCTGCACAAGGTCGAGCGGGTGCCGCGCGGCAAGGGCCAGCTGCGGGAGGGCCTGCACTACGTCGCCGGGCGCCCGGAGCTGATCTGGCCGATCGTGCTGGTCGGGTTCATCGGGACCTTCGGCTTCAACTTCCCGATCATCCTCACCGGCTTCGTCAACCACGTCTACCACTCCGGTGCGAGCACCTACGGGCTGCTGAACACCATCATCGCGCTGGGCTCGCTCGGCGGCGCGCTGCTCGCGGCCCGCCGCGGACGGACCCGGCTGCGGCTGCTGGTGGCCGCCGCGTTCGCCTTCGGGGCGCTGGAGGTGGTGGCCGCGGTGGCGCCGTCCTTCTGGATGTTCGCGCTTCTGCTGCTGCCGATCGGCGTCTTCGGGATGACGTTCAACACCTCGGCCAACGCCTCGGTGCAGCTCGCCTCCGACCCCGCCATGCGGGGCCGCGTCATGAGCCTGTACATGATGGTCTTCGTCGGTGGCACCCCCATAGGCGGCCCGGTCGTCGGCTGGGTGACGGACACCTACGGGGCCCGCGTCGGGTTCCTGTCCGGCGGCCTCGTCGCGGCGCTCGCGGCGGTCGGTGTCGGCCTGGTGCTGGCCCGGGTCGGCGGGCTGCGGCTCAAGGTGGACCTGCACCGGGGAAAAGACCACCGGCTGATCGAGTTCGTGCCCCGTGAGGGCGCGGCCGCCCCACTGGTGACGGCCGCGTGAGGCCGTCGGCATGAGACTGTTCGCCGCGGTCCTGCCGCCCTCCGGGGTGGCGGACGAACTCGATCTGGCCGTCTCCCCGCTCCACCGGCTCCCCGGAGCCGGCCGGCTGCGCTGGACCGAACGCGCCGGATGGCACTTCACGCTCGCCTTCCTCGGCGAGGTCGCCGACGGGACGCTCCCCGCGCTGCGGGACGGCCTCGCCGCCGTCGCGCGGCGGTACGCGCCCTGCGAACTGCAGCTGTCCGGCGGCGGCCGGTTCGGCGAGCGGGCGCTGTGGGCGGGCGCCGCGGGCGACACCGGCCGGCTCGCGGAACTGGCGGACTCCGTCCAGGGCGCCGCCCGGCAGGCCGGCGTCGATCCGGCGCAGGAGCACGCGTACACCCCGCACCTCACGCTGGCCCGCAGTCGCGGCGGCGTGGCCCTCGGCCCGTACGCCGCCGCGCTCGACGGTTTCCTGGGTACGCCGTGGTCCGCGGACACCCTCGCGCTGGTGCGCAGCCACCCGGCGCCGGACGCCCACTACGAGACGGTGGCGACCTGGCCGCTGGGCCGGTGACCCCGGCCGGTTAACCTCGACACGTGGACCCCAAGACCCGAACCCGTGTAGTGACCGCCGCCCTCGTCCTGATGCTCGTCGTGGTGGTCGCGGGCGCACTGCTGCGCTGAGAGGCCGTCGCGCCCGCCCACGGCCACCGGCCCCGCCCGCCGGGCCCCGGTTCTCACCGGGACCCGGCCTGGCCGGGTCCTACCAGGCGAAGGCTTCCGGGGACGGCCCCGGGCCGGGGAAGACCTCGTCCAGTGCGGACAGGAACTCCTCCGACAGCTTCAGCTCGACCGCGTTGAGCGCCGAGTCCAGCTGCGCCTGCGTCCGCGGGCCGACGATCGGCCCGGTCACCCCGGGCCGGGTCAGCAGCCACGCCAGACCGACATCACCGGGCGCCAGGTCGTGCTTGTCGCACAGGTCCTCGTACGCCTGGATCTGGTCGCGCTGCGCCGCGCTCTTGAGCGCGTCCGCGCTGCGGCCGGACGTCGAGCGCGCGCCGCCGCCCTCGCGCTCCTTGCGGAGCGCCCCGCCGAGCAGCCCGCCGTGCAGCGGCGACCACGGGATGACCCCGAGGCCGTACGCCTGCGCCGCCGGGATGACCTCCATCTCGGCACGCCGCTCGGCCAGGTTGTACAGGCACTGCTCGCTGGTCAGGCCCAGCGAACCGCGACGGGCGGCCGCCTCGTTGGCCTGCGCGATGTTCCAGCCGGCGAAGTTCGACGAACCGGCGTAAAGGATCTTGCCCTGCTGCACGAGGACGTCGACGGCCTGCCAGATCTCGTCCCAGGGCGTGTTCCGGTCGATGTGGTGGAACTGGTAGAGGTCGATGTAGTCCGTACCGAGCCGCTTCAGGCTCGCGTCGGCGGCACGGCGGATGTTGAGGGCGGAGAGCCGGTCGGCGTTCGGCCAGGCGTCACCCTCGGCGGCCATGTTGCCGTAGACCTTCGTCGCGAGAACGGTCTTCTCGCGGCGCCCGCCTCCCTTGGCGAACCAGGACCCGACGATCCCCTCGGTGCGGCCCTTGTTCTCGCCCCACCCGTACACATTGGCGGTGTCGAAGAAGTTGACGCCCGCGCCGAGCGCGGAGTCCATGATCGCGTGACTGTCGTTCTCATCGGTCTGGGGACCGAAGTTCATGGTGCCGAGCACCAGGCGGCTGACTTTGAGACCCGTGCGTCCGAGCTGCGTGTACTCCATGACCCCTAAGCCAAGCTCTTCGAGTGCGCTCGAAGCAAGGGGGTGGCCGCCCGCTGGGACGGGCGTGTCAGGGGGCGCCGCGCCTACCGGCCCGCATACGGTCCGCCGACCCCCCAGGCCTGGTGCATCGCGTCGGCGAACGCGGCCGCGAGGCGGTGTTCGCCAGAGGGACCGGGGTGTGTGCCGTCGTAGGTGTCGGTGAACAGCTCGTAGCCGTCCGGCCGGGACGCGAGCAGCAGGGGAGAGGCGCCGGTGTCCAGATCGGCGACGGCCTTGGCCATCCGGACGTTGAGGTCCCGGCACTGCTCGGCGAAGGGGAGATCGTGGTCGGCCCGGATGTTGGGTATCACCGGCAGCAGCACCATGCGGATCCGCGGATTGGCGGACCGTGCCTCGCCGACGAAGCTCCGCAGGTTCTCCGCGGTCTGCTCGGCGGTCGTGTAGAAGCCGAGATCGATCAGACCGAGCGAGATCAGCAGGAGATCGGGACGGTGCGCGCGCACCGCGTCCCCGATCAGCGGCGCCATGTGCAGCCAGCCCTCGCCCCAGCCGGCCAGATGCCGCCGGGCGTCCGCCGGGAAGGCCGGGTCGGCGTACGCGTGCGAGACGGGCTCGCCGCGCTCCTTGTCGTGCAGCGCGGTGCGCGGGCCGACCACCGTGAACGGCTCGCCGAGCGAGCACAGGTGCTGCCACATGCGGTAACGCCAGGTGAAGTCGCCCGCGCTGCCGATGGTCATGGAATCGCCGACGAACATATAACGCACGCTGAGATCATCGCGGATACCCGGCCCCGGCCGCGATGCCCGGCGGCGTGAAGCCCGACACATGACGGGATGGCAGGCTGGGGGCATGCCGCGCTCCCGCATCGCCCTCGCCGCCTCAGTCGCCGCCGCGGCGTTCGCCGTTCTCGGACCGGTGCCGGGGGCCGTCGCCGACGGCGGGCCCGCCGTCGCGTTCACCATCAGCGACCCCCGGATCACCGAGTCCAGCGGACTGGCCGCCAGCCACCTCCACAAGGGCGTGTACTGGACCCACAACGACAGTGACGACGGCCCGTACGTCTACGCGGTGGACTCCGCGACCGGCAGGACCGTCGCCAGGGTCACGATGCGCGGCATCGACCCCCGTGACGTGGAGGCGATCTCCATCGGCCCGGACGGCGACATCTACGTCGGCGACATCGGCGACAACCTCGGCGGGACCTGGCCGCATGTGTGGATCTACCGGTTCGCCGAGCCCAAGCAGCTGGGGAACACGACGGTGGACGTCATCCGCTACACGGTCCAGTACGAGGGCGGCCCGCGGAACGCGGAGGCGCTGATGGTGCACCCCAAGACCGGCCGGGTCTACATCGCCAGCAAGAACGAGGACGGCGGCGCCCTGTACGCGGGCCCGAAGAAGCTCAGCCCGAAGGGGGTGAACGTCTTCCGGAAGATCGCCGAGGTGCCCTGGGTGACCGACGGTTCGTTCTCGCCCGACGGCACCCGGCTGGTGCTGCGCGGCTACTTCTGGGCGACCGCCTGGCGGTGGTCCGGCGACGCCCCGACGAAGATCGGCAGCCTCGATGTGCCGATGCAGCGGCAGGGCGAGTCGGTGGCCTTCACCCCGGACGGCCGAGCGCTGATGTACGGCAGCGAGGGGAAGAACAGCGAGGTCTGGCGGGCGCCGCTCAACGGCGAGGACCTGCCGGACTCCGTGGCCCCGGACGCCACCGGATCCGCCGGCACGGGCCGGCCGGGCGGCAAGGGACCGGCCGCGGACGCCGCCAAGGACGGCTCGTCCGGCCACGGTGTGACCGTCGTCGGTTTCGCGGTGCTCGCCGCGATCTTCGTCGCGGCCACCGGCCTGCGCCGGATCCTTCGCCGCCGTCCCGACTGACGAGGGGCCCGGCCGTCACCGGCCGGACCCCTCGTCAGTCGTGCGTCGCGGGTGCGGTTACAGCTTGTCGATGACGTAGTCGATGCAGACCGTCAGCGCCTCGACGTCGGCCGGGTCGACCGCCGGGAACATCGCGACCCGCAGCTGGTTGCGGCCCAGCTTGCGGTACGGCTCGGTGTCCACGATGCCGTTGGCGCGCAGCGCCTTCGAGATCTGGGTGGCGTCGATCGCGTCGTCGAAGTCGATGGTGCCGATGACCTGCGAGCGCTGCTCCGGGTCGGCCACGAACGGCGTCGCGTACGACGACTTCTCGGCCCAGCCGTACAGCCGCGACGAGGAGTCCGCGGTGCGGGCGACCGCCCAGTCCAGGCCGCCCTGGCCGTTGATCCAGTCGAGCTGGTTGGCGAGCAGGAAGAGCGTGGACAGCGCCGGGGTGTTGTACGTCTGGTTCTTCGTCGAGTTGTCGATCGCGGTCGGCAGGTCGAAGAACGCGGGGATGTGCCGGCCGGACGCGGCGATCTCGGCGGCGCGTTCCAGCGCGGCCGGGGAGAACGCGGCCAGCCACAGGCCGCCGTCCGCCGCGAAGGACTTCTGCGGGGCGAAGTAGTAGACGTCGGTCTCGGTGATGTCGACCGGCAGGCCGCCCGCACCGGAGGTGGCGTCCACCAGGACGAGTGAACCGGCGTCGGCGCCCTGTACGCGCTTGATGGGTGCGGCGACACCCGTCGAGGTCTCGTTGTGCGTGAACGCGTACACGTCCACACCGGCCTCGGCGACCGGCACCGGGTGGGTACCCGGGTCGGACTTGACGACCGACGGGTCGTCCAGCCACGGCGCGAGCTTGGCCGCGGTCGCGAACTTGGAGGAGAACTCGCCGAACGACAGGTGCTGGGACTTCTGCCGGATCAGACCATGGGTGGCGATGTCCCAGAACGCGGTGGACCCGCCGTTGCCGAGCACTACCTCATAGCCCTCGGGCAGGGAGAACAGCTGCCGGACACCTTCACGGACCTGGCCCACCAGGTTCTTCACCGGAGCCTGCCGGTGAGAGGTGCCGAGCAGGGACGTGCCGGTCGCGGCCAGCGCTTCGACCGCCTCCGTCCGTACCTTGGAGGGGCCCGCGCCGAAACGGCCGTCGGCGGGCTTGATGTCAGCGGGAATCTGGATATCAGCCACGGGCGAAGCGTAATCCGTCCTGAACCCGGTCCCGCTACTGGTCCACCCGGTGAGACAAGGTTGGCGTATGGATCTTGAGCAGGCGATGCGGGCGGCGGTACGCGGCACGGTCGCGTTCGACGCGGGGGCGCGGGCACTGGTGACGATGGACGCGTCGAACTACCGGAGGGTCCCGCTGGGCGTGGTGGCGCCCCGCGACGTGGACGACGTGGTGGCGGCGCTGGCGGTGTGCCGCGAGTACGGCGTGCCGGTGGTGCCGCGCGGCGGGGGCACCTCGATCGCCGGGCAGGCGACGGGGGTCGGAGTGGTGCTGGACTTCACCCGCCACATGCGGGCGATCGAGCACATCGACCCCGAGGCGCGCACCGCGGTCGTGCAGCCGGGTGTGGTCCTCGACGATCTGCGGGCGGCGGCCGCCGGCCACGGGCTGACCTTCGGCCCGGATCCGTCCACCCACAGCCGCTGCACCCTCGGCGGCATGATCGGCAACAACGCGTGCGGCTCGCATTCGGTCGCCTGGGGGACGACCGCAGACAACGTGCACGAGCTGGAGGTGCTGACCTACGGCGGGGAGCGGGCCACGCTCGGCCGCGGCCTGCCGGGGCCGCTGCACGACCGGACCGCCGCCTTCGCCGACGCGCGGCTGTCCGTGCTCCGCACCGGCTTCCCCGACCTGCCGCGCCGGATCTCCGGCTACGCCCTGGACCGGCTGCTCCCCGAGCACGGCCGGGATCTGGCGCGTGCCTTCACCGGCAGCGAGGGCACCCTGGGCGTGCTGACCCGCGCCACCGTACGGCTGGTGGAGCCGCCGGCCGCCCGCGCGCTGGCCGTGCTCGGGTACGAGGACGAGAGCGCCGCCGCCGAAGCCGCGCACCTGCTGCTGCCCCACCACCCGCTGACCGTCGAGGGCATGGCGGCCGACCTGGTGGGCGCCACCGCCCGGGAGTCGCTGCCGCGCGGCGCCGCCTGGCTGTTCGTGGAGATGGGCGGCGGCACCGCGGCCGAGGCGCGGGCCCGCGCCTCGGAGCTGTGCCGCCACGCCGCCGCCGACGGCGCCAGGGACCACACCGTCGTCTCGGAGCCGGCCGACCAGCGCGCCCTGTGGCGGATCCGCGAGGACGCCTCGGGGACCGCGACCCGGATGCCCGACGGCACCGAGGCATGGCCTGGCTGGGAGGACTGCGCGGTGCCGCCGGACCGGCTGGGCGCGTATCTGCGGGAGTTCAGGGCGCTGTTGGGCGAGCACGGCTTGCGCGGCTCCCCGTACGGACACTTCGGCGACGGCTGCGTGCATGTCCGTATCGACTTCGACCTGCTGACGCCGGCGGGCATCGCCCGCTTCCGGCGCTTCTCCGAGGCGACCGCCGACCTGGTCGTCGCCCACGGTGGCTCGCTGTCGGGCGAGCATGGCGACGGCCAGGCGCGGGCGGAACTCCTGCCGAAGATGTACGGCCCCGAACTCGTGGCTCTCTTTGGAGTTTTCAAGGATCTCTGGGACCCGGCGGGCGGAATGAATCCCGGGATGCTCGTCCGCCCCGCTCCTATGGATAGCAACCTCCGCTTCGGCGTGCTGCCGTCCCGTGCGTCGCATCCCGTCGATGTCGAGTTCACCTATCCGGGTGACGGCGGCGATTTCACAGCGGCCGTCCGGCGCTGCGTCGGCGTCGGCAAATGCCGTACGTCCGCGACCACCTCGTCCGGCGGGGACAGCGTGATGTGCCCGTCGTACCGGGTGACGGGGGAGGAGCGGCACTCCACGCGCGGCCGCGCCCGGCTGCTGCACGAGATGCTCGCCGGCGAGATCATCGAGGACGGCTGGCGGTCGGAGGAGGTCCGCGACGCGCTCGACCTGTGCCTTTCCTGCAAGGGCTGCCGCAGCGACTGCCCGGTCGAGGTGGACATGGCGACGTACAAGGCCGAGTTCCTGCACCACCACTACGCAGGACGGCTGCGCCCCCGCTCGCACTACTCGATGGGATGGCTCCCGGTCTGGCTGCGAGCCGCCGCACCGTATGCGCGCGTCCTGAACGCCCTGGCCCGGGGGCCGCTGGCGGGGGTGGCCAAGCGCGCCGGCGGCATCGCGCCGCAACGCCACATCCCCGCGCTGGCCCACGAGCCCTTCCGCACTTGGTGGAACCACCGCGCCCTCCGCCGGCAGGCCGGCCGCCCGGCCGGGGTGGGCAAGACCGCGACGGACATCGCTGGCACGACCGCGCCCGGCACGACGAAGGCAGGCACGACCGCGCCCGGCACGACGAAGGCAGGCACGACCGCGCCCGGCACGACCGTCGTGCTGTGGCCCGACACCTTCACGAACTATCTGTCGCCGCAGGTCGGACAGGCCGCGGTGAAGGTGCTGGAGGCAGCCGGCCTGCGGGTCGTCCTGCCGCCGAAGGCCGTCTGCTGCGGTCTGACGTGGGTGTCCACCGGGCAGCTGGACCGGGCCCGTACGGTCATGCGCCGCACGGTCGACGCCCTCGCACCCGCGCTGGACGCCGGGCTGCCGATCGTCGTCCTCGAACCCAGCTGCGGGGCGGCGCTCCGCGCCGACCTGCCGGAACTGCTCGGCTCCGGCGATCCCCGCGCGGCCCGGCTGGCCGCCTCCGTCCGGACCTTCGCGCAGGTGCTGGAGGAGCTGGCCCCCGACTGGGTGCCGCCCCGCCTCGACCGTGCGGTCGTCGGACAGACGCACTGCCACCAGCACGCCGTGCTCGGCGACGCCGCAGAACGGCGGCTGCGCGAGCGCGCCGGCCTCACCGGCACGCTCACCGGCGGCTGCTGCGGTCTGGCCGGCAACTTCGGCTTCGAGCAGGGCCACTACGACGTGTCGGTGGCCTGCGCCGAGGAGCAACTGCTCCCGGCGGTCCGGGAGGCACCCGCGGGGGCCGCCGTTCTGGCGGACGGGTTCTCCTGCCGCACGCAGCTCGCGGAGCTGGCCGACACCCCGGGCCGGCACCTGGTCGAACTCCTGGCGGAGGCGCTGCCGGACGCCTGAACCAAGGGCAGGGGGGCCGGACGCCTGAATCCAGGGCGTCAGGACGGCAGGGCCCGCCAACGACTGTGGCCTGCTCCCACCCCGTACGAGGGTGGGAGCAGGCCACAGCATCAACGATTCAGCAGCACCTGACGTGGACTCAGTGCCCGATGCCCGCGAAGCCGTCGACGTCGCGCGGGTCGCGCGGGCCGGGGCCCATGTAGCGGGCGGAGGGGCGGACGAGCCGGCCGGTGCGCTTCTGCTCCAGGATGTGGGCCGACCAGCCCGCCGTCCGGGCACAGGTGAACATCGACGTGAACATGTGCGCCGGAACCTCGGCGAAGTCCAGGACGATCGCCGCCCAGAACTCCACGTTGGTGGCGAGCACCCGGTCGGGGCGCCGCGCGTGCAGCTCCGCGAGCGCCGCCTTCTCCAGCGCCTCGGCGACCTCGAAGCGGGGGGCGCCCAGTTCCTTCGCCGTACGCCGCAGCACGCGCGCACGCGGGTCCTCGGCGCGGTACACGCGGTGGCCGAAGCCCATCAGGCGCTCGCCCTTGTCCAGGGCGCGCTTGACGTAGGCGCTCGCGTCGCCGGTCCGCTCGATCTCCTCGATCATGCCGAGGACGCGGGAGGGGGCGCCGCCGTGCAGCGGGCCCGACATGGCGCCGACGGCGCCCGACAGGGCCGCGGCCACGTCGGCACCCGTGGAGGCGATGACGCGGGCGGTGAACGTGGAGGCGTTCATGCCGTGCTCCGCGGCGGACGTCCAGTACGCGTCGACGGCGGCCACGTGCTTCGGGTCGGGCTCACCGCGCCAGCGGATCATGAAGCGCTCGACGATCGTCTGCGCCTTGTCGATCTCCTTCTGCGGCACCATGGCGAGGCCCTGGCCGCGCGCCGACTGGGCGACGTAGGAGAGCGCCATGACGGCGGCGCGCGCGAGGTCGTCACGGGCCTCGTCGACGTCGATGTCCAGCAGCGGTTTCAGACCCCACACGGGGGCGAGCATGGCGAGCGCCGACTGGACGTCGACACGGATGTCGCCGGAGTGCACCGGGATCGGGAACGGCTCGGCAGGCGGCAGGCCCGGATTGAACTTGCCGTCGACCAGCAGGCCCCACACGTTTCCGAATGAGACATGGCTGACGAGATCTTCGATGTCGACGCCTCGGTAACGGAGAGAGCCGCCTTCCTTGTCAGGTTCGGCGATCTCCGTCTCGAACGCGACTACTCCTTCGAGTCCGGGTACGAAGTCGGACATCAGGCGGCTCCTCGTGATGTGGTCGACAGGTGCTTGGCCGGCCGACTGCTTGGACGGCCGTTCCGGTAATGCCCCGCTCAGGTGATGGTCACCCTGCTCCATCGGAGACCCGAGGCCGGAGTCAGAAACGGTATCTCTTGATGTCAAGAGGCCACAGCTGCCCGACCCGCAATTCTGTCGGTTCTGGCACATGACGGGAAGCGTGAGGTGCGGCACACTCTTCGGCCCGGCCGGCCGGTTTCCGGCCCTTTTCCGGCCCGGATACCCCCTACCGGCCACCGCGCCGACCCCACGGGATCCCCGGCAGGACGGCCCGCGTGGCGCACCGCCGGGACGTACGGGTCCCAGGGGATGCAAGATGTCCGGGTGCAGCATCATGTCGATCCCGCCGTCATGCGCGAGCAGTACCGCGCCCAGGGTCTCACCGAGGCCGAGCTGGCCGCGGACCCGTACTCGCAGTTCACCCGCTGGTTCGCGGACACCGTGACCGCCGGCCTCACCGAGCCGAACGCGATGATCGTCTCGACCGCCGACGCCGAGGGCCGCCCCAGCTCACGGACCGTGCTCCTCAAGGGCTTCGACCCGCGCGGCTTCGTCTTCTACACGAACTACGGCTCCCGCAAGGGCCGCGATCTGGTGGAGAATCCGCAGATCTCGCTGCTCTTCCCCTGGCATCCGATCGCCCGCCAGGTCATCGTCTCCGGCACGGTCGAACGCGTCTCGACGGACGAGACCGCCCGGTACTTCCGCAGCCGCCCGCACGGTTCGCGGCTGGGCGCGTGGGCCAGTGCGCAGTCCTCGGTCGTGGAGTCCCGGGAGGAGCTGGAACGCCGCTACGCGGAGCTGGAGGCGCGCTACCCGGAGGGCAGCGACGTCCCGGTGCCGACGTACTGGGGAGGCATCCGGGTGCGCGCCCGGAGCGTGGAATTCTGGCAGGGGCGCGAAAACCGGCTGCACGACCGACTGCGCTACGAGCGCGCCGACGGGGAGAACAGCGAAACGGGCTCCTGGAACGTCGTACGGCTGGCGCCGTAGAACCCGGCGGCCACGCGGCCTTTCGACAACGCACACGCGGTCTTTCGACAACGCAAACGACCCGCGGGCTGCTCCCTGGAGTTTCCTCCAGGCACCGGCCGGACAAGTCCGACGAGCCCGCGGGTCGGGTGACTGCGTGGGATTGGCCCGCCCCTCGACCCCGTGCACGGAGTCTGCGCGACGAGCTTGGTGCGCGGGACTAGCCCGCAGTCACCTCACGTGTCCGACTGCACATCATGCTGCGAACCACCTCCCTTCATGTGTGACCGCAACATTAGGAACCGGCCCCGGGACGCACAACCGATTTATCGAAATGCCGTGTGGGCTGAGTCACACCGGGGTTGAATGATTCGACGTGCAGCCATTCGATGCGAAGCCGCTCAGTGATGGCGACGAGCAGCTACTCGCCGCTCTGCTCGACGGTATGGAGGCGGGCCTGTGCGCCTTTGACCGCGACGGTGTCATCACCCACTGGAATTCCGAAGCCGTACGGATCCTCGGCTGGTCGGCGGACGATGCCGTCGGCCGCCGCGGCTTCTCGGGCTGGGCCGCCCGTAGCGCCGACGCGCACGACGTGCAGACGAGGCTGCTCGGCGCCATGGACGCGCCCGGCCGCCAGGTGCACGAGTTCGCGCTGCTGACCAAGGACGGCCACCGGGTGCTCGTCCGCACCCAGTCCGCGGCCGTGCAGGGTCAGGACGGCCGCCCCGCCGGGGTCTACTGCGCCTTCTCCGAGGTGCACGCCCAGATCGACCTGGAACGCTCCATCGCGCTCAGCGAGGCGCTCTTCGACGACGCCTCGTGGGGTGTCGTCCTGATCGACGCGGACCTGCGGCCCGCCGTCGTGAACGCGCACGCCGCCCGCCTGCTGCGCACCGGCCGGGACACCCTGCTCGGCCGGCCGCTCGGCGATCTGCTGGAGCAGGGCCTGGAGGAGCTGGAGACGGCGCTGCAGCACGTGCTCGCGGAGGGCAGCCCGCCGGTCCCGTCCGAGCTGTGGCTGAGCCTGCGCGGCGACGAGAGCGCCAAACGGCACTGCTGGCGCAGCGGGTTCGTCCGCCTCGGGTCTCCGCTCGGCGAGGAACCGGTGCCGCTGGGCGTCGGGTGGCTGTTCCTGGACGTGACGGAGGCCAAACTCGCGGAGCAAGAAGGATCGTTGCTGCGCTTCCGGCACAACCAGCTGCACCGGGCGGGGCGTACGGCGTCCGAGTGCGAGGACCCGGTGGAGGCCGCGACCACCTATCTGGACTTCGCGCTGGCCGGGTTCGCCGACCACGCGTTGGTCGACCTCGCCGGGGACGACGGCCGGCTGGTGCGCGCCGCCTCTACCCCGGAGGGGTCCTCGGGGCCGTGTCTGCCCGTTCCGGTCGGCACGATCCCGGTGGCGTACGGGGCGGCGCACCCCGTGCTGCAGGCCGTGGAGCGGATCGGCACCGTACGCGCCAGCTTCGGCGCCCTCGCCGCGGCCGAGCCCGCCTCGCGGGCCAGGATCGACGAGTGGGCGGCGGCCCGCCGTTGGCCCGAGGGGACGGTCCACGGCCTCTCCACGGTCCTGCGGAGCCGCGGACGCACTCTGGGCGCCGTCACGTTCCTGCGGGGCGCGGGGCGCCGTCTCTTCGACCGTTCCGACGCGGCGTACGCGGAGGACGTGGCGGTGCGGGTGGCCGCGGCGCTGGACCTGGCGCAGCAACTGGGCTGAGGGCCGGGCCGAGAGCTGGGCCGAGAGCTGTGCCGGGGCGGCGCCGCCCCGGCACGCCGAACGGCCCGGCGGCCTGCCGCCTCAGCGGCGGATCAGTGGCGGAAGAAGATCCGCCCTCAGTGGCGGAAGAAGATCCGTGAGCCGTACTCCTCGAAGATGCGCCCGTTCCAGTCATGGCCGCCGTCCACGTTCCCCGAGCGCAGCAGTGGCGGCGTGATGCCGCGGGCAGCGAGCTCCGCGACCGCGGTGGCGACGACGGCCTGCATGAGGGCGCTGGTCACCACGGTCGAGGCGGGGGCGAAGGGGGCCGGGACGTCGTCGCGGACGATCTCCGCGTCGCCGACGGCGATCTTCGAGTCGAGCACGATGTCGCAGTGGTCCTTGAGGAACGTGCCGGACGCGTGCCGGGGCTTGGTCTCCTTGGCGTAGGCCACGGAGGTGACGCCGATGACCGTCAGGCCGAGGGCGCGGGCGTTCTGCGCCATTTCGACCGGCAGGGCGTTGCGTCCGGACAGCGAGATGACGACGAGGACGTCGCCGGGCTTGGCCGGACTGGTGTCGAGCACGGCGCCCGCGAGGCCGTCGACCCGTTCCAGGGCGCTGCCCAGGGTCGCGGGCATGACGTCGATACCGACGACGCCGGGCACCGCGAGCAGGTTGACCAGGGCGAGGCCGCCCGCGCGGTAGACGACGTCCTGGGCGGCGAGCGAGGAGTGCCCGGCGCCGAAGGCGAAGATCCGGTTGCCGTTGGCGATGGCGTCGGCGATGGCCTTGCCCGCCGCTGTGATACCTGCGGACTCCTCGTCCCGTACCCTCCGGAGAAGGGCGATGGCCGCATCGAAGTATTCGCCGGCCAGATCGTCGCGGGGCTCACTCATGCGGATCACCGTGCGGCCACGCTGCCGTCGCTGTCAAGAATCCCGCGCCGGGGCCGGTTGTCGGTGGGATGCGTCAGAATTGGTGCAGGGCCACGCACTAGCTATTGAGGGGCGCGCATGTCCGGACTCATCGACACGACGGAGATGTATCTCCGCACCATCCTGGAGCTGGAAGAGGAGGGTGTGGTCCCCATGCGCGCCCGAATCGCCGAGCGGCTCGATCAGAGCGGCCCGACGGTCAGCCAAACGGTGGCGCGCATGGAACGTGACGGCCTGGTGCATGTCGCCGGTGACCGTCACCTGGAACTGACCGACGAAGGCCGGCGGACGGCGACGCGCGTGATGCGCAAGCACCGGATCGCCGAATGCCTGCTCGTCGACGTGATCGGCCTGGAGTGGGAGCAGGTGCACGCCGAGGCCTGCCGCTGGGAGCACGTCATGAGCGAGGCGGTGGAGCGCAAGGTGCTGGAGCTGTTGCGGCACCCGACCGAGTCGCCGTACGGGAACCCGATCCCGGGTCTCGAGGAGCTGGGCGAGAAGGCCGAGGCGGATCCCTTCCTGGAGGAGGGCATGGTCAGCCTGGCGGAACTGTCGCCGGGCCCGGCCGGCGCCAGCGTCGTGGTGAAGCGGATCGGCGAGCCGATCCAGACCGATGCCCAGCTGATGTACACGCTGCGGCGGGCCGGTGTGCAGCCGGGCGCGGTGGTGAGTGTGACGACCTCCGCGGGCGGGGTGCTCGTGGGCAGTGGCGGTGAGGCCGCCGAGCTGGGTGCCGAGGTCGCGTCGCACGTCTTCGTGGCCAAGCGGTAGGACCCGCGGTTTGTCCTGGTGGGAGGGGGCGGGGGCCCCGGCGCCTGATGGCGCCGGGGCCCTCCTCCCCTTGTCCCTCCCCTGGTGGTGCTCCCCTCGGAGGACCCGGAACCCCGAGCTTCCCGAGTACTCCGCGCGACCGCTTCCCCTTCGTGTCGCGCCCCGCAGGAGATCTCCCCTCGGCTGCGGCGGTCAATCCTTGAGTGATGTCACTCGAAAGAGCGATGTTGTGCGCGTGGCCCGTCTTATCGAATAGAAGTTCGATAACGTAGGCGCCGGAAGACCCGACCAGTTCGTCAGGGGGTGCGGCACATGATCCGACGTATCGAGGTGACCGGAGCGGGCTCTGTCCGGCTCGCCGCCTGGGATTATGCCGCCGAGTCCAAGGAGGACGGCTCCGACGACCGACCCGGGGTCCTGCTGCTGCACGGACTCATGGGCCGGGCCTCGCACTGGGCCGGCACCGCCCGCCGGCTCGCCCCCCGCTACCGCGCCATCGCCCTGGACCAGCGCGGCCACGGGCGCAGCGACAAGCCCGAGGGCCCGTACAGCCGCGAGGCGTACCTCGCCGACGCCGAGGCGGCCGTGGAGCAGCTCGGCCTCGCTCCCGTCACCCTCGTCGGGCACTCCATGGGCGGTCTCACCGCCTGGCAGCTCGCCGCCCGCCGCCCGGACCTGGTGCGGGCCGTCGTCGTCTGCGACATGCGCGCCACCGCCCTCGGGGAGGCCAGCCAGCGCGAGTGGGAGTCCTGGTTCGCCTCCTGGCCACTGCCCTTCGCCAGCCTCGCCGACGTCCGCAGGTGGTTCGGTGAGGACGACCCCTGGGCCGATCCTCCGCGCCCCACCAGGGGCGATTTCTACACCGAGATCATGGAGGAGCGTGGTGACGGCTGGCGGCCCGTCTTCGCCCGCCGCCACATGCTCCGCTCCCGGGCCCCCTGGATCCTGGACGCCCACTGGGAGGAGCTCACCCAGGTCCGCTGCCCCGCCCTCGTCGTCCGCGGTCTGGAGGGCGAACTGGGGCGTGCCGAGGCCCAGGAGATGGTCCGCGTCCTGCCCCGCGGCAGCTACGCCGAGATCCCGGACGCCGGCCACCTCGTCCACTGGGAACAGCCCACCGCCTGGTACGAGACGGTGGAGCGCTTCCTCGAGGAGTCCGCGATACCGCGACAGCGCACCGAAACGAGCTGACAGCAGGTGGTGGGCGTTATGCGCCCTCGGCTGCCTGCTCCTCCGGCGGTGTGAAGCTCACGGTGCGCAGGATCGCGACCGTCATGTCGCTGATCTCGCCCCAGTAGTCCACAGCTGCCGTGTCGAGCGTGAAGACGGCGGTGAACGGACCGGTGGGGAACGGCACATAGACCTGGATCTGGCCGGTGAGCAGCGAGGCGTCCTCGCCGGTCGCGGTCATCTCGCCGCCGATGGTGATCTCCCGCATGGAGACGGCGGAGACGGCGGGACCGCACGGCAGGTCCAGCCAGCGCGCGTCGTTGAGCGGGTCGCGGGTCATGATCTCGCGCAGTCCCAGCGCGGCGACCTCGACCGACGGATGGTCGGACTCGACGGCGGAGACGGTGAACGAGCAGTGCGCGATGCCGCCGTCGTCGATGCCGAACAGGCCCATCGCCGAGAAGGCCAGGCCGCCTTCGGTCATCAGCTCGGCGAGTCCCGCGTAGAAGAGCGCCGCCGGCGTCCACAGGTCGTCGTCGCCGTTGGGGAACAGCTCCCGTACGAAGTCGGCCGCGCCCGCGGCGCGTTCCTCCGGGGTGGCGGCGATCGGGAGGGGGTGGAAGCCGTCGGGGACGACGAACCACATGGGAGGTATGTCCGGTCCGCCGAGGGCGGCCGGGACGGAGGGGGTGAGATCGGAAATGGTCATGGAGTCGTGTCGCTCACAGGTCGCCGGGTCGGGGTGCCGCGGGTGCGCCCGCGTCGTCCATCAGGATCGTGTGGGTTTCGAACAGGCCCTTGCCGAGCTTCGCCGGGACGCGTGCCTCGACCCGGACGATGCCGCTCGGGAGCACGGTGAAGGCCGGGGCCTCGGCGTTCGGCGGGAGTTCGGCCACGAAACGGGCGACGCGCTCGCGCTGGCCGCCGGTCAGCTGGTCGTCGGTCAGGGTGCGGACCGTGCCGTTCAGGTGCTGGACGACCTTGGCGGCGTTGTCGGCCGAGCCGGCGGACATCCGGACCCAGGATCCGTCCGCGAAGGTGATCAGCAGGTCGGCCTTGGTCTCGGCGTACTCCCGGCGTTCCGCCCGCGCGATGCTTTCGCGCGGCGCCTCCCAGAGCACGTCCGCCGGAGCCGTGACGGACGTGATGCCGAGGACGACCAGCCGGCGGTCGGTCACCACCGCGTCGGTGCGGTAGCCCTTGGCCCGCCGGGACGGGTCGAGCTGCCACGGCAGCGTACGGGCCACGGTGCCGGGCGCCGCCCACATGACGGGGAAGTCCTCGACCTCGTTCTCGGGGTCCTGCGGGTCGCCGCGCAGGGCGACGTCGCCGAAGGGCGAGCCCGGCGCGCCGCCCGCGTTGGAGATGAGGTTGAGCAGCAGCGGGATGCCCAGCCAGGCGGCGCGGCCGGCGCGCCGCGTCGTCTGCTCGCTCTTCGTCCGTGCGGTGAACTCCGGTCCCGGCGGCCAGCCGGCGGCCACCAGGTCCGGCTGGATGTCGTGGCGGCCGGTGTCCCGGTACCACCGCGAGCCGGAGACGGGCGGGGCCATCCCGGTCGCGAAGCGCAGTGTGGTGCGGAACAGCGAAGCCTCTCCCGCGTCCGGATACCAGTCCATCGTCTCGCCGTCCTCAGTGCTCGGGTGCCCGCCGACCAGGGTGGGGTGGATCGGCGAGCGGTGGATCAGGGTGCGGTGGTTCCGTGGGCGCCGGCCCGGTGGGCGGTGCCTCAGTGGGCGGTGGCCGCCTGGTTGAACCGGTCGCCCGGGTGCAGCGCCTCACCGATGTGCTGCGGGACCGACCATAGCTTCGGTGCGATCTTGATCCCGGCGTCGATACCGCGGCCGAGGCCGGACATCGGGTTGATCGCCCACTTGCCCTTGCTGATGAGATCCAGGCCGCGGGTGCCGAGCCACTGGCCCTTGGCGTAGTTCTGCTCGGCGACCAGGCCGAGCCGGCCCATCGTGCCCTCGGCCTTGATCAGTCCGCCGCTCTTGAGGCCCCACAGGCCGATCGTCTTGCCCTTGACGGTGAAGCTGACGGCGCCGGCCACCCGGTCGCCGACACCGACGATGTTGCGGCCGATGGTCGTCACCCCGCGGAAGCCTTCGCCGAGTTCGGCCGCGCGGCCGGCCGCCACGGCGCCGTCGGCGACCTTGACGCCCTTGGAGAACGCCCCGAGGCCGGGGACCGCACCGAGCGCGTCCAGCCCGATGGACATCCAGCTGACGTCCGCGCCGGCCGCCTTGGCGACGAGGTGCGCCACCAGGGCGAGGGCGCTGGTGGCCACCGCCGCGCCCGCGAAGATCGCGCCGAGCGGCTCGAACGGGGCCGTGATGATGGCGAGCATGCCGAGGATGCCGCTGAGGTCGCCGAGCAGGTCACCGATCAGCTTGATCATGTCGGCGTGGTCCTGGACCCACTTGACCGTGTCGTTCCAGGCGCCCTCGACGCCGCTGACCATGCGGTGGAAGAGGCCCGGCTTGTCGGGCGCCATGTCGCCGGCCTTGTCGAGGTCGTGACTGACGGACTGCGCGGCCCGGGTGAAGCGGTTGTGAAGCTCCTCGGCCCGGTGCCGGACGCCCTGCAGGGCGGTGTCGGCGTCGGTGACGTCCTTGTGCTTCTTCTTGTTCTCGTCGGCGGCCGTGGGGCTGGGGGAGGCGCCGGGCTGGGGGTGCGGGGTCTCGGTGCCGCTCGGGAGCCCGGTGGGGTTGGAGCCCAGCGCCCGCTTGGCGTCGTCGAGGGTGTCCTGCTTTGTCGCGGCCTCGCGCTCCAGCGCGGCGGCCTCGTCCTGGAAGCCGTGCAGTTGCTCGGCCCAGCCGCCGATCGCGGTGGCGGCGCGGCCGAAGGAGTCGTGCGCCTTCTTGATCAACGGGGTGACGTCATGGGATATGTGCTGGCTGAAGGCCTTGGCCGCCTCGCCCTTCCAGTAACCGCACTCGATCTGCTGCAACTCGCTGACGGTCGTCGTCAACTCGGTCGTCAGATCGCCCAGTTGCCGGGACAGCGCCCGGGTCTGCTCGACGTCGCCGGGCGTCGGATCGAACCCGAGGTGGGGGAAACTGCGGGTCACGAGCACGTGCCTTCCGGCTTGAGGGAGTTGGCGAGCTGGAGATCGGCGTCGTCGAAGGTCTTGCCGATCTGGTCGATCATCTGGACCGCGGTGTCGGCGTGCTCGCCGATCTGCTTGACGCCGTACTTCCACTCGTCCGCGAAGTCGTGCACGTCGTCGATGAGCTTGGGCGCCCCGACACCCTCACCGTTGGCGTTGCCCATGGTCCGGCTGACGTTCTCCATGCGCTGCGCGATGGTGGAGAACGTTCTGCGCAGGTCCCCCATCACGGTTCCGTTGATCTGCAGATCACCCATGGTTCATCCCGTTGCATTCGTTGAGCCTTGGTCGGTCCGGACCTCTCGGACGGTCACATCCGTGGTCCTGAAGAACGTGCCGGACGGGAGGTCCTCATCGATTGTTCCGTCCGGGCCGCTCCGGCTGATCTTCCAAATGATGGAGATCTTGCGTGGATACGGTGTCCCGTTCGTCATGCGCCGTTGGGCGACGTCACACGGCTGGGACGTCACTGGTGCGGCTGATGGTTCCCCACCCTACGCACGGGCCCAAAGGTGACGGGCCTACAGGTGAAGGGACCGCATCCGGGGTGCGAAACCCGGCGCAATAGGCTGCCCCGTCGGGGCGACCCGACCATACGTATGCGCACACAGGAGACGGGGGTGGCTGTTGATGCAGCCATTGGAGCCGGAAGACCCGCAGAGCCTAGGGGCCTACCGCCTGTTGGGACGGCTCGGCGCTGGTGGCATGGGGCGGGTCTATCTCGCCCGGTCGCCGGGCGGCCGGACCGTCGCCGTGAAGGTGGTCCGTCCCGAACTGGCCGAGGACGCGCAGTTCCGGGCGCGGTTCCGGCACGAGGTCGAGATCGCGCGGGCGGTCTCCGGGGCCTATACGGCGCCTGTCGTCGACGCCGACACCGAGGGCCGGCTGCCGTGGCTGGCGACCGCGTACGTACTCGGCCCGCCGCTCGACGAGGTGATCGAGCAGCACGGCCCGCTGCCCGAGGCGTCCGTGCGCGCGCTGGGTGCCGGGCTGGCCGAGGCGCTCGTGGTGATCCACGGCGCGGGACTCGTGCACCGGGATCTGAAGCCGTCCAACGTGCTGCTGGCCGCGGACGGGCCACGGGTGATCGACTTCGGTATCGCGCGGGCCGTCGACGGCGACCGGATGACCAGCACGGGCGTGGTCGTCGGCTCGCCCGGGTTCATACCGCCCGAGCAGGCGGTCGGTGAGGTGGCCGGGCCGGCGGGCGATGTCTTCTCGCTGGGCGTGGTGCTGGCGTACGCGGCCACCGGCCAGCAGCCGTTCGGGATCGGGACGGCGGCGTCGCTGCTCTACCAGGTGGTGCACGGCACCCCCAATCTGACCGAAGTGCCCGCTTCGCTACGGCCGTTGGTGCTGGCCTGTCTGCAGAAGGACCCGGCGCAGCGGCCGACACCGCAGCAGATCAGCGAGGCGCTGGCTCCGGAAGGAGCCGCCTCCGTACTGCACAACTGGCTGCCGGGCCCGGTCTCCTCGACCATCGCCCAGCACGCCTCGCGGATCCTCGACCTGGACACCCCCGCCCACGGGACGGGCGCGGCCACCGTGCCGCAGCCCCCGATGCCCGGCGAGGCGCCCACGCCCCGGACTCCGACCACCCTCGACCGGACAGCGCTGGAACCCGCCGCCGCTTCCGGCGCGCGCTCCCGGCGTGGGTTCCTCGCGCTCGGCGCGGGCATCGCGGTCGCGGCCGCGGGCGGCGGGGCCGTGTGGGCGTACAGCGGGAAGGGCGGTAAGGACCCGGTGGTCGATCCGACCGGCCTGGTGACGAACAGCAAGGGGCCCACGCCGGATCCGGTGTTCACCACCCCGGCGAACGGCATGAGCCCGAAGCCGCTGTGGCGCAAGCAGGCCCTATCGCTGAGCCTGCAATACGGCGTTCCGGCCCTGGCGTACGGCAATCTGATGATCATCTGTGGCAACCCGCTGATCGCGCACGACATCAGCACTGGTGAACTGAAGTGGTCCACCCCGGAGGTCGCGGACCTTTCGCGTGAACTGGTGATCGGCCACGATCTGCTGTTCTTCAGAAGCCCTGAGGCAAACGGTGACTTCGTCGGCATCAGCCCGGTGACCGGCAAGGAGGTCTGGCGCAGCAACCTGGGCGGACGGCTCACCGACCCGAAGCCGATCGCCGCCGACGACAAGCACGTGTATCTCATCGCCACGATCCAGGATCCCAACGCCACCGAGACCAGCAAGACCCGGACAGTGGTGGCCGCCGTCGACATCGGCACCCGCAAGATGCTGTGGCAGCAGGAACGTGACCCGGGCGCCGGTGACTGGGACGTGTCGGCGACGACCGACGGCAGCTATCTCGTGTACGCCGACAACAACTACAACGTGACAGTGCGCGAGGTGGCGCACGGCAAACAGGTGTGGACGAAGAAGGTGGGCGAGGACGCCGCCTATCGGCCGGTCCTGCACGGTGACAAGGTCGTCATCGGCGGCAAGTCCATGCGCGGCTACGACCTGAAGAGCGGCGCCGAGCGCTGGTCGGTACCCGCACAGCACAAGAACGGCTTCAGCTCCCCGCTCTCCTCCGCCGACGGTGTGGTGTATGGCGCCGTGGTGCTCAAGGGCGTCTGGGCGGTCGACGCGAAGAGCGGGAACGTGCTTTGGAAGCGCGAACTCACCGACGGGACCGGGCCGTTGCAGTTCGTACGGGCCGGGGACTCCGTCTACGGGGTGTCGTACTTTCAGGAGGGAGGAATCTTCGCCTTCGACGCCAAGAGCGGTGCCCCGCGCTGGATCTACCGGAACAGCGCCAACGACGGCCTCTCCGAGGACAAGGGTGGCGCCGGCGTCTGGACCCTCACCGCCGCGGGCAAGCGCCTGCTGGTGGTCCACGGGGACCTGCTCTACGCGCTTCCCGCCGTCTGACGGGCTTGTCCCTGGGCGCATGGGCTCGTCCCACCACAGGCGTGATTCGCCTGTGGTGGGACGGCCTGGCCTCGAGGCCGTCAGGCCAGCGGCACCGTCACCGTGCGCGGTTCGCCGTCGCCCAGGTGCAGGAGGGCGCGGCCGGGGGTGACCTGGCCGCCGGCGCTGCTGCGGGCGAGGCGGACGCCGATCAGCTCGCCGCTCATCGTCTGCTGCGGTGACAGCAGCGCGCCGCGGCGGGCCTTCTTCGCGTCGACCTGCCAACCGGAGAAGCCGGAGCAGATGTCCTCCTCGCTGCCGGCCAGCACGAGCGCCCGGCGCAGGTCCGTGCCGCGCGCGATGATGTCGCGCAGGACGTCCTTGGCGTCGATGTCGCGCAGCAGCTCGGCATCGTCGAGGAGGACGACTGCCGGGCTCTCGCCCGCCGCTTCCAGCGCCTTGGTCAGATCCTCGGCGGACAGATCGCTCTCGGTGAAGACGCCCAGCACCCCTTCGGTGCCCGCGAGGTCGCGCAACGGCGACGGCCGCGGTGCGACGACGATGATGCGGGCGCCCTGCTTGAGGTAGCTGCGGGCGAGCGACAACAGGACGGTGCTGCGGCCGGACTTGCCGGGGCCGCCGATGACGAACGCCGGCAGGCCGTCGGACAGGTCGGGGCCGTAGCCCATGATCTCGTCGCCGCCGACGCCGACCAGTCCCCACAGAGGGGAGCGGGCGGCATCGGTGTCGCGCATCTCCCACGCGTCGGCGAACGACAGCCGCGACGGCAGCACGTCGACCTTGAACGGCCGGCGCGAGCGCGGCACATCGGCGTCCCGCTCCAGGACAGCCGCCCCGATGGCGGTGATCGCGGCGGCCTGGCCCTGCCCCGACGCGTCCGGGTCGAGCAGCGCGACCTGCGTCTCGATGCCGGACTCGGCGCGGTAGGCGCGGCCGGGGGCTATCTCGTCCGGGACCTTGCGGGGGTTGACGCTGATGAGGGAGAAGTCGGAGCGGTCCGAGAGCCGGAACGCCATCTTGTCCTCGGTGAGGGTGGCGATCCGGCCCGCCATCAGCGTCCGGTCGCCGGTGATGATCACGTGGATGCCGACGCTCGCGCCCTCGCGGAGCATCGTGAACAGGTCGTCGGTCAGCGCCCCGTGGTCGAGTTCACCGAGCGAGGGCAGCCAGCCCTCCCAGCGGTCGAGCAGGACGACGATGTGCGCGAGCTGGTCCTCCTCGGGGACGCCGCCGCGCTGCTCGCCGATGTCCGCGTAGCCGTCGGCGGCCAGCACCTCCTGGCGGCGGGTCATCTCGGCCTTGAGGCGGCCGATCAGCCGGATCGCGCGCTCGGTCTGCGCACGGCCGACGACCGCGCCGCAGTGCGGCAGCCGGGACAGCGCGTTGAGCGCGCCGTTCCCGCAGTCGATGCCGTAGATGTGCACGTCCCGGACGCTGTGCGTACGGGCCAGCGAGCCGGCGATGGTGCGCAGCAGCTGGGAGCGTCCGGAGCGCGGGGCACCGGCGACCAGCAGATGGCCGAACGTGCTGAAGTCCACGGCGACCGGGCGCCTGGCCTGCAGCGCCGGGAGGTCCTCGATGCCGTACGGCGCGGGCGGAAGCGCGCCCGTCGTGACGGGTACCGGCAGGTCGTCGAGGAGGAGGGTGTCGGGGAGCGCGGGCAGCCACGGGCTGTGCTGGGGCGGGATGCCGAGCCGTTCGTTGGCTTCGCAGACTGCCTCGACCAGCACCTTCAGGTCGGTGATCTCGTCCTCCTCGCCCTTGGCGCCGGCGGGGCGCCGCGGTACAGGTCGGCCGAGCTGCGACCACTCGATCAGGCCCACCCAGGGGGACGCGACCGTCGGATCCACGGCGCCGGGGCGCCGGCCGCCGACGCGTCCGGACTGGAACGGCACGAGCGAGGTCGCGCCGAGCCGGACGTAGGCCCGGCCAGGTGTGGACTTGGAGATGGTGCCGGCGTCGGGGGCGTCGATGACGTCGGACGATTCGCTGGCGTCGGTGACGCGCAGCGCGATGCGGAGGTTGGTGTTGGCGCGGATCTCGGGGGAGACGACGCCGGAGGGTCGCTGGGTGGCGAGGATGAGGTGAATGCCGAGCGAACGGCCTCGCTGGGCGATGTTGACCAGACCGGTGACGAAGTCGGGCAGCTCACGGACCATCGAGGCGAACTCGTCGATGACGATGAGGAGCCGCGGCATCGGCTTGAGGCCGGGCTGCCGTTTCATCAGGTCCGTGTAGTCCTCGATGTCCTTGGCCCCGGCCTCGGCCAGGATGTGCTCGCGGCGCTTGAGTTCGGCGCCGAGCGACTCCAGGGCGCGCTCCACGAGGTGCGCGTCGAGGTCGGTCACCATGCCGACGGTGTGCGGGAGTTGCACACAGTCCTTGAACGCCGAGCCGCCCTTGTAGTCGATGAGGACGAACGTCATCGCTTCCGGGGTGTTCGCGACGGCGAGCGACGCGACGATGGTCTGCAGCAGCTCCGACTTGCCGGAACCGGTGGTGCCGGCGATGAGTCCGTGCGGCCCGTCCTTGCGGATGTCGATCGCGAACGGCCCGTCGTAGGACTCCCCGACCACCGCCTGGGTCGAGATGGGGCTGAGCCGCCAGCGCGCGGCGATCGCGTCACCGGTCGGCGGCTCCAGCTCCAGTACGTCCAGCAGGCGGCTGGAGCCGGGGATCGCCGAGTCCTCCGCGTCACCGCTGATGTCGCGGATGGGGGAGAGGCAGCGGGCGAGCCGCGCGCACCAGGCGGGCGACACCAGGTCGGGGCGGACCTTGCGGAGCCGGGCGGCTCCGCTCTGGTCCACGCGCAGCCGGAACGAGCCGGCGGCCGGCTCCACGGCGGTGGCCGTGGACGCCTGGCTGCCTTCGTACCAGGCGTTGAGCGACGGGAAGCCGCCCTGCTGGGCCGTCGGTTGCCCGACGGGCGCCTGGCCCTGGGCCGGGATCCGGTTCTGGTTCGGGGCCTGGTTGGGGGACGGGTTCTGGGCGGGCGTCTCGAACTCCGCGATCACCACCGCCTGGCATTCGCCCGGCAGGAAGCGCTCCTCCGAGTCCAGGCACAGCGCGTACATGCCGACTGCCGGACCCTCCCGCAGCAGCGCCACGACGCCCGGCAGCGACCGCAGGCGCCGCGAGCCGTCGAAGACCACCACGATGTCCGGGTCCTTGAAGAACGCGGCATGGTTGGAGGCGCTGCCCGCCTTCTGCTTGGCCTTCTGGCGGCCGTCGAGTATCGACGTCAGCTCGGCGATCCGGGCCGCCACCGTTTCGGCGTCCGTGCCGAGCAGCGCGCTCGCGTCCTGCCCGTCGGTCGGCCGCGAATGCGGCAGCCAGCGCACCCAGTCCCAGCTCTCCTGTCCCGACGCGTCGGTCAGTACATAGAACTGCACGTCCATCGGGCTGTGCAGGGCCGCGGCCTGTGCCACCGCCCACCGGCCCATCGCCCGCACGCTGTCGCCGGGCGCGGCGAAACCGACCACGCCGAGCCGGCGCAGCTCCACCGCGACCGGTGCGTCATCGATCTCCCAGGCGACCTGCCTGCGGTGTTCGTCCTGTTCGGGGTCGTCCAGCACGACCTCCGACGGGAGCTTCGCGGTGCCGACGCGCAGCAACAGGTGGTCGGTGTCGCTGCGGCGGCGTTCCCAGAGTCGGGTGCGCGGCCCGGTCGCGGTGTTGAGCACCGTCGCCGGGTCGGGGGACGCGGCGGCCCGGTCCTGCCGCTCGGCCTGCAGGGCTTCCTGCGCGTCCGTCTCGATGCGCTCCTTGTGGGCGCGGTACTCCGTGACGGTCTTCGTGTGGGACTTGCGGCCGTTTTTCTTGTCCATGAAGTAGTTGCCGATCATCACCATCGGACTGACGACCGCCATGAGCAGGTACATCATCCGGTGCATCATGAACGCCATCGTCACGGACATGACCAGCGGCATCAGCGCCATCAGCCACGGCAGCGGCCGGGCGTTGATGTCCCCGGGGGGCGACGGCAGCCGGAAGAGCGTGGTGCGCTCGGGCGGCAGCATGCGCGGCGGCCGGTTGTAGTCGAGGGTGCTGCCGTCGTCGCCCGGGTGCAGGGCGGCGTTCGGCGGGATGTAGGGGCCCAGTTCCAGCAGCGAGTTGCCGAGCGCGATCTGCTCGCCGAGCGGCCAGTCGCGGGTGGCGCCGTCGATCGTGACCTGGCACGTGCCGCCCATCCCGACGGAGAGCACGGCCGCGCGCTCCGCCAGTTCCGAGTCCTCGATCCGGATCCGGACCGATGTGCCGCGCCCGATCTCCACCCGGCCGATGCCCAGCCGGTGCACCGCCCCCGCGTCCGGCCCGCCCGCCACCCGCAGTTCGACCACGCCGGCCGGCTCGCCCGGCAGACAGCCCGCCGGGTCGTAGAGGCTCACGACCGCGCCCTCGCGCAGCGGGGACTCCGCCACGGTCCGCGCCGGATCCACGGCGTACCCGTCGATGTACAACGCGGGCGATCCCGGCTGCCGGGCCGTTCCGCCGCTGATCGAGATGATCGCCGCGCCGTCCCCGCCGACCTGTCGGTCCAGCTCCCGCGCGATGTCGGCCACGGTCGACGCCGCGTCGGCGTCCAGCACGACATCCGCCCGGTTGCCGCCGAGCGGATCCACCACGGTCAGTGTCAGTCGCACGATCGTCCTCCGGGGGGTCCGACTAGGTCATACGGACGATATCCGCCCCACGAGTCCCAGGAACAGCCGCGCCGGGGATACGAGGGCGCTGCGCCGCTGGTACGGAGGTCGGACGGCCGGTTCGCAGAAAGTTATCCACAGGCAGAATCGGGGGAGGAAAGGGACGAGTCATCATCAGGACATGACCACGAACCGAGTCTCACGGCGATCCCGTCCCTCTACCTTTCCCCGCGATGGCCACGCCCTCGCGCACCTTCGCCAGGACGGCGTCGCGACCGTCCGCCAACTGCGGGCCCTCGGTGTGGGAAGCGGGGTCCTCGCCCACCGCTGCCGCCCGGGCGGCCCGTGGCAGCGGCTGCTTCCGCGCACCTATCTCTTCCACAACGGCCCTCCGACCGCACGACAACGGACCAGAGCGGCGCTCCTGTACGCGGGCGAGGGCGCGATGCTCACCGGGCCCGAGGCGTTACAGCTCTTCGGCCTGCGCTACGTCCCGCCCCTGCCGGGAACGCATGTCCTCGTCCCCTACAACCGGTACACCGGTAGCCGGGACTTCGTCACCGTCCTGCGCTCCCGCCACGTACCGAGACCCCGCAACGTCGCCGGCTTCCCCACCGCGCCGCTGCCGCGGGCGCTGGTGGACACCACCCGGCTCGGAGCCGACCTCCAGCAGGTCCGGGCGGCCTGCGCCGAGGCCGTCCAGCGCGGCCGCTGCTCCGTCGAAGCGCTCACCGAGGAGATCCTCGGCACCTCGGCCCGCGGCATCGCCCCGATCCGCGCCGTCATACAGGAGCTGCTCGCCGGAGTCCGCTCCGTCTCCGAGGCCCAGGCCCGCGAAGTGCTGCGCACCGGCGGCCTGCCGGAACCACTCTGGAACGCCACCCTGCTCCTCGCCGACGGCACGTTCCTCGCCACCCCCGACGGCTACTGGCCGGACACCGGCGTGGTCCTGGAGATCGACTCCCGCGAGTACCACCTCAGCCCGGCGGACTGGCACCGCACCATGAACCGCCGCAACCACCTGGCATCCCACGGCCTCCACCCCCTTGCCTTCACCCCGGCCCAACTCCGCCACACCCCGACCGACGTGATCCGCCACGTCGCCCAGGCACTGACCACGTACGCGGGCTGTGCGCCGACGCATATCCGGGCGGTGCCGATCGGGTAGGCGCGGGCGTCATGTGTGCCGGGCGCGCGGCCTGCCTACGGCTGGCACTGGGCCGCCCCTCTCTGGGACAGGACCTTGATGGTTTGCCAGATGCCCTGCTTGTTCTTCTTGAGCAGGGTGTTGTAGACGACGTACGAGTTCTTCGTGACCGGTGTCACGTCGGCCTTTCCGGTCGCCCGGTCCTTGTTGAAGCCCTTGCTCTCGTCGCCGCAATACACCAGCGACGCATTGCCGTCCGACCGGAAGGTGACCTTGCGGTCGTAGTACCGGACGGTCCCCGTGATGCTGAGCCCGTGGTCCGCGAAACGCTTGATCCACTCACTCTCGGCGGCGGCGGCTTCGCCCTCGTAGTAGAAACCGACAGCCGGAGCACTGGGCTTGCCGGCCACGATCGCCGCGTCCACCCCCCTGATCGCCTCCGCGTTGTCGGCCAGGACCGCGTCCTTTTTGGGATCGCCGGTCCGGGCACCTTCGAAGACGTCCTTGACGTCGCCCGGAAGCGTGATCACGGGGCGTTGGACTGCGGAGGGGGTCGGCGAGACGCTCGCCGACGCCGTGGTCTGGGCGGCGGTACTGGGGGCGGCCGTGGCCTTGTCGGAGGTCTTGGTGTCGGTTCCGCCGCAGGCAGTCAGAGTCAGAACCAGAGCCGTGGCCAGGGTGAGGGCGGTGGTGACGGGCAGTGTGGTGCGGGTAATGATCGGATCCCCCGAACGACGCGTGGACAGGCGGCTGTTGTTGGTGCTCGGCAGTTCGGCGGTGGCCGTCCTTCGCGGTCATGGCCGACGGCGAGAGGCGTCGGCCATGAACCGGTCTGGACTACGAAGTCGGCTTGCCGACGGCCTGGATCTCCTGGACGGTGACGGGCTGTTCCGACGTCGAATAGCCGTCGTTCATGCGCACGCCGGCGCCGGGCTGAGGAGTGGCGGTCGGGGTCCAGCTGACGGCCCAGGTGATCTGAGCCTTGAAGGTGTACGGGCCGGAGCCGGTGGTCGCCTTGCGGTACGTGATGTTGCAGGCGGCGCTCGAGCTGTCGACCTGGTACGCGGCACCGGACTTGGTGAAGGTGTAGTCGCACGACTGCGGGTCGGCATAGGACGTACCCGCGTCGATGTGCAGCGAGGAGGGGACGGCGACCACGGTGGCGGCGAGGTTCAGCGCCTTCAACTGGGCGGTGGCCCATACGGGATTAATAGGGTGGTCGAACTTCACGTACGTGGCGAGGTTGACCTTCTGATTCCCTGCGGCCGGACTCAGCGTCACCTGGCGGGAGGGCAGTTTGGTCGCGCCGTAGGCGACGTCGGAGAGCATCTTGGCGGTGATGACAGGTCCGGGCGGGGGAGGCGTGCCGGGGCCCGTCCACTGCCAGGAAGTCGTCGAACTGCACGGAGCTGCCGAACCGGGCGGGAGGTTCTCGTTCCGCACGAGGACCAACCACGAACCCTTGTCGCCCTTGTGGTAGTGGATGGCCTCCATTTTCGACCGTATTTGGTAGTAGTAGTCATAGACTGTTCCCGAATGGTCGGCTCCGGCCTTGTAGTACTTGGCCAACAGCAGCGCATCGAATTCCTCGGGCGTGAACGGCTCGTACCAGCAAGGGGGAGGCGTCCAGGTGGTGTCCGAGGAAGTGATCGGCTTGGAGCCGGGTTCCTCCGGGCTGGTGGTGGTCTCGACCCGGGACGCGATTTCACCGTCCTTGTTCAGCACAGTGGTCGAGCTCTGCGGAGGCTTCGGATGAATCGTGCGCCCGGCGTAGGCCGGACCCGTGGCGGCGCTCAGGGCGGCGACTGCGACCGCTGACGCCAGCGCACCCCGACCGAGGCGACGGATCAAGAGCTTTGGCATTCCTTCGCGCCTTCCTTCACGTCGTAGCTGAACACCTGCCAGTCGCCCGTGGTGCCCTTGGCGAGGACCAACGACCAGAGGGAGTAGTCCTGCGGGGACGGCGCGTTCTTCTTGACCTTGCCCGTCTTCCGGTCCTTGTCGTACCCGTTGCGCTGGTCCTCGCAGTAAGTGGCCGTGGCGGAGCTGGCGTTGGTGACGTTCGCCGTCGGCTTGTAGTAGCGGTACGAGCCGGTGATGACGTTTCCGTCCTTGCCGTACTTGATGATCGTGTCGGCGAACTCCGCGCCATGGAGCCCCGTGAAGTACCGCTTGAAGTTCGGGGTCTCCTTGTCGCTGGCCATCGCCTCCGCCTCAAGGATCGCGGTGATCGCGTACGAGGTGTCCCGCAGCACCGCCTTCTTCGTGGCGTCCGTGCTCTCGAAGCCGTCGATCTTGACCTTGACGTCGGCCGGCAGCTTGAAGGTCGGTGCGCCCGGCTCCGGCGCGGAGGCGCTCGGGGTGGTTGGGGCCGTTGTTGGGGCGGTGGTCGGGACGCCGGAGATTTTGTCGGAGGGTTTGGCGTCGCTGCCGCAGGCGGTCAGGGCCAGGGCCAGGGCCGTGGCCGTGGCGAGAGCGGCGGCGATGGGCGGCGTGCTGCGGGTCACGATGGGGTCCCCCGTGTGATGCGCGGACAGAGCGTTGAGGCTCGACGCTACCGGTGATGTCCGAGCGGTTATAGGGACCCTGCCCGTTCTGTGACCGGGTCCGCACGGCGGGGTCACATTCCTGGGCGGAAGTCGTCCATCATTGAATGATCACGGACAGTTCTGTTGCGCTTCCGTGAGTCTCCTGTCACACGATGCGCCTTGAGGGTGTTTATGCGGCGCTGATAGCGTGCGGTGACTTGACACCGGCCTGCGGGCTGTCGCCATCCGGAGCGCGACGACCTCTCCCCACGCAGCCAGGAGTCCAAGCACGCCAGCTCGACGGGGGCATTGACGTGAAGATCAGGGAACGTTCCGCTGCAGGTGGCAGTGGTGGTAGGCCGTCTGTGCCCGGGCCGATGATGGGTGGGCCGACGGGTGAGCGGCTGCCGGTCGCGCCGCGGGAGCGGAAGCCCGCGCTGGCCGCGCTGGCCGTGCTGCTCATCCTCGTTGGGGCGCTGGGTGCGACGGTGCTGGTCATGCGTGCCGGGGACCGGATTTCGGCGATCGAGATCACGGAAGCCGTGCCGGCGGGAGAGGTCATTCCGGCTTCGGCGATCCGCGAAGTAATGGTCGCCGATGGTTCGGATATTAAGTACGTACCGTGGAGCGATAAGGGCTTGCTGGCCAAGTACCGGGCCGCTACCGACCTCGTCAAGGGTTCCGTTCTCGTCGGGCCGATGCTCAGCGGTGAGGACAATCAGCTCAAGGCGGGCAAAGCGATCATCGGACTCTCCCTCAAGGGAGGGCAGTTCCCCGAGGGACTGAAGGTCGGCGACACGGTCGCCGTCTACCGCGTGGGCAACGACGCGGCGAAGTCCACTGCCGGTAACTCCGGTAACTCCGGCAACTCAGGCAATTCCGGCGGCGGGAACACGCTGCTCAGCAACAACGCCAAGGTCAAGTCCGCACCGAAGAGCGGAGGCGACGCGCTCGGCAGTAGCGGCACCGCGTACTCGATCGTCGTCGACCAGAGCGACGCCGGCCCGCTGACGCTGGCCGCGTCCGCCGGTGAGGTCTCGCTGGTGCTCGTTCCCGCCAGCAAGGGCTGAGGCCCGCCATGGCACTTATCGCGATCGCGGCGGACAAGGGGTCGCCCGGTGTGACGACGACGGCTGTCGCCCTCGCCGCCGTCTGGCCGCGCCGCGCGCTGCTCGTCGAGGCGGACCCGTCCGGCGGTGACCTCGTCTACCGCAGCCAGGCCGCGCACGGCGGTGTGCTCGACCCGAACACCGGCATGCTGTCGCTGGCCGCGACGGCCCGCCGCGGGCTGGCCGCCGAACAGCTGTGGGACCACGCGCAGCCGCTGGCCGGGGGCCTCGACGTGGTCGTCGGGCTCGGCGGTTCCGAGCAGGCGGCCGGGCTGGTCGGGCTGTGGCCGACGCTGGGCCGGGCGTTCGCGACGCTCGCCGAGTCGCCGAACGGCGCGGCCGACGTGCTCGCCGACTGCGGCCGGATCGGCGCCGATTCGCCCTCGCTGGAACTGTTCTCGCATGCCGCGCTCGTCCTGCTGGTGTCCCGGACCGAGCCCGAGCAGCTCGCCAGGGTGCGGGACCGCGCCGCGGCGCTCTCCGCCAAACTGCACGGTTCGCAGCGTGGCGCGGCCGCGCTCGGGTTCCCGCCGATCGGCGTGCTGCTGGTCGCCGAACCGGGACAGAGCGCCCGTATCGTCAGCCAGGTCAACGACATGCTCGTCGCCTCGCAGATCGCCGCCCGCGTCGTCGGCACCCTCGCGCACGACCCGGCGGGCGCCGAGCAGCTGGCGGGCCGCCGCCGTGGCCGGCTCGACAAGTCGCTGCTGATCCGTTCGGCCCGGCAGATCACCGCCGATGTGCCGCACCGGTACGGGGTTCTCCGATGAGCGGGGTTCTTCGATGAGCGCCATGGACCACCAGCTCGTCAAGCGGTTCCGGCAGGACGCGGGCGACCGCATATCCGAGCAGCGCCGCCTCGACCAGGTGTCGGGCGTGCCCGCGATGTCCCCCGAGGACGAGCGGCAGTTCGCCCGCGCCGTCATCGCGCAGATCCTGGAGGACTACGCGCGCGCCGAGATCAACCTCGGCCGCACACCGCCCAACGCGGAGGCCGAGGAGGCGTACGCGGCGGCCGTGCACGCCGCGCTGTTCGGCGTCGGACGGCTGCAGCCGCTGCTCGACGACCCCGAGGTCGAGAACATCGACATCAACGGCTGCGACCAGGTGTTCGTCGGGTACTCCGACGGCCGGGAACTGCGCGCCGACCCCGTCGCCGAGTCCGACGAGGAGCTCATCGAGCTCATCCAGGTGCTCGGCGCGTACTCGGGGCTGTCGTCGCGCCCCTTCGACTCGGCGAACCCGCAGCTCGACCTGCGGCTCCCGGACGGCTCACGTCTGTCCGCGGTCATGGACGTCACGCGCCGCCCCGCGCTCTCCATCCGCCGGGC
The DNA here is from genome assembly GCF_010548325.1 of Streptomyces sp. SID13666. NCBI lineage: Bacteria > Bacillati > Actinomycetota > Actinomycetes > Kitasatosporales > Streptomycetaceae > Streptomyces > Streptomyces sp. SID13666. The sequence continues at coordinate 310,625 of NZ_JAAGLX010000004.1, read as the reverse complement.
GCGGCTCGGCAAGGTGTTCCTCTCCGACCTGGTCGGCAACAACACGCTCACCCCGGAACTGCACTCGTTCCTCAGCGCCGCCGTGCTCGCCCGCAAGAACATCATGATCGCGGGCGCCACCAACGCCGGGAAGACGACGCTGCTGCGCGCGCTCGCCAACGTCATCGGCCCGACCGAGCGTCTGATCACCGTCGAGCGGGCGCTGGAGCTCGGGCTCGACCAGTTCCCGGAACTGCACCCGAACGTCGTGGCGTTCGAGGAGCGGCTGCCCAACTCCGAGGGCCAGGGCATGATCTCTATGGCCGAGCTGGTGCGGCGGTCGCTGCGTATGAACCCCTCGCGCGTCATCGTCGGTGAGGTCCTCGGCGACGAGATCGTCACCATGCTCAACGCGATGTCGCAGGGCAACGACGGCTCGCTCTCCACGATCCACGCCAACAGCTCCGCCGAGGTCTTCAACCGCATCTCGACGTACGCCCTCCAGGCGAAGGAGCGGCTGCCCGTCGAGGCGTCCCAGATGCTCGTCGCGGGCGCCATCGACTTCGTCGTCTTCGTGCAGCGGCGCAACGACTTCGAACGCGGCGGCACCCTGCGCCGTGTCGTCACATCCATCCGGGAGGTCAACGGCATCGACGGCCGCGTCCTGTCCAGCGAGGTCTTCGCGGAGGGCCAGGACGGGCGGGCCTACCCGCACGCACCCTTGTCCTGCCTGGACGAACTCCTCGCCAACGGCTACCAGCCCTCGGGGGTGTGGCGATGATGACCGGTGTGTTCTCCCTGCCCGTGCTGTACGGACTGCTGGCCGGCACGGCCGTCGGCGGCGGTATCGCGCTGTTCGTCGTCGCGCTGCGCGGCTGGGCGCCCAAGCCGGGCGCCGCCAACGACAACGGCAAGCGTGCCGCCGAACTCGTCCGCTTCCTGTCCACCCGCGGCTCGCTGGCGATCGGCGGCGGACTCGTCGTCCTGGCGCTGACCCGGTGGATGGTGATGGGTGCCGCCACCGGCATCCTCGTCTTCACCTGGGACCGCCTCTTCGGCGGCGCCGCCGAGGAGCGCGCCGCGATGAAGCGCGTCGAGGCGCTCGCCGCCTGGACCGAGTCGCTGCGTGACACCATCGCCGGCGCCGTCGGCCTGGAGCAGGCCATCCCCGCCTCGGCGCGGGCCGCCGCCCCGGCGCTGCGCACCCACCTGGAGGCGCTCGTCGACCGGCTGCGGTCGCGTACGCCGCTCCCGGACGCGCTGCAGCACCTCGCCGACGAGATCAACGACGCCTCCGCCGACATCATCATCGCGGCGCTCATCCTCAACTCCCGGCTCCGCGGCCCCGGTCTGCGCGAGGTCCTCGGCGCTCTCGCCAAGTCGGCCCGCGAGGAGGTCGACATGCGGCAGCGCGTCATGGCGCAGCGCGCGAGCACCCGGCGCAGTGTGCAGATCGTCATCGTGGTGTCGGTGACCTTCGTCCTCGGGCTGGCGATCTTCAACCGGAGCTTCGTCGAGCCGTACGGGACGGCCGTCGGCCAGCTGGTGCTGGGCGTCGTGTGCGCGTTGTTCGCCGCCGGGTTCTGGTGGCTGCGCAATCTGTCGAAGATCGAGACGCCGGAGCGGTTCCTGACGCACGCACCCGAGCGACAGGAGATGGGCGCCCGATGAACAGCATCTTCCTCACCGTGACCGTCGGCGCCATCGCAGGGCTCGGCATCTTCGCCCTCGTCCGGGCGCTGATGCCGAACCGCCGTGGTGCGGTCGCGACCGTCGCGCAGATCGACGCGCTGCGCGCGGCGGGGCCGTCGAGCGGTCCCGCACCGCGCGCCACCGACCTCAAGGGGCGGCTCGGCCAGCGGGTTTCGGCCTTCTACCTGCAGCAGGGCTGGGAACAGCGCTCGCTGCGGGCGGACCTCGCCGTGCTCGACCGCAGCTGGGACAGCTTCCTCGCCACGAAGGTGATGCTGTCCGCGGTCGGCGTGTTCTTCGGCCCGTTCCTGTTCGCGATCGCCTGGCAGCTCGGCGTCGGCAGCAACCCCGTCATCCCGCTCTGGATGGCGCTGCTGTTCGGCGGGCTCTTCTTCTTCCTGCCGGACGTGGAAGTACGGCGCGACGCCGTCGACAAGCGCCGCGACCTGCGGCGCGTCATCGGTGCGTACCTCGATCTGGTCTCCATGAACCTCGCGGGGGGCCGCGGTCTGCCCGAGGCGCTCATGGCCGCCGCCGAGATCGGCGACGGCTGGGCGCTGCTGCGGATCCGCAACGCCCTCGCGGACGCGCGGATCACCGGTACGAGCCAGTGGGTCGCCCTGGGGCGGCTCGGCGACGAGCTGGGGGTCGAGGAGCTGAAGGACCTGTCGGTGACGCTGGGGCTGGTCGCCGACGACGGTGCGAAGGTGCGCGAGTCGCTCGCCTCGCGGGCGGAGACGATGCGGCACCGGGAGCTTTCCGAGATCGAGGGCGGGGCAGGCGAGAAGTCGCAGTCCATGCTCGTGGCCCAGCTGTTGCTCTGTGCGGGCTTCCTGGTCTTTCTGATCTTTCCGGCGGCGATGCGGGTCTTCAAGGTGTGAATCGCCGCATCGTCGAACCATCCGGACCCTGTGAATCGTCTGATGTCGAAGAGTCTGATCCACGTAGTCACCGAGTCGAGAGGACTTGAACCATGAACCGTTTGCCCATCAGTCACCCCGCGATCGATTTCCTCGTCACGTTCATTCAGGGGCGGGTGCGTCACGCCCGCTCGGAGGAGACCTCACGCGGCGCGTCCGCCGTCGAGTGGGTCATCATCTCGGCCGTGGTCGTGACCATCGTCGGTGTGGTCGCCGCACTGATCAACAACGCGCTCAAGGGCAAGGCCACCGACGTCGGCAACTGCATCTCGGGCACCACCGACACGGGTACCTGCAAGTAAGCGGAGTGATGAGCAGCCGATCAGGGTCTTTCGTACGCCGCAGGCTCGATGCCGCCCGCGGCGACAGCGGTGTGGGCAGTCGCACCGGCTCCGGTGGCGACCGCGGCATGACCGCGATCGAGTTCGTCTTCCTGACCCCGGTGCTCTTCTTCATGATCTTCGCGACCGTGCAGTTCGGGCTCTTCTACTTCGCCGACCATGTCGCGCAGGCCGCCGCCCAGGCGGGCGCCCGCAAGGCGCGGGCCGAGGCGGACGGGAACCCCGGCGGCTGGGAGGCGAAGGCCAGATCGACGGCGTTGAGCTATATCGCGCAGCTCGGACCGAATCTGCTGGAAGGCCCGACGGTGACGTCCTCCGGACCCGCCAACAACACCGTGGGGATCCGGGTGACGGCCACCGTGCCGACGGTCTTCCCGGGGATGACGTTCACGGTGAACGAGCAGTCGCAGGGGCCGATCGAGCGCTTCGTACCGGACATCGGGGGCTGAGGCCGGTCATGCGCAGTTGGCTGCGGAACAGGGCCCGTCGGGCCGGCCGCTCCGGCGATCAGGGGATCTCCACCATCGAGGTGGTGATCCTCGCGCCGGTCATGATCCTGTTCATTCTCGTCCTGGTCGCCTTCGGACAGCTGGTCGACGGCCGGGGCGCGGTGGACAGCGCCGCGCGCGACGCCGCCCGCGCCGGCTCGCTGCAGCGCGACGGCACGACGGCGATGAGCCAGGCCCAGGCGGCGGCCGAGGCGGATCTGGCGGACACCTGCCTCGACCACCCCACCGTGACGAAGACCAGTAAGGGCTTCGAGGCCGGCGGGCTCTTCTCCGTCGATGTGACGTGCACCGTGCGCGGCTTCGGGGTTCTGGGACTCAACATCAAGAACACCATCACCGCCACGAGCGCCTCGCCGCTCGACCCGTACCGGAGGGCAGCACCGTGACGTGGCTGACGGCGCGACGGCCCGCGGCCCGCGACGATCGCGGCTCCGGCACCGCGGCGGTGCTCATGTTCGCCCTGGTGTTCATGACGCTCGCCGCCTTCGTCGTCGACGGCGGACTGTCCATCCACAAACGCGAGCGGGCCGCGGACATCGCCGAGCAGGCGGCCCGTTACGCGGCCCAGGACATCGACGTGGAGGCGCTGCGGAACGCGCCCGCGGGCACTCCGCCGCGGATCAACACCGCGAACTGCGACGCCCGGGTCAAGGACTTCGCCGCACGGTCGGGGCTCAGCATCGAGGACGCCGCCGCCTCCGGCTGCGACCTGGCCAGGACCACCGACCAGCATGTAGAGGTGAGGATTCAGCTCACCTACAGTCCCACTCTGACGGGTTTCTTCTACAGCAAGGACTTCACGGTCCACGGGACGGCGGCGGCCGAGATCGCCACCGGCTGATTCGTCGCCGTCCATCCACCGCACCACCGAAGGCAGAAGGCAGAGGAACGAGCCCATGGCACGCACGACCGCCAGTCGGCGACCGGCCCAACCCGCGCAACCGGGCCGGCCGCAGCCGCCACGCCGCCGCCGTACGTTCGGTGACGTCGTCCGGGCGCTCCTGGCGTTTCTCGCGCTCGCCGTCCTGGTGGTGGGCGTGCCGGTCGCGCTGCTGAAGATCGTCGGCTCGCCGCTGCCGCACTCCTACTCGATGGAGGTGCTGCGGGAGCCGATCACGACGGAGACGTTCATCAACGTGCTGGCCGTCGTGGTCTGGCTGGCGTGGGCGCAGTTCGCGGCGTGCGTGATCGTGGAGACGAAGGCCGCGATCTCCGGGATCGGGATGCCGTCGCGGGTGCCCGCGTCGGGGCCGAGCCAGTTGCTGGCGCGCCAGTTGATCGCGGCGCTGCTGCTGATCGGCGCGAGCGCCGCCAGCCTCACGCCGGGGCTCGCGCAGCTCGGCAACCTGCACGACCAGCCGCACCGCGGCGGCCCGGCCGTGACCGCCCAGCAGACGCCGGGGCAGGTGCAGCAGCACCAGCAGCACGCGGCCGGTGGTACGCAGCAGCAGGGCGGCGGGCCCGCCTCCACGACGGTGACGCCGGGTGCGGCCGCCGCCGCGGAGGCCGCCAAGGAAGCGACGAAGTTCTACCGGATCCAGCCGCCCGAGGGCCGGCACCACGATTCGCTGTGGGAGATAGCCGAACGCCACCTCGGCGACGGCCGCCGCTACAACGAGATCTACCAGCTCAACAAGGACCGGGCGCAGCCCGACGGTTCGAAGCTGTCCAAGGCGAGCCTGATCCGGCCCGGCTGGATCATGGAGATGCCGGCCGACGCGCGCGGCGGCGACCTCGTGGAGATGCCCGTCGCGGCGCCGAAGCCCGCTCCCGACGTGCAGCACTACGCGGAGCGCGGCGGGGTCAAGGACACGGCGGCCGAAGGGGCTCACGCGGCGCACGCCGCACCTGTCCGGACACCCGCCCAAACGCCGGTTCAGACCCCGGCCCAGACGCCCACGCAGAAGCCCGCCCAGCAGCCCGCCCACGCCGAAGAGGCCCCGGTCGGGCCGGCCGTCGCCGCACCGTCCGTATCCCAGGGCTCCGGGCACGGATTCGGGCTGCCCGAGGCGCTCATCGGCGCCCCGCTGCTGGCGGCCGGGCTGCTCGCCGCGCTGGGGCGGCGCCGCCGTACCGCGCTGTGGCAGTCCGTCACCGCCGGCGCGGTCCACACGCCCCGCACCCCCAACGGGCCCGAGGCCGACGCCGCCGACGCGCTGCGGATCGGCGCGGACGCCGACACCGTCGCGTTCCTCGACCGCGCGCTGCGCGCCCTGTCGGCACGGCTCGCCTCAGACGGTGGCAAGCTGCCCACGGTCTACGCGGCATGGCTCACCGACGAGGCGCTGCACCTCCAGCTGGCCTGGCCCGAGGGCCAGCCGCCCGCGCCGTGGCAGCTCGGCCAGGACCAGACGTTCTGGCGGCTGGACCGGGCGGACCTGCCCGCCGACGCGGACGTCTCCGCCAGCGCCCCGTACCCGGGCCTGGCCGCCCTCGGCACCCTCGACGGCGCCCGGCTGATGCTCAACCTCGAAGCGGTGCCCGGCATCGTGTCGCTGACCGGAGCCCGCGCCGACCGTGAGGCGGTCCTCGCCTCCGTCGCCGCCGAACTCGCCACCAACGGCTGGTCGGACCGGATGACGGTGACGCTCGTGGGCTTCGCCGAGGACCTCACGGCCCTCGCGCCGGCCAGGATCCGGCACCTCGCGGACGTCCCCGAGGTCATCGAGACGATGGCCGCCGAGACCGCGCAGCGCTCCGCCGCGCTGCGGACCGCAGGACAGGACAACGTACTGACCGGCCGGACCGGCAGCGCCCAGCACACCCAGCGCTCCCCGCACCTCGTCCTGATCGCCACCGAGCCCACCGAGGAGGAGGCCGACCGGCTCGCCGAACTCGCCGCCGACTCCGGCCGGCTGGGCATCGGCTACCTCGTCGCGTCGGCCCGGGACGACCTGCCGGGCGCCGCCTGGGCGCTCGAGGTCACCTCGGCGGGCCGGCTGCTCGCCCCGCTCCTCGGTCTGGACCTGGAGGCACAGCTGCTCCCGGCCGCCCAGTACGAGGCGATCCTCGGGCTGTTCGCGGCGGCCGACCCGGACCGCGAACCGTCCGCCTCCGTGCCGCCGTTCATGGTCGACCTCACCGACCAGGGCCGGCCCGGGGTGTACGCCCGCCTTCTCGGCCCGTTCGAACTCATCGGCCTCGAAACCCCGGAGGCCGGGCGCAGCCTGCTCCTCCACGAGGCGCTGGCGCTGCTCCTGCTGCACCGTGAGGGCGTCCACCCCCGGGTGCTGGCCTCCGCGCTCTGGCCGCGCGGCGTCACCGACGACGTGCGCGACGCGCTCATCGACCGGCTGCGCGACTGGCTCGGCACCGACGCCGACGGCTCGTCGCGGATGTCGTACGACGCCACCGGCCGCCTCGTGCTGTCCAGCACGGTCGTCTCCGACTGGGACGTCCTGCAGACCCTGCACCACGCGGCCTCCGAGGGCCCGGGCGCCGACGATCCGCAGACCCGCCGCCGGCTGCTGGCCGACGCCCTCGCGCTGGCCCGCGGCTCCCTCCTGGAGGACCGCGCCCCGGGCCGCTACGGCTGGCTCGCCCACGAGATCGTCGACGCCCAGCACCCGGTGCTCGTCGCGGAGGTCGCCCTCGCCCTGGCGGGACTGCACCTCGACGCGGGCAAGCCGAAGGCCGCCGTGGCCGCCGTACAGACCGCCCTGGCGGTCACCGGCTCCGACGAGCGCCTCTGGCTCGCCCTCCTGCACGCGACCCACGCCACCGGCGACCCGGCCCGCCTCGAAGCAGCCGCCGAATCCCTCCTGGCCCGCAACCACACCCTCAACGGCGCGGCCCGCGGCCTGCCGCCCCGCGTCGAAGCCCTGCTGGACGAACTCCTTCCGTCCTGGCGCGGCAGCATCGGCAGTATCGCCAACTGAACGATCGCCAACTGAGCAATCGCGGATCGGCCAACCGGCGCCCGGGCGTTCGCGCCCGGGCGTTCGCTGTGCTCAGCCCTTCGCCACCGCCGTCAAAATCTCCGGGAGGCGGTTGAGGAGGCGGGGGGCCGTGAAGCGGAGGGATGCCGCGGCCAGGGTCACGGCGTAGAGGGCGCCGATCGGCAGCAGGATCCAGAGGTAGGCGTGGTGGTCGGCGACGTGGAGGTAGATCGCCAGGCCGACGAGCGGGAGACAGCAGGCCGCGCCGGTGAGACCGCCGCCGAAGAGGCTGATCGCGGCGAGGCCGCCCTGGCCGGGGGCCGAGCTGCCGAACGGGTTGTCCTGGGGGAGGGCGTACGGGAAGCGGACGCTGGCGAAGGCGCCGGCGGCGATGAGGGCGCCCAGGAGGGCGAAGGACAGCCCCAGGGTCTCCGGGACGGCGTCCGGCCGGCCGAGGAGCAGGGCCGCTCCGATGGTGACGATCGTGACGTACGGGACGGCGACGGTCGACAGGGCCAGTGCGCGGGCGCGCAGTTCCGCGTGGGCGTCGGCGCGGGTGGAGATGGTGGAGGCGACCGTCCAGAAGGCGGAGCCGTCGACACCGAACTGGTTGTACATCTGCATGCCGAGGAGCCCGGCGGCCCAGCACGCCGAGTAGACGCTGCCGTGCTGGACGGCGGCCACGATCGGCAGCAGCAGTCCGACGGCCAGCGCCGTCGCCCAGGCCGCCTTGGAGCGCGGATCGCGCCAGGCGTAGCGGAACTGGCGTTCCATCACGGTGCCGGTGCGGCCGCCGGGCAGCAGCGCGGCGAGCCGGCCGCCGCCGGCGCCCGCCTCCTTCTCCGCGGCCTGGAGGGTGGAGGCGTCCGGGGTGACCATCAGCCGGTACAGGCTGTGGTGCCACCAGCGGATCACCAGGGCCAGGACGGCCGCGACGTAGAGGAGTTCGAGGACGGCGAGACCGTAGGAGCCCCCGGCCGCCGCGCGGACCGCGTCGATCGCGGGGGCGGGTGGCAGCCAGCGGAGCACGGAGGCGAGGGACTTGACGCGGTCCAGGCCGTCGGACGAGGCGAGCGAGCTGGCGCCGAGGTTGACGAGCTGCGCGCCGACCGCCACGAACAGGCCGCTGAGCAGCGCGAGGTCGCGCCCCTTGCGGCTGGTGAGCAGACGGGTGTTGGCGGCGGCGACGGCGCGCGACAGCGCCACGCACAGCAGCAGTACCAGCGCGACGGCGACGATCGCGACGACGATGGAGACCGCGTTGCCCGCCAGCGCGGACACCGCGCCCGCCGTCACGATGACCGTGAAGACCGGTCCCACGCCCAGCAGCGACGAGATCAGCAGGGCGGAGATCAGCGGCCGCGGGCGCAGCGGCAGCATGGCGAGGCGGGTGGGGTCGAGGGTGTCGTCGCCGCCGAAGAGGAACAGCGGCATGACGGCCCAGCCGATGATGAGGACGACGGCCAGCCCGACGGCGGCCGCCGACCCGTATTCACTGTGGCGCAGCGCGATCATCCCGACGCCCATGGCGAGCCCGTACAGCATCGCGAAGACGACGCCGACGATCCAGCCGATGGTGCGGCCGGTGGACTGCCGCAGTCCGTTGCGGATGATGGCGAGTTTGAGACGGATGAAGACCGGCGTCACCGACGGGTGCGTGGCCGGGGTGCTCATCGTGCGCCGCCCAGCCAGTCGAGGTCCTGGCCGCCGCGTTCGGTGGCGCCGACGAGCGACAGGAACGCGTCCTGGAGGGAGGACGCCTCCCCCCGTACGTCGGCGAGCGGGCCCTGGGCGACGATCCGGCCGGCGGCCATCACCGCGACCCAGTCGCAGAGGCTCTCCACGAGCTCCATGACGTGCGAGGAGAACACGACGGTGGCGCCCGAGCGGGTGTAGCGCTCCAGGACACCGCGGATGACCTGCGCGGACACCGGGTCGACGCCCTCGAAGGGCTCGTCCAGGAAGAGCACTTCGGGGTTGTGGAGCAGCGCCGCGGCCAGTCCGATCTTCTTCCGCATACCGGTCGAGTAGTCGACGACCAGCTTGTTCTGCGCGGCGGAGAGGTCGAGGACGTCGAGCAGCTGCGCGGCGCGCTTGTCGACCTCGGCGCCGGGCAGACCGCGCAACCGGCCGGTGTAGGCAAGCAGTTCGCGGCCCGACAGACGTTCGAAGAGCCGCAGCCCCTCGGGGAGCACGCCGATCCGGGACTTCACGGCGACGGGGTCGGTCCAGACGTCGTGGCCGTTGATCAGGACGGTGCCGTCGTCGGGGCGGAGCAGGCCGGTGACCATGGAGAGCGTGGTGGTCTTGCCGGCGCCGTTCGGGCCGACCAGGCCGATGAACCGTCCGGCCGGGAGTTCGAGGTCGATCCCGGCCACGGCCACCTGCTCGCCGAAGGACTTCCACAGGTTGTGGACGCTGACCGCGTAGCCCTGGTCCGCCGCGCCTTGATCCGGTGCGCCCTCGTCGGGTGCACCCGCCTCGAATGTCTTCGGCACGTTGCGCCGTCCTTCCCCGTGGAGACCGCTGATCCACGGGGAAGCCTAGAGCAGGCCCTGTCAGGCCCCGGCGGGTGCCAGGTCGGGGCCTGACAAATGGCGGCGTCCGCCCGGAGGGCGGCGTCCGGGGCGTCTGGTGCGTGCGATCGCAAGGCGGAGGGTCGTCCTCGTACCGGGGTACGTGGATGAGCCCGACAACGCAGCGAGCGTGCGTGCCAGGCGTCCCGGACCAGGCGGGATTTGTCAGACACGGCCTAGCGGGCCCGGCTCGCCGCCGCCTCGCGGCCGCACGCGTACGCCAGCGGGCTCAGCAGTTCCTCGACGTCGGGGAGCCAGCGGTTGAGGGCGGTGGGCTGGCGCGCCCACTGCACGGAGCCGCCGGTGCCGGTGCGGGTGGGCGGCGACGCGATGAAGTCGCCCTCGCCGCGGACCAGGAGGTCCAGGGAGGCGGGCGGCCAGCCCAGCTTGCGCAGCAGGTCGGGGACCTTGACCGACGCGCCGGGCAGCACCAGGAAGATCAGCCGCCGGTTGGGGGTGCAGAGCACCGGGCCCAGCGGCAGGTCCATCCGTTCCATGCGGGCGAGGGCGAGGCAGCCGGCCACCTCGGGGACGTCGATCGCGTCGAAGGTGCGTCCGGTCGGCAGCAGGATCGACGCCCGCGGCTGCTTGGACCACATCCGGCGCACCGCGACGGCGCTGCCGCTGGCCTGGGTCGCCCAGTCGGGGCGGGTCGGGTGCGCGCCCGGCGCCGGGCAGGCGGGGGAGTCGCACGAGCAGCGCGACCCGGCGCCGTCGTCCTCCAGCCAGGAGCCGGGCAGCACGTCCCAGTGCCGCTCCTCCGCGTATCGGACCGCTGTGTCGAGCAGTTGGTCGGTGAGCTGCTGCGGGGGGGCTCCGATGGTGTCTTCCACGCGCTGCACAACTACCTCGGTCACCAAGGGTTACGGGGTGGAGCCGCGGCTCATCGCGGGCGCACGGGTGCACGGCCGGGGGCGCGTGCGGGAACGCGGCCCAGGATGCGGGTAGTCCCTGGTGGGTGCGGTGACGTACGCCCTGGAAGAAATGCCGTGAAAACGGTGAATTCACGTCATGTGTGCTGGGCATTGATCTCTTATCGAAGATCGCCAGGGTCACCAGGGGGAGCGGGACGACGGGCACAGGCCCGTGATCCCGCGATGAAGGAGGGGCACGACATGGCCGCACGACCACTGGTGGCGCGGCAGCCGAACGAACGGCTGCAGGCGCTCATCCAGGAAGCCGGCTGCTCCAACGCCGGCCTGGCCCGCCGGGTCAACATGTGCGGGGCCGAGCACGGCCTCGACCTGCGGTACGACAAGACGTCCGTCGCCCGCTGGCTGAGAGGCCAGCAGCCGCGCGGCCGGGCGCCGGCCATCATCTCCGAGGCGCTGGGCCGCAAGCTGGGCCGTGCCGTCTCCATCGACGAGATCGGCATGGCCAACGGCAAGAACCTCGCCACCGGCATCGGGCTGCACTTCGCGCCCACCGTCCTCGGTGCGATCGAGCAGGTCTGCGAGCTGTGGCGCAGCGACGTCGGGCGCCGGGACTTCCTCACCGGGTCGACGGTGGCCGCCTCGGCCCTCGTCGAGCCCAGCCGTGACTGGCTGATCACCCGTACCGACGGCGCCGTCGCCCGGGCCGGCGGGTCGCGGGTCGGCAAGGCGGACGTGGAGGCGGTGCGGGCCACGACGAAGGCGCTCGTCGACCTGGACCACCGCTTCGGCAGCGGCCATGTGCGGCCGGTCGTCGTGCACTACCTCAACAGCGTCGTGTCGGGGCTGCTGGCGGGCTCCTACCGCGAGGCGACCGGCCGTCAGCTCTTCGGCGCGGCGGCGCGGTTGACCGAACTCGCCGGCTACATGGCCGTCGACACCGGGCAGCCGGGGCTCGCGCAGCGCTACTACATCCAGGCGCTGCGGCTCGCGCAGGCGGCGGGCGACCGCGGCTACGGCGGCTACGTGCTGGCCGCCGGGATGAGCCACCTCGCCGAGACGCTCGGCAATCCGCGCGAGATCGCGCAGCTCGCGCGGGCTGCGCAGGAGGGCGCGCGCGGGCAGGTCACCCCCACCGCGCAGGCGATGTTCTACGCGGCGGAGGCCCGCGGGCACGCGCTGCTCGGCGACGCCCGGACGTTCGCGTCGGTCGCCGGACAGGCCGTCGACGCGCTGGAACATTCCAACCCGGACGACGACCCCGACTGGATCTCCCACTTCGACCAGGCCTATCTGGCCGATGAGTTGGCGCACGGCCACCGCGACCTCGGCCAGGCGGCCCCGGCCGCCCGGCGCGCCGAGGAGTCCCTCGCGGGCCACCCCCCGACGCGGGTGCGCCGCCGCGCGATCGGGCTGCTGCTCCTCGCCGACGCCCAGGTGCAGCAGCGCGAGATCGAGCAGGCCTGCCACACGGGCACCGAGGCGGTCGCCCTGCTGACCGGGCTGCGCTCCCATCGCGGTGCCGAATATCTGGACGACTTCCGCCGCCGCCTGGAACCGTACGGAGCGGAGCCCGCGGTACGGGAGTTCGGCGCCCATCTGCAGGAGCAGGAGGCCGCCGCGTAGCGCCCGGCGGTCCTCCCGGGGTGCGCGCCGCCCCGGCGCACGCGGTACCGGCGGAATCGCCACCCGCCGGAATCGTTACCGGAACGACATCGCCGTGCACGACCGCCCAAGAGACGGCCGATACCTCGCCATTCGGTCCTTCCCCGTCGTCAACGCGGCCCTGTCCGGCCCTCGCCCGATCGGGTGCGTGGTGGGTTCTCAGGCTGACCCGGTAGCGTGAGCCGTCGAGTCCGATGACGGGTCCGACGACGGGTAAAGGCGGGAGTTCCGGCGATGCACAGCGGACACGGCGACGAGACGCCGGACGATCAGTACCGGCAGAACCCGGGAACGCCCGAGCCCCGAAGGGGTGTGGTGCTGCCACCGGAGCAGCCGCCGCAGCATTACGACGACCATGTGCGGCCCGCCGGCGGGCAGCCGTGGGACCAGGCGCCGGGCGCCGCGCAGCCGCTGCCGCCCGAGGCCGGCGCGGGGGCGGACGCGACGATGATGTTCCCGCCGTATCCGCAGGCCACCCCGCCTGCTCCCGCGATGCCGCCGATGCCGCCCGCGATGCCCCCGGCGCCGCAGACGGCCGCCGCACCGGTGCCGGAGGCGGACGCCACCCAGTTCCTGCCCCCGTATCCGCGTTCGTCGCCGCCCCCGGAGCCGTTCACCCCGGACCCGTTCAAGGCCGAGCCGTTCGCTCCCGAGCCGTTCACGCCCGAGCACTTCGGGGCGGGGACCGGTCCCGCCGGGTACCCCGCCGAGAGCGAGGCGGAGGCCACCCGGCACCTGTCGCTCTCGATCTTCGACGAGCCGTCGTACGACCAGCCGCAGGGGCCCTCGTACGACCAGTCGTACGACGAGCCGCAGTCCGCCCCCTCGGGCGACTACGACCACCTGTACCGGCAGGACGGCCCCCGGCAGCAGCCGAGGCCGGAGCCGGCCCGTCAGCAGCCCTACCGGGTCCAGGCAGCGCCGCCGGCTCCGGCGCCCGCTCAGGCCTATGCGGATCCGTACGACGGAGCGAACGGTACGAACCACGCAAATGGTGCGAACGGTGGCGGCGGTGGCGGATCGCGCCGCCGGCTCTCCCCGGCCGCGGTGATCGGCATCGTGGTCGTCGGCTGCGCCCTGGCCGGGCTGGCCGCGGGCGCCGCGCTCAGCGCGGGCGGCGACGACGACAGCAAGGACGCGGCCAAGGCGAGCAAGCCACCATCCTCGTCGACCGGAGCGTCCGCGCAGCCGGGCGGAGCCGCCGACGACGCCGTCACGAAGCAGGCGAAGTCCCTGGACACACTCCTCAAGGACAGCGGCAGCAGCCGGTCCTCCGTGGTCAGCGCGGTGGAGTCGATCAAGTCCTGCAAGAACCTGCCCCAGGCGGCGACCGACCTGCGCGCGGCGGCCGGCCAGCGCGGCACGCTCGTCACCCGCCTCGCGGCCCTGCAGGTGGACCAGCTGCCGCAGCACGCGGAGCTGACCGAGGCGCTGAACAAGGCGTGGGCGGCGTCGGCCGCGGCCGACAACGCGTACGCGTCCTGGGCGGACCAGGCGGCCAGCGACGGCAAGACCTGCAAGGGCGGCCACGCGAAGGGCACCCCCGTCAAGTCGGTGGGCGACCGCGAGAGCGGCAGCGCTACGGCGCAGAAGAAGCGGGCCGTCCGGCTCTGGAACGCGATCGCGAAGCAGCACAACCTGACCGAGCGGGAGTACTCCCAGCTCTGAGCCGAGCGGGCGCCCGGGGTCCGGGCGCCCGCTGCTAGTCGTTCTGGCTCACCTGGCGGCCGAGCGTCGCCGCCATGTCGACGAATCCGGTGCGGGCGGCGACCAGCCGGCCGTCCTTGACGACCTGGTAGACGACCTTCGCGTTCACCATCCGCGGGTGGCCCGGCACCGGGAGCATGTTCTCGTTGCGCCAGCCGAGGTCCGGGGTGAGGCCGCCGGTCGAGATGGCGTTCGCCTTGTCCAGCGCGCGCTTGAGGGTCATGGGGTTGACCTCCTCCTCGCCCATCGCCCGGACGACCTCGGTGAAGACCGAGTACGCGATCCAGGTGGTCTGGACGCCGGGGTCGGCGACGTCGATCCGGTTGTCACCGAAGGCGTACTTCTTCACGACCTCCTTCATCGCGTCCCACTTGGGATCCGAGGTCGGCGGGTACCAGCCGGTGGCGAACGCGTTCTCCAGCGGGCTGTTCCTCCCGCCGGTGCTGTCGATCAGCGACTGCTGGATGCTGCCGATCACCGAGGAGAGCCGCACGTCGGGCAGCTCGTTGCCGAGCCGCCGGAGCGAGTCGATGAAGGTGTCCGTGCGGTCGCCGAGCACGGCCGAGACACACGTGCCGGAGTGGGCGCTGCCGACCGCCCGCTGGGCGACGCCGGTGTACTCGGTGGAGTCGTCGGCCGTCGGCAGGTCGTTGGCGGCGGGCCGGCCGCCGGCCTTGAGACCGGCGTCGAGGAACAGCGGGAACTGGTCGCCGACGATGGTGTCCGGCCGCACCAGGCTGACCTTGGAGCAGGAGGCCGCCAGTTGCTTCCCGCTGCCCGTCAGCAGGGCCGGCAGGCCGCCGTTGACGGGATAGGACATGGGGCTCTGGAACTCCTCCTGGGTTATCCCGTAGCCCCCGATGTACGGGATCCCGGCCGACTCCAGGATGGAGGTGAAGCTGTTGGCGTGCTCGCTGTACGAGCCGATGACGGCGACCGCGCCCTCTTCCTGGGCCCGCTGCGCGCACTTCGCGGCCTCGACCGTGTCGTTGTGGTCGTTGCAGGTGAGGACCTTGAGGTCGCGGCCGTTCAGCCCGCCCGAGGCGTTGACGTGCGCCGCGAACGCCTGCGCCATGGCGGGCATTCCTGGCATGTTGGTCGATTTCGTACCGTCCGGCGCCCAGGTCATGACGACCACGGGTCCCGGGGAGCCCCCCGCGCTCCCCGGGATCGCACCGCAGCCGCTGATCAGCGCCGCGCAGGTCGTCGATACAGCCAACAGGACAGCCTTGCGCGAACGCCGCTCAGTCATGAACATGGACGCTTCCGTCCCGCCCTCAACGTGCGGGTGACCCTGGGCGAACGCAGCGTCACGTTCAGGTGAATTGCAGGTGTGGATTCGAGGGAACGTACGATCGGTCACCGTGCAGACTTCGGAGAAGACTTCCCGCCGCGGTACCCGCTCCTCCACGATGGGGGGCATGCCGCTCAATGACATGCCTTGGTGGCGCTGGCGCAGCAATGTGCGCTCGGCGCTGCACATGATCAGCGACCCGGTGTTCCAGCAGGAGTGCTGGCTCGCCGGGGTGCCCGGTTTCGGCGACGTCACCGACGCCGTCTACCGCCTCGTCGAGGACACCTGGCTCGACAACTGGTCCGCCGAGAAATACGTCGGGACGATCTTCCGCGACTCGCAGGAGGCCGCGCTCGTCGACGTCGCGGTGCTCCGGGTGCTGAAGATCCTGCACCAGGTGGGCGCGGACGCGCCGGTCAGCACCTACCTGGAGCACCACGCCTGGCCGGAGGCGGTCCGCGCCGCCCGCGAGGCGCACGTCAAGCTCGCGACGGCCGACGGGGACGACGTGGACGCGCCGCCGCGCTCGCTCGACGTCCTGGCGATCTACACGCGTACCGCCTGACGGACGGCGGCGCCGTGCGAGCGGCCGCGTGTGCGAGGCTGACGGGGTGAACGAACCGCAATATGTGCTGACGCTGTCCTGTCCCGACAAGCAGGGCATCGTGCATGCCGTGTCGAGCTACCTCTTCATGACCGGCTGCAACATCGTGGACAGCCAGCAGTTCGGGGACCAGGACACCGGGCTGTTCTTCATGCGGGTGCACTTCACGGCCGAGCCGCCGGTGGACCAGGACAAACTGCGCGCGAGCTTCGCGGCGATCGGCAGCGCCTTCCAGATGGACTGGCAGCTGCACGCGGCGGACGAGAAGATGCGGGTCGTCCTCATGGTCAGCAAGTTCGGGCACTGCCTGAACGATCTGCTGTTCCGCACCCGGATCGGCGCGCTGCCCGTCGAGATCGCGGCCGTGGTCTCCAACCACACGGACTTCGAGGAGCTCGCCGGCTCCTACGGCATCCCGTTCCACCACATCCCGGTGACCGCCGACACCAAGGACCAGGCGGAGGCGCGGCTGCTGGAACTGGTCGAGGCGGAGCGCGTGGACCTGGTGGTGCTGGCCCGCTACATGCAGGTCATCTCCGACGACCTGTGCAAGCGGCTGCCCGGCCGGATCATCAACATCCACCACTCGTTCCTGCCGAGCTTCAAGGGCGCCAAGCCCTACCACCAGGCGCACGCGCGCGGGGTGAAGCTGATCGGCGCGACCGCGCACTACGTGACGGCGGCCCTCGACGAGGGCCCGATCATCGAGCAGGAGGTCGAGCGGGTGGGGCACGAGGTCACCCCCGAGCAGCTCGTGGCGATCGGCCGTGACGTCGAGTGCCAGGCGCTGGCGCGCGCCGTGAAGTGGCACAGCGAGCACCGCGTCCTGATCAACGGGCACCGCACGGTCGTCTTCGCCTGACGTGCGGTGCCGCGGGCCGTACCGGTCCGGTCAGGCGCCGGCGCCCAGCTCCTTGTAGCGGGCCTGGCAGACGTCGAAGTCCGGCAGCCGGCCGCCGTCCCGCATCTCCGCGAAGCTGGGGGCGGCCGCGTCCCGGGCGGACAGCTGGGGCGCGCCGGTCTGCCACTCGATGCCGAGCTCGGGGTCGAGCGGGTGCACACCGTGCTCCTTGTCGGGACGGAAGACGTCCGAGACGAGGTACGAGAGCGTGGCGTCGTCGCTGAGGGCGCAGAAGCCGTGGCCCATGCCCTCCGCGATGTAGAGGGCCTTGCGGTCCACGTCGTCCAGCCGGACGCCCTCCCACTGGCCGAAGGTCGGCGAGCCGACCCGCAGGTCGACCACCACGTCGAGCACCGCGCCGCGTACGCACGTCACGTACTTGGACTGGCCCATCGGGACGTCGGCGAAGTGGATGCCGCGCACGACGTCCTTCGACGACACCGACATGTTGGCCTGCGCGAGCCGCATCGGATGCCCGACCTCGGCCTCCAGCCGGTCGAAGCGGTACCACTCCAGGAACAGGCCGCGCGGGTCGCCGTGCTGCTGGGGGGTGATCTCCCAGGCGCCGTGGAAGGACAGCGGTCGGATGTTCATCGCGGGAGGTCCTCTTCGAGGGCGAGCGTGTTGACGAGGTATTCGCCGTAGCCGCTCTTCAGCAGCGGTTCGGCCAGTTTGCGCAGCTGCTCGGAGTCGATGAACCCCATCCGCCAGGCGGTCTCCTCGACGCAGCCGAGCTTCAGCCCCTGCCGCTCCTCGATGACCCGGACGTACTCCGAGGCCTGGACGAGGGAGTCGAAGGTGCCGGTGTCCAGCCAGGCGGTGCCGCGGTCCAGTACGGAGACCCGGAGCTTGCCCTGCTGCAGGTAGGTCGCGTTGACCTCGGTGATCTCCAGTTCGCCGCGCGCGCTGGGCTTCAGGCTGTTGGTGATGTCCACGACCTGGCTGTCGTAGAAGTAGAGGCCCGGGACGGCGAAGCGCGACTTCGGCCGCTCCGGCTTCTCCTCGATCGACAGCGCGTTGCCGTGCTCGTCGAACTCGACGACGCCGTACGCGGTGGGGTCCTTCACCTGGTAGGCGAAGATCACGCCGCCGTCGGGGGAGCTGTGGTCCTGCAATTGCCGCCCGAGGCCCGCGCCGTGGAAGATGTTGTCACCGAGAATGAGCGCCACCGGCTCACCGCCGATGAAGTCCGCACCGATCTGGAAAGCCTGGGCGATTCCACCGGGATTCGGCTGCGAGCGGTATTCGATATTGATACCGAATTGCGAGCCGTCGCCGAGGAGCCGGCGGAACTGCTCCTGGTCCTGCTCGGTGGTGATGAGCAGTATGTCGCGAATTCCCGCCATCATGAGCGTCGACAGCGGGTAATAGACCATCGGCTTGTCGTAGACCGGCATCAGCTGTTTGGAGACCGCTTTGGTGATCGGCCACAGCCGGGACCCGGTCCCGCCGGCGAGGAGGATACCACGCATGTTGTTTCTACTTTCTCCGGCGGCAGGCGGCCGAAGACTGCTCGGCTTCGCCCCTGCACTCGGGGAACGGCTAGAGTTACGGCGAAGCAAACCATCTTACGCCGCCCCCCAGTAGGGGCCTGACTGGACTCTGGCACTCATGAACATTCTTGTTACCGGTGGCGCCGGATTCATCGGCTCGCAGTTCGTCCGCGCAGTCCTGTCAGGGGAGATGCCGGGGCTCGAGACCGCCTCCGTCACCGTACTGGACAAACTCACCTACGCCGGCAACCCGGAGAACCTCGCTCCGGTCGCCCACCTGCCCGGCTACCGGTTCGCGCACGGCGACATCTGCGACGCGGACTTCGTCGCCTCCGTCCTGCCCGGCCATGACGCGGTGGTGCACTTCGCCGCGGAGTCGCACGTCGACCGGTCGATCACCGGCGCGGCCGCGTTCGTCACCACGAACGTGCTCGGCACCCAGACCCTGCTGGACGCCGCCCACAAGCTGGGCATCGGCCGCTTCGTGCACGTGTCCACGGACGAGGTGTACGGCTCGATCAGCGAAGGTTCGTGGACCGAGGACTGGCCGCTCGCGCCCAACTCCCCGTACGCCGCGGCGAAGGCGGGCTCCGACCTGATCGCGCTCGCCTACCACCGCACGCACGGGATGGACGTGGTGGTCACCCGCTGCTCCAACAACTACGGGCACCATCACTTCCCCGAGAAGATGATCCCGCTGTTCGTGACGAACCTGCTGGACGGCAAGAAGGTCCCGCTCTACGGCGACGGCGGCAACATCCGTGACTGGCTGCATGTCTCCGACCACTGCCGGGGCATCGCGCTCGCGCTGCAGGGCGGCAAGGCCGGTGAGGTCTATCACATCGGTGGCGGCACCGAGTTGACGAACAAGGAGCTCGCCGGCCAGCTGCTGGAAGCCTGCGGCGCCGGCTGGGACATGGTCGAGTACGTCGAGGACCGCAAGGGCCACGACCTGCGCTACTCCCTGGACATCAGCAAGTCCCGTGCCGAGCTGGGCTACGAGCCGCAGATCGGCTTCGACCAGGGCCTCGCCGACACCGTCGCCTGGTACCGCGACAACCGGGCCTGGTGGGAGCCGCTGAAGGCCAAGGCGGCGCTTTCATGAGCGATGCCGTGACGAACGAGGACCCGGCCGCCGGCAGCACCCGCTGGCTGGTGACCGGCGCCGGCGGCATGCTCGGCCAGGAGGTCGTGGCGGCGCTTGCGGCCGCCGCGGCCGCCGCCGTCACCGCCGCCACCCGGGCCGACCTGGATCTGACCGACCCCGCGGCGCTGCTCGCGGCGGTCCGCGGTCACCGGATCGTGGTCAACGCGGCAGCCTGGACGGACGTCGACGGCGCGGAGGCCGACGAGGCCGCCGCCACCGTCGTCAACGGCGACGGGGTGCGCCATCTGGCCGCGGCCTGCGCCGCCGCGGGCGCGCTGCTCATCCATGTCTCCACCGACTACGTCTTCCCCGGCGACGCCAAGGAGCCGTACCGCGAGGACGACCCGACCGGGCCGGTCAACGCGTACGGCCGCGGCAAGCTCGCCGGTGAGCTCGCGGTCGCCGAGCTGCTGCCCGACAGCGGCTACACCGTCCGCACCGCCTGGCTGTACGGCGCGCACGGCCGCAACTTCGTCGCGACCATGCTGAAGCTGGCGGCCACCCACGAGACGCTCGACGTCGTCGACGACCAGCTCGGCCAGCCCACCTGGGCCCGCGCGCTGGCCGTCCGGCTCACCGAGCTGGGCCGCGCCGCGCTCGCGGGCGACGCCCCGGCCGGCGCGTACCACGGCACGGCTGCCGGCCAGGCCACCTGGTACGAGCTGGCCCGCGCCGCGTTCGAGCTGTCGGGACTGGACCCCGACCGGATCCGCCCCACCACGGCCGACAAGTTCGTCCGGCCGGCCAAGCGCCCGGCCTACAGCGTGCTGGGCCACGACCGCTGGTCCGCCGCCGGGCTCCCGGCGATGGCCGACTGGCGGGACGAGCTCAAGGCGGCGGTCGCGGCAGGAACGTTCGCACCGCGGCCGTAGCCGCACCACCGGTCACGACGCACGAAAGCCCGGCCGCCATTGCGGTCGGGCTTTTCGTGTTCGGTGCACCCGCGCGGACCCTTCGGAGGGCCCGCGGCGGGTCAGTGCGCGTAGGAGAAGCCGGCGGGCGGCCTGGCGTACGTGTTGTAGTTGTCGACCGCCGGGTGCTTCGCGCCGGCGGGGCCCGCCTGGAACGCCGTCAGGATGTTCTCGCTGACCTTGCGGGCGAACTTCACCGAGCTCTGCGGCACACGGTAGGAGCACCGGTCGTTGTTGACCGTGCAGGTCCAGCCGAGGGTGCCGCTGGAGAACACGCCCGCCCCGGAAGGCGTCGTGTAGTAGGTGGAGTTGGAGAAGCTGTGCTTCTTGCCCAGCGTGACGGGTGAGTCGGAGAGGGCCTGTATCGGGCGCGGCACCTCGGGCCCGGTGAACAGCTTGTCGTACTCGACGGCGACCAGACCGGGGTACTTCGACCCGTTCTTCGCGCCGGTGCCGGCGTAGACCCAGCTGTCCGCGTCCGTGACGACGTACGGCGCGGTCACGCCGAGCCATTCGTACTGGACGCCGAGCAGTTCACTCTCGGGACGCGGGTTCGGCGGCAGCCGCCACTGCTGCGTCGCCTCGTTCGGGTCGGTGAGCACCATCGGGTCCTCGGACGGGTCCTTGTAGCACGTCACGACGCGCTGGTCGCCGAGGGCCGAGGCCTCGAAGCGGACATGGCGGTAGACGTTGTTGGCACCGAAGAAGGCCATGTTGATGCCGGTGTCGCGGGCCTTGGTCGCGGTGTCCCGCATCCCCGAGGACCAGTACTCGTCATGGCTGGGGAATATCAGCGAGCGCGCGCCCTTGAACAGTTCGGGCATGTTGTCGAGCTCCGACGAGGTGACGTAGGCCATCCGCAGGCCCAGCTTCTCGGCGGTGACCAGCATGGGCAGCTCGTGCCACAGGAACTGGCCGCTGCCACCGCGGTCGTAGGGCCGGTCGAAGCTCACCTTGCGGGAGCGCTCCGCGTAGGAACGCGGGCCGGGAGGGCCCGCGTAGATGTTGTGCCCGCCCCACGAGTTGTAGGCCTGCCAGGTGGCGGTCGCGTTGACGAACACCGTCTTGCCCGCGGTGGAGGTCGAGCGGACGGTGATCGGGACGTTCCGCTCGTTGCCCTTCCTGGACGTGAGCTTCAGCAGGTAGTCGCCCTCGGGCCAGCCCTTGGTGCCGATGCTCATGGACGGCTTCCACGGGGCGGTCGCCATGAATATGCCCGGCACGACCTTGGCCGGCGGCTGTATCTGACCGCGTACCGACTTCGAGGACCAGACCAGCCGGCCCTGCTTGCCGCCGTAGTAGCCCATCCGGAAGGCCTGGACTTCGAAGCTGCTGGCCGTGGTCGACACATACAGGTCGAACGGCTGACCGGACGTCACGCTGACGTGATTGGTGTATCCCTCGATCGCGTTCTGCGGACCGGGGTTCCGCACCTCCCAGGCACGGGTGCCGGGCAGGGCGTTCTCCTTGGACACGGAGAAGTCGCCGGTCGACTGCCGTGGCGGCGGGGCGACTTCGGCGACCTTGTGCGGGGCGGTACCGGTACCCGACTCGGGCACGGACGCGGCGACGGCATCGCGGGTGTGGTCCAGGACGTAGGGAACGGCCGGGACGGCTATCGCGATGAGGGCGCCGAGGGCGCACATAAGAAGGATGATACGGCGCACATTCATGGTCCAGCGACCGTACATGCGTCCGGCAACCGACCTTGTCGATGCTGTCTGATCGTCGGGTTGCTGTGACAAGACTGTGAACTTCGCCGGGCCTTTGCCGGCTGTTCACCACCTGAATGTGGTCTGTGTCACCCGGGTTTGACGGTTCCGAGGGCCTCGGCGTCCCCGACCAGTGCCCGGGTCTTCGCGTCGAACGGCTGGTCGAAATGGCGCAGTCCGGAGCGCAGCCCGAACAGCAGAGCGACGGCGGCGGCGCCGGCGGCGATCGCGTAGGAGAGTTCGACCTGCAGCGCCGTGCCGCCGGGCAGCAGGGGTGCGGTCCCCAGGGCGAGGGCCCCGATCGTCCAGGCGACGCACAGTATGCGGTGGCCGCCGGTGGCCAGGGTGCCGCTGCTGAGCACGATCGCCGCGAGGTGGGCGACCGCGCCGAGACCCAACAGACCGAAGTCCAGGGAGCTGAGGGCCGGCGGTGCGTGGAAGGCCGTCTCGTTCAGGGCCGGGCCGATCACCGCGCAGACGACCGCCCAGCCGGCGCCGAGCGCCGACACCATCAGCAGGTTGCCGCGCAGCGTGCGCAGGAAGCCGGCCTTGTCGCCGGCGGTGTGCCGGCCGGTGAGCTCCACCAGCAGGGACGCCTGCATGGAGCTGACCAGGAACTGCGGCACGCGCACCAGGATCAGCGCCGAGACCAGGGCGGTGACCAGTGGGGTGTTGTCCGGGTCGAGGAGCTTGGCGGTGACGACCGGAGCATTGGCCACGGCCTGCATCAGCGTGGTGGAGACGACCAGCACGCCGAAGCCGTTGTGGATCTCGCCCACGCCGGCGGCCGGTCCCGGCCGGGACGCCCGGCGCATCGCGGGCAGGCACAGGAGCACGGCGGGCAGCGGGGCCAGCGCCATCGCCAGGCCGAACGCGAGGAAGGAGCCGTTTACGGCCAGCAGCGTGATCGCGGCGCCCACCCGCAGCACCGCGTCGGCGGTGAGCTGGACGGCGTACCAGCGGAAGTTCCCGTACCCGGCGAGGATGCCGCGCGCGGTGTGCTGGGCGGCCCAGCCCACGAAGGCCGCGCCCAGGACAGCGACCATCGCCCGGTCGCCGTTGAAGAGCAGGTTCGCCAGCGGGCCGGAGGCCGCGGCGAGCGCCGCCAGGACCACGGCCAGCATCGCCGTCGCGGTGAGTATCCCGCGCCGGATGGCGGGCCCCGCGCCCAGTCCCGCGGCGGTCCGCGCGGCCACCACCCGGGTCAGTTCCTGCTCGACGGGGAAGAACAGCCCGATGCCCGCGAAGGCGATCACCGACCACAGGACGGAGATCTGGGCCATGTCGTCATGGCCGAGCGTCCGGCCGGCCAGGGCCAGGAAGATGTAGGAGGCGCCGGCGTTCGCCGCCACCCCGGCCCCGACGAGAAGGGTTCCGGAAGGGAGCGTGCGCAGGAGTGCTGTGGGCGACTTCATGTGGCGGCAAGAATACCCCGGGGGACATGACAGGTACTCGCCGGACCGGCTCCCCGAGCGGCCGGGAGACCCCGGGCTTGGGCGTCCACCCGGCTTTCGGCTCTTGTGGCCAAGGGGTACCATGAGCGCCGTGTCCGGCAGCGTGTGTGACGTCGCCACCCAGTCGCGGGTTGGCGGGACGTCTTCTTCGCCCTCTGCCCGGTAGCCGGTCATTCCCTGGACGTCAGCCGACGTCGGTATGACGCGGCAGCCTCGTACTCCGACCGGAAAGACGGCTGAATCGTGCAATTGTCCGTACTTACCTCGGTGACCGGCTTGGCGGTGCTCGGATGCATCGTCGAGCTGTTGCGTCGCCAGCAACTGCGCGAGAAGTATGCGGCCCTGTGGCTGCTCATCGGCCTGATCATCGCTCCGCTCGGTTTCTTCCCGACCTGGCTCGACTCGATCGCCAACAAGCTCGGCGTCGCCTCCGGCGTGAGCCTGGTGCTCTTCGCCGGCTTCGTCCTTGTGCTGCTCGTCACACTGCACCTGAGCTGGGAGTCCAGCCGTCTCGAAGCCGAGACGCGCACCCTGGCCGAGGAAGTGGCCCTGATCCGGGCGCACTTGGCGCAGACCGCCGACCCGATGCCCGCCAACGCGGTGAAGCCGGTCATCGACGGCGACACCGGCACCGACAGCACCACTGCCACCACCACTACGGATGATCGCGAGGCCCGGGCATGATCGATGGCCGACGGGTACTGGTGATCGTGCCGGCGTGGAACGAGGACGCCGGGCTGGCGACGACCCTGGGTGAGATCAACAAGGAACTGCCCGACGCGGACATCCTCGTCGTGGACGACGGTTCCACCGACCGCACGGCCAAGGTCGCCGCGGCGGAGGGCGCGATCGTCGCCCGCCTGCCGTACAACCTCGGCGTCGGCGGCGCCATGCGGCTGGGCTACCGCTACGCGCTGGAGTACAACTACGACGTCGCGATCCAGATCGACGCCGACGGCCAGCACGACCCGAGCTATGTGCCGGCCCTGCTGCGCGAGCTCGACAACGCCGACCTGGTCGTCGGCGCCCGCTTCGGCGGCGAGGGCGACTACCAGGCCCGCGGCCCGCGCCGCTGGGCGATGCGACTGCTGTCCGGCGTCATGTCCAAGCTGGCCGGCACCCGGCTGACCGACGCCACCTCCGGCTTCCGCGCCTGCAACCGCGACCTGATCGAGTTCTTCGCCGGCTGGTACCCGGTGGAGTACCTCGGCGACACGGTGGAGAGCACCGTCGGCGCGATCCGCTGCGGTTACACCGTCCGGCAGGTCCCGGTCGCGATGCGGCCGCGCACCACCGGCAAGCCGAGCCACTCGCCGCTGCGCGCGATGGTCTACCTGGCCCGCGCGGGCCTGGTCCTGCTGCTCGCGCTGATCCGGCGGGTGCCGTCCCAGGCCCCGCACACGATGGTCTCGGTATGACGGACCAGGATCCGTCCGGCGGCGGCTCCGCCGGACTCCGCTTCCACATCCTGATGCCGTACTACGGCGATGTCGCCGTCATGCAGGACGCCGTCCGCAGCGTGCTGGCCCAGGACGGGGACGACTGGCGGCTCACCGTGGTCGACGACGGCAAGGAGGCGGGCGTACCGGAGTGGTTCGCCGCCCTCGCCGACGACCGCGTCCGCTATCTCCGCAACGAGCAGAACCTCGGGGTGACCGGGAACTTCAACCGGTGCGTGGAGCTGTCGGAGGGCGAGCACACCGTCCTCATGGGCTGCGACGACCTGCTGCTGCCCAACTATCTGCGCACCGTCCGCACCGCCCTGGACCATGAGCCGAAGGCGACCATGGTGCAGCCCGGCGTCGACGTCATCGACGGCGAGGGCCGGCCGTCCAGGACGCTCGCGGACACCACCAAGGACCGGCTCTACGCGCCGAAGGGCGCGCGCCCCCTCACGCTCAGCGGCGAGGACCTGGCCGTGAGCCTGCTGCGCGGCAACTGGCTCTACTTCCCCTCCATCTGCTGGCGGACCGAAGCGATGCGCAAGTTCCGCTTCCGGGCCGACCTCGGGGTGATCCAGGACCTGGCGCTCGTCGTCGACCTGCTGCTCGACGGGGCCTCCATGGTCGTCACGGACACCGTGGCCTTCCAGTACCGCAGGCATGCCGTCAGTGAGTCGTCCGCGAAGGCCCTCTCGGGGGACCGCTTCGACGAGGCGCGGCGGTTCTTCCTGGAGACCTCCGACCGGCTGACGGCCCACGGCTGGAACCGTGCCGCGAAGGCCTCGCGCCGGTACTGGTCCTCACGGCTGCACGCGGTCACCCTGCTGCCGGCCACGGCCCGCCGCGGACCGAAGGGAAGTACCCGCGCGATGCTCCGGCACGCGTTCGGGCCCATCGGTGGTGGCCGCGCCGGCAGTGCCTGACCAACGCCTGGCAGGTGGGGCCGGGGACCGGGTCCCCGGCCCGATGGCGACGCGGGGGCGGACAGGCTGTCCGATATCCTCGACCCCGATCTAGATCGACGCGAGTGCGGCAGCCGTTGGCCACCAACCGCCAGGGGGGTGGCCGACAAGTTACGGGAGCTTTGATGACGACGTTGAACTGGCGGCCGCGGAATCTGATCCGGAGGGACCCGGGCGATCAAGCCGCGGCCCCCGGCGGGCGCCGGTGGGTGGGACTGCTCGCCGAGGCGGGTGTGGCCATGACCGCCGCCGCGCTGCTGCTGCTGTACAGCGCGACCATCCACGTCAACCCGATGAAGCGCCCGGGACAGGTCAGCGGCCTCGCCGCCATGCTGCTCCCGTTCATGGTCATCGCCATCGCGATCGTCGTCGCCGTGCTGCTGGTGCAGCGCTTCGGCCGGCCGGTCCACTACACCTGGGCGGTACGGCTGGCCTGTGCGGCGACCGCCGGCCTGTTCACCGGGCTGATCGCGGGCGGCGTCGCGGTGGCGCTGCACGGCACCCCGTGGCCCATCAACGGTGTGATCTCGGACTCCTCGGTCATCCAGAAGTACGCCCACTCGGTGGCCACCGGGCACGGCATCCCGGACGATTCCGGGTACCCGCCGCTGTACATCTACCTGCTCGCCGCCTGGGCCAAGCTCTTCTACAACGGCAACACCGGCTACGCGCTCAAGACGCTCTCGCTGGTCACCGTCGCGCTCATCGGCCCGCTGGCCTATCTGATGTGGCGGACCATACTGCGCCCGGTGTGGGCGTTGATCATCGGTGTCGTCCCCACCCTCCCGCTGATCGACCCGTACAAGCCCTACGGCAACCTGTCGCTCTTCATCTTCATCCCGGCGCTGGCGCTGCTGCTGAGCGCACTGCGGCGCAGTCCGGTCACCGAACCGAGGCGCCTGATCGCGGTGGGAGCCGGGCTCGGGCTGCTGATCGGCCTGGACTTCCTGCTCTATTCAGGATGGTTCGTCTGGTCGGCGGCCGGCATGGTCGTGCTCACGCTCGCGTACTTCCCCTGGAAGGCCGGCCCGAAGCGGGCGCTGATCCTGCTCGGCTCGACCGCGTTCGTCTTCCTGGCCGTGGCCGGCTGGACCCTCTCCAAGCTCCTGCTGATGTCGACGGACAACGTCGACCGGTACATGTACGTCGACACCGACACCGACCCCGGCTACTTCTCCATCTGGCTCTGGGTGCAGAACGGCAAGCCGGACCAGTGGCCGCCGCTGGGAGAGCTGGGCGGCGTCGGGCTCTTCGCCATCCTGCTCGCGATCGGCCTCGGCGTCTCGCTCATCCTGGGCGCCAGGCGGTCCGTGGTCATCGTCGCCGCCACCTGCATGGCCAGCGCCTGGGTGATGCGCCTGTGGTACGCCTCGCACATGTACCGGGACAACGCCGTACAGCTGTGGCCGCGCACGTCGTGGCAGATCATGTACTGCCTGCTCGTGCTGTGCGGATTCTCCATCTATCTCGGGGTGCAGCGACTCAAGCGGATCAAGCTCCCCAAGCTGACACCGGCTGCTTCGTCCGCTTCCGCGGGCACGGCCGGCGGCGCCAGGAGTGGTCTCCGGGCCCGTCTGCCGCTGCACGCCGGGGTGCTCGCCTGTCTGCTGCTGCTGTTCGGGATGTCGGGTTCCGCCATCGCCAACAAGTACATGCCGGGGCCCGGCCTGTACCCCGCGTACCGGTCGATGCTGGCGCACATCACGCCGAAGCTGGACGGCAAGTGCCCGGCCTACACCAACCCGAAGGCGTGCGTTCCGCGGAAGCACCCCTGGCTGGACCACTTGAAGAAGTAGCAGGAGCGGGGAGCTGCCGCCGCGTCACAGCCTCGACAGTGACGCGGCGGCGAAGAGCACATCGCGGATGACGTCGCGGTCCCCGTCCTGGCCCACCGCTATCCGCTCGGGCTCCAGATGACCCGCGGCCAGCTGGCAGAACTCGACGCTGTCGAGCGCGACATGGGCCACCGCCTCCTCGGCGGTGGCCGGCGCTCCGGGCGAGTCCAGGGCGATGTACCAGTTCCCCCCGCCCTGGCCCTCGACCTCCAGATGCACCGACCTGCCGGGCGAGCCCGCGGCGGTGAGCCGGGCCGGGGAGGCCGTGAGTCCGGCCCGGCGGCGCCCCGCGATGGCGGTGGGCAGCATCCGGGCCGCCAGGTCGATCATGCGGTTGAGGTTGCGCGGCGCCGGAGGGTCGTACGGGTAGTCGACGGCCTCGGCGATGTCCCAGGCGTGTATCCAGCACTCGAAGGCCCGGTCGAGGAACGCGTCCCGCAGCGGCAGCGTGAACGCGCCGTATCCGACGTCCAGTCCGGCGGTCCCGTGCCCGGCGAAGGACACCGTGCGCACCAGCGTCTGGCTCTGCTCGCGCCACCGGGCACGCAACGGGGCGCCCGGCACGTTCCGCGCCGTGGCCCAGTAACTCTCGGTGCGCTGCGCGGGATCGAACGGCAGCTCGTCGATGGGCAGCCCGAGCGCGGACGCGACCAGGCCGTCCACCGCGCAGAGATGGCCGATGACCTGCGCGACGGAGACCTCACGGGCCACCCGCTTGTCCTCGTACCAGCGCAGCTCGACGGGCGCGTCCCAGTAGCCGTCGCCGAGATCGCGCAGCAGCGCGTCCAGCCGGGCGGACTCCGCGTCGTACGGACCCGCCCAGTCGGGCACCGGAATGCGCGCCGGGCGGCGGTCGAGACAACCCGACAACACCCGGGACCGCAGCAGCGGATCAAGGTCGAGCGTCTCCTCCTGGTGCAGCAGGCCGACGGCGTCGCGCAGCCGCAGCGCCTCGTCCGCGCAGGACGCGCAGTCCGTGAGGTGCACCTCGACCGCGAGCGACTCCTCGCGTGAGCAGGCGGCCAGCGCCCAGGCCCCGAGCAGGGACTTGAGGGTGCTGTGGTCGTACGGGGGGAGCCGTCCGCGGTCCGGCCCGGGGCCCGTCGTCCCGGCGGTCACCGCTGCCACCCGTCGAGACCCGCGGGCGCGGCGGGTGCCATCGCGGTGGACAGCAGCTGCAGGCCCAGGCGCAGCCGGCGCCGGGCCTCGTCCTCGGTGACGCCCAGGTCGGCGGCGGTCTGCCGGTAGTCGCGCCGCCGGAAGTAGGCCAGTTCGAGGGCGTCGCGCAACGGGGCCGGCATGGAGGTGACGATGAAGTCGGCGCGGGCGGCGGTATTGGCCTCGCGGACCTTCGCCTCGACCTCGTCCTGGCTGCTCCGGCCGCGGTTCTCCGCATGGCGCAGTCGCTGCACGGCCCGGCGCTGGGTGAGCGCGGCGATCCAGGAGCGCAGCGAGCCGCGCCTCGGGTCGTAGGCGTCGGGGTTCTCCCAGAGGAAGCCGAAGACCTCGCGGGTGATGTGGTTCGCGGCCTCGTCGTCGTCCAGCACGCGGTGGGCGAGGCTGTGCACCAGCGACGCGTACCGGTCGTACAGCTCGCCGAGCGCGGCTTCCTCCCCGCGGGCCAGACGCTGCTGCATCTTGCGGTCCCAGCGGGGTGGTGCCGGTGTCGCCATGCGAACCTCTCCCCTCGCCGCCGGCGTTCCGCCGGCCGCGTCGTCCTGCCGGACCTGCCCGGCCTCGTCAGTTCGAATGTAACCGCCACCTACGACGGCGTACGCCCCTTTGCGCCATCCTGCCGCCGTATCGGACCGCTTCTGGCGATGTGTTATGCGGGTGTGACCGCGGTACTGCTCGGCTGTGCGGGATTCCGGGCATAGGGTTCACATGATGACGCTGTCGCAATTCCCCGAGGAGCGGCCTTCCGGGCCTCCGCGGACCGCCAGGGTGGCCGGGCTGCTCCCAGCGACGTCGCGAGGTGAGTCTCAGTGGAAGTAACGCAGGTCGAGCAGGACGGCTGGGCCGTGGTGATCGTCACGGGCGAGATGGACCTCCTGACCTCCCCCACCGTTCGCCAGCACGTGCACGAGGCGGTCGCCGACGGGCGGCGCAGCGTGGTCCTCGATCTCGCGGAGGTGCGCTTCTGCGACTCCAGCGGAGTGGGTGTGCTGATCGCCGCGCGCCGACTGATGCGTTCGTGCGCGGGCCGGCTCCGTATCGTGCTGCCGGACCAGGGCGCCGCCGACGACGGGTCCCATGTGAACCGGGTGCTCGCCGCCCTCGGCGTCCGCCGCCTCTTCGACGTCTATCCGGACCTCGCTTCCGCGACCGACGACTCGGCCCGGCCGATATCCGCCTAGGGCGCGTGCCAGACGCCGTGGGCCAGGCGGGACTTTCGCAACACGCCCTGGTCCGCACCGGATGTCGCGGGCGGTCTCAGTACGCCGGTGGTCTGGTGGGCTTCGCCGGAGCCGGGCCCAGTGTGGTGGTGCCGATCGCGGCACGGTGGCCGAGGCCGGTGCGATAGGCGTCCAGGGCGGCCTCGACCCGCCCGGTACTGCGCAGCAGATCGCCCAGCAGCCGGCAGAGATCGGCGAGATCGCCGGCGGCGCCGGCGCGTTCCAGCAGGGACAGGGCGTTGACGTAGTGCTCCTCGGCGGCGTCGAGTTCGGCGTCCTCCTGCGCGATCAGACCGAGCAGCCGGTGGGCGCCGGCCGCGTGGATGGCGCCGCGCTCGGGACCGATGCGGTCGAGCAGCCGGGCGAGCAGTTCGCCCGCCTCGGTGTGACTGCCGCGCCGGCGCAGCACGTCGGCGAGTTCCACCTCCACCTGATCGGTGAAGAGCACGGACTGCTGTGCCGCCAGCATGTCGCGGGCGAGCCGCAGTTCACGTTCCGCGTGTTCCAGATTGCCGTCCTGGGCGTGTACATACCCGCGCATCCAATGACATTTAGCCAGGTCGGAGCGGAATCCCAGGCGCTGGTACAGCTCCTGTGCCTTGGCGAGCGAGGCGTCGGCCTCGGTGATCCGGCCCTCGGCGATGAGGGTGCGGGCCACACTGCGGTGCATTCCGGCGACCAGTGCGGGATCGGTGGCGCTGGGGGCGAGTGCGAGGGCGAGCTCGGCGGCCTGGGCGGCGCGGGCGTGGGCGCCCATGTCCATGTACGGGGCGATGACGGCGGTGTGGAGGAGCAGCAGCGCGTCCGGGTCCTGGGTTCCGGCGGCGTGCAGTCCGTCGATCGCGCTCTCCAGCAGGTAGCAGGCGTAGCGCAGTTCACCCGCGAGCAGATGGGAGACCGCCCGGCCGCGGATCGCGGCGGCCCGGCGCGGCAGCGGCTCACCGGCCAGCAGCTTCTCCACGGCCTCGAAGTGCTCGCGGGCGACGGTGAGTTCCCCGCTCTCGAGGGCGCAGTCGCCCAGCCCGAGCAGGGCCGAGACCTGCTCGTCCGCGAGCTCGTGGTCCCCGGCGGTGGCGAGCGCCGCGCGGAACCGGTCCGCCGCGCCGGCCGCGTCGCCCGCGGCCAGCGCGATCCTGGCCTCGCCCAGCCGGCGCGCCGCGTGCACCTGCGCCTGCGCGCGGCCCGGCCGGCGGTCCCGCGGACCGCTCTGCGCCGCAACCGCACTGTCCGTAGCGTCCGCCACGTCCGCCTCCCAAGACCTGGTCGCGCCACGCGGCCGGACGTCCTGCGCGCGTCAACTCGGCGACGCGTCCCGGAAGTTACGTGGTCAGCAGACGCAGACTAGCGGCTGTTGCGGCATGCCCGGCCGCGGCTGTCACGGCCCGCTAGTCCTTACGGTGCCAGTGGCCCCATTGGTCCCGGTCGTCCCGGTGTTCCCGCGGGTTTCTGCTGGGTCCCGCGTCTCCTGAGGGGCGCGGCCTAGGAGGGGCGGGTGCCGCCGAAGCGCTCCCGCAGCTTGAACTTCAGCACCTTGCGCAGCACGTCGTTGCGCGGCAGGGCGTCCACGATCTCCAGTTGTTCCGGCAGCTTGTGGGCGGACAGCCCGTGCTCCCGTAGATATCCGGTGATGTCCGCGAGAGTGATCGGCGGCGCTCCGGCGGGCTGTTCCACGACGGCGCAGACCCGTTCACCGCGCTCGGGGTCGGGCAGTCCGACGACGGCCGCGTCGGCGACGGCGGGGTGCTCGTAGAGCAGGTCCTCGATCTCCTGGGCGGAGATGTTCTCGCCCTTGCGGATGATGATGTCCTTGAGCCGGCCGGTGAGGACGAGATAGCCGTCCGGGGTGAGCCGGCCGAGGTCGCCGGTGATGAGGAAGCCGTCCGGGTCGAAGACCTCGGCGGTCTGGGCGGCATGCAGATAACCCTGGCAGACGGCCTCGCCGCGCAGCCTGACCTCACCGTCGGTGCCGGCGGGCAGCGGCTTGCCGTCGGAGTCCGTGATGCGGATCTCCATGGCCGCCGGGGGGCGCCCCTCGGTGGTCGCGAGGTGGTCGGGGGTGTCGTCGGGGGCGCCCATGGTGATCATGGGGACCTCGGTCATGCCGTAGCCGTGGGTGAGTTGGCAGCCCATCTCGCGGGTGACCTCGTAGTACAGCTCGGGCGGCATGGGCGCGCCGCCGCCCGCGAGCAGCCGCAGGCCGGGAATGAGCTTGGCGGTGGGGTCCTTGCGCTGCTCGGCCAGGAACATCGAGTAGAAGACGGTGCTGCCGCCGGCGACCGTGACGCCGTGCTCCCGGTAGGCGTCGAGCGAGGCGGGCAGCGCGAAGTGCTCGAGGAGCAGCGCGGGAAAGCCGTAGAGCAGCAGCATCACGGTGTAGTCGGGTCCGGCGACATGGGCGTAGGGGAAGGCCATGGAGCCGACGTCGTCGGGGGTGAGGCGCAGCGCGTGGGCGAGGCAGCCGCCGGCGGCGATGAGGCTGCGGTCGGTGTGCAGCACGCCCTTGGGGTCGGAGGTGGTGCCGGAGGTCCAGTAGATCCAGCGGACCGAGGTGCCGTCGGCGGGCGGTTCCGGCAGCACGGCCGGATCGCCGTCGGGGAGCCGGTCGTAGGTGGTGAGCAGGAGCGGCGGCCGGGACAGCCGCGGCGCGAGGCGGTCGGCCATCGCCGCGTAGTCGTAGCCGCGCCACTCGCCGGGTATCGCGAAGAACTCCGCCCCGGCCTCGCGCAGCGCGTAGCCGACCTCGCGGTCCCGGTAGAAGGGGATGAGCGGGGTCTGCACGGCGCCGAGCCGGGCGAGGGCGAAGGTCAGCAGCACCGTCTCGATCCGGGTGGGCAGCTGCCAGGCGAACCGGCTGCCGGGCCGGACGCCGAGGTCGTGGAGGCCGGCGGCGACGCGTTCGGCCTGGTGGCACAGCTGGCCGAAGGTGATCCGGCGGCCGTCGGTGTCGAGGAGGACGGGGGCGTCGGGGGTGAGCTCGGCGCGGCGGGCGGCGAGCGCCCAGAGGGTTGACGATGCACCGAGGGCCGCTGCGACGGCAGTCGGGGTCTCCTGCGCCGCGACCGTGCCGGTCCCTTGTGCCGGGGCCGTGCCCGTCCCCTGTGCCGGGGCCGATCCGGTCTGCGTCGGGGCCGTGCCGCTCTCCCGCGTCGGGTCCATGCCGGTCTCCTCCGTACCGTCACCACACCTGACGTAGCGTCAGATCCTGGCCGCAGCGTATGCGGAGCGACCCCGCCGGTCCAGGGGTGTGACGCCGATGGACGCGACGTGCGTGCGTGCGTACTCTAAATCTGACGATCCATCAGATCTGCAGGGAGAGGCCGATGGAACTGCCCAGGATCATCAGCGTCGACGACCATGTCATCGAACCCGCGCACCTCTTCGAGAAGTGGCTGCCGGCCAAGTACCGCGACCGCGGTCCGAAGCCGCTGACCGCCGGTATCGGTGAGCTGGCGTACGTCGCCGGGAAGTACCAGATCACGATGGACCCGGACGGACCGCCCACCGACTGGTGGATCTACGAGGACCTCAAGTTCCCGTACAAGCGGAACATCGCCGCCGTCGGCTTCGACCGCGACGACATGACCCTGGAGGGCATCACCCGCGCCGAGATGCGCCGCGGCTGCTGGGACCCGAAGGAACGCCTGGCGGACATGGACCTCAACCATGTCGAGGCGTCACTCTGCTTCCCGACCTTCCCGCGGTTCTGCGGGCAGACGTTCTCCGAGGCGCACGACAAGGAGGTCGCGCTCGCCTGCGTGCGCGCCTACAACGACTGGATGGTGGACGAGTGGTGCGGTGACAGCGGCGGCCGGCTCATCCCGCTGTGCATCATCCCGCTCTGGGACATCGACCTGGCCGTGGCCGAGATCCGCCGCAACGCCGCCCGCGGCGTCAAGGCCGTCACGTTCAGCGAGATCCCGACGCACCTGGGCCTGCCGAGCATCCACTCCGGCTACTGGGACCCCTTCTTCGCGGTGTGCCAGGAGACCGGCACGGTAGTGAACATGCACATCGGCTCGTCCTCGCAGATGCCCGCCGCCTCCCCGGACGCGCCGCCCGCCGTCCAGGCCGCGCTCAGCTTCAACAACGCGATGGCCTCGATGATGGACTTCCTCTTCAGCGGGGTCCTCGTCAAGTTCCCGACGCTCAAACTCGCCTACAGCGAGGGCCAGATGGGCTGGATCCCGTACGCCCTGGAGCGCGCCGACACCGTCTGGGAGGAGCACCGGGCCTGGGGCGGGGTGCGCGACATCATCCCCGAGCCGCCGTCGACGTACTACTACCGGCAGATCTTCTGCTGCTTCTTCCGCGACAAGCACGGGGTCGCGTCGCTGGACGTCGTCGGCCGCGACAACGCGACCTTCGAGACGGACTACCCGCATGTGGACTCGACCTTCCCGCACACCAAGGCGGTCGCCGAGGACCATATGAAGGGGCTCGACGACGAGACCGTCTACAAGCTCATGCGCGGCAACGCGATCCGGATGCTCGATCTCGACTTCGACCGCGGTCTCGACCTCTCGTCCTTCGCACGGCAGAGCCCCGCGCCCGCGCCCGCGGCCGGCGGATCCGGTAGGTGAGGCGAGCGTGGATCTGACGTACACCGCGGAGCAGGAGGAGTTCCGGGCCGGACTGCGGTCCTGGCTCGGCGACGTACTGCCCAAGCTGCCGCCCCGGCCGGACCCGCGCGACTGGCCGGGGCGGCGTGCGTACGACGCCGGCTGGCAGCGGATGCTGTACGACGCGGGCTACGCGGGCCTGCACTGGCCGGTCGACGCCGGCGGGCGGGGCGCGACGCCGGTGCAGCACCTGATCTTCCTGGAGGAGACGGAGAAGGCGGGCGCGCCCTACGTGGGCGCCAACTTCGTCGGGCTGCTGCACGCCGGGCCCACCATCGCCGCCGAAGGCACCGACGAGCAGCGGCGGCGCTGGCTGCCGCCGGTGCTGCGCGGCGACGAGGTGTGGTGCCAGGGGTTCAGCGAACCCGGCGCCGGCTCCGACCTGGCCTCGCTGCGGACCCGCGCGGTGCGCGACGGCGACGCGTACGTGGTGACCGGCTCGAAGATCTGGACCTCGCACGCGGAGGTCGCGGACTGGTGCGAACTGCTGGTCCGCACCGATCCGCAGGCGCCCAAGCACCGCGGCATCTCCTGGCTCGCGATGCCGATGGACGCCCCGGGCGTCACGGTACGGCCGCTGCGCACCCTCGCGGGGTCGACGGAGTTCGCCGAGATGTTCCTCGACGAGGTGCGGGTGCCGGTCGAGAACCGGGTGGGGGAGGAGAACGACGGCTGGCGCGTCACCATGGTCACCCTCTCCTTCGAACGCGGCACCGCCTTCGTCGGCGAGGTCGTCGCCTGCCGCCGCGTCCTGGGCGAGGTCGCGCGCGCCGCCAAGGCCAACGGCAGCTGGGACGATCCGGCGCTGCGGCGCGGGCTGGGCCGGCTCGCGGCCGAGTTCTCCGTCCTGTGGCGGCTCACCCAGTGGAACGTCAGCGAGGCGGAGCGCTCGCTGCGGGCGGGCGGCACGGGCGTGCCCGGGACCGGTGGGTCGGTCTTCAAGCTGCGCTACTCGCACGCCCGGCAGGAGCTCTACGACACGGCCGCCGAGGTTCTGGGGCCGCTCGCGCAGGACACCGGGCATCCGTGGACGGCGGAGCGGCTGTCGTCGCTCTCGTACACGATCGCCGCCGGCACATCGCAGATCCAGAAGAACATCGTGGCCGAGCGCATCCTCGGCCTCCCGAAGGGCTGAGGGCCGAGGGCCGAGGAGCGGGGGCCGACCGTGGATTTCCAACCGACAGAAGATCAAGAGGCATTGCGGACGGGTGTGCGGGAGCTGCTCGCCGGGCGGTTCCCTCGCGAGGCGCTGCGCGCGGCGGTCGACGCGGGCGACGCCCTGGAGACCGGCTCAGGCGGTGCCTCCGTGGTGGGAGGCCCGCCGGTGGTCGACCGGGTGCTGTGGCGTGAGCTGGGGGAGGCCGGGTTCTTCGCCCTCAGGCTGCCGGAGGCGGACGGCGGGGTGGGCCTCGGGCTGCCCGAGGCCGTGCTCGTCTTCGAGGAGGCCGGCCGCGTCCTGCTGCCGGGGCCGCTGGTCGGTACGCATCTGGCGGCGACCCATCTGACCGGGCCGGTGGCGGCGGGCGCGGCGGCGGGGGAGCTGCTGGTGGCCCTGGCGCTGCCGCCCGCCCCGGTCGGCCACCTGGGCGCCGCGGACGCCGTCCTGGCGCTGGGGGAGCTCGGGGCCGGAGAGCCCGGGTCCCAGGTCGGGTCCGGGGAGCTCGGCGGGACGGGCGTCGGGCTTTTCGCCGCGGACGGATATCCGGCGGCGGAGATCCGTTCCGTCGACCCCCTCACCCCCCTTCACCTGCCCGGCAGCGTTCTGCCCCCGGCCCGCGCACTCGACGGCGGCGCGGGCGTCGAAGCTGCTTCCGCGGGCGCCGACCCGGTCCTCGCGGGCGCCGACCCGGTCCTGCTGCGGCGGGAAGCCGCGCTGCTGACCGCGGCCCTGCAGGTCGGCAGCGCCGGAAGGACCCTCGCGATGGCCGTGCAACACGCCCGGCAACGCGAGCAGTTCGGGCGGCCGATCGGGGCGTTCCAGGCGGTGAAGCACCTGTGTGCGGACATGCTCGTACGGCTGGAGATGGCCCGCACGGCCGTCTACGCGGCGGCGGTGTCCGGCGACGGCTTCGAAACGGCCGCGGCGCGGCTGCTCGCCGACGACGCGGCCTCCCGCAACGCACGTGACTGCCTGCAGGTCTTCGGAGGGATGGGCTTCACCTGGGAGGCCGACGTACACCTCCACATCAAGCGGTCCTGGGTGCTCGCCGCCGGGCGGGGGGACACGGAGCGCCACGAGGAAGAGCTGGCGGGGGAACTGCTCCAGTGAAGGCCGCGTGAATGATCAGTGACGCTGCGTTGATATCGGGTTGTGTCCTACGCGTTACTCGTGACGGACCGGAGTCGGCGTCCGGCTCGGGTACGCTCCATCGAGTGCGAGAGGTACAGAGGCGCCGAGTGGTCGCCGCCCGGCGGAGCCGGGCGGGCGCCGCGCCTGGGACGCCTGGATGTTCGAATCCTCCCCACACGCCCCCAAATGTGCTTCGCACAGTATGCGGTACGCGTACTCCTTTGCGCTGGAATATGCCCGAAGCGCTTGTTGGGGTGACTGTAGGTCAATCATGCTGTGCTACATGGATGTCACGTACGGTGACTCCGCTGTGGCGCGAGGCGATGTGTCCGCCGGTTCGGATGGTGTGAGCGGTGCAGGTGCTTCAGGTTCAGCTCGAGGTCGGCGCGGATCCCGCGGAAGTGGGCCGGGCCAGGCGATGGGCGCGCTCACGGCTTCTGGGCTCCGGCATAGGGGCCGACGAACCGCTCGCCGAGACGCTGATTCTGCTGATCTCCGAGCTCGTGACGAACGCGGTCGTGCACACCGGCTGTCCGGCGGTGCTGCGGATGCTCTTCCCGGACACCTCGGATGCCTCGGGCACCTCTGACTCGACGGTCCGGGTCGAGGTGGCGGACACCAGCGCCCGCCCGCCCACCCCGCGGCACGCGCACCGGGACGAGACCGGGGGCCGCGGTCTGGAGCTGGTGGACGGGCTGGCCGACCGGTGGGGCTGGCAGCCCGAAGGAGCCGGCAAGCGGATCTGGTGCGAGGTGGACCGCGCCGAGCGGATCGCCTGTCTGGAGACCGTGGACCAGCGGCCCGGTGAGCGCCAGAGCGCTGGACACCGGGCCGCCGACCGGCCCCCGGCCCTCACGGACCGGACCCCTCTCGCCGACCGGACCCTGACCGACCGGACCCTCGCCGACCGGACCCTCGCCGAGCAGCGGATCAGCCTGAAGCGCCTAGAGCACTGCGACCGGTGCGACCGGACTGCCTGCCCCGCCCACGAAGGGCTCGGGCGTGGCATCCAGGAAGAACTCGTACCGCCCCGCCTCGGCGCAGGCCTCTGACAACTCCTCCAGGTTCCAGTTCTGGCCCTGCAGCATCCCCATTTCCACGAGATCGAGTCCGTGCACCGGCAGCCAGAGGTTCTCGATCTCCGGCGGGAAGATCTCGAAGGTGAGCGTGTCGTTGGCGACCGCCGCCACATCACGCGCGTGGAACCACTCCGGCGTCCTGATGGACAACCCGGGGGACGGGAAGGCGTAGCCGTGCTTGTCGCCGCCCAGGTAGGAGCGCATCTGACCGGTGCGGACCAGCACGATGTCCCCGGCGCGCACCGTGGTCCCCGCCAGCTCCTCGGCCGCCTCCAGGTCCTCGGGGGTGACCGCGTGGTCGCCGGGCAGCCGGTCCAGCTTCCGGGCCGCGGCCACGTCGAGCAGCACGCCGCGTGAGACCAGGGTCGTCACCTTCTCGATGCCGCTGAAGGCGGCGCCGCCGTGCGCGGTGACGGAGTCGGCGGGACGGCCGTTGTAGATCTTTCCGGAGTGCGAGACATGGGTCAGGCCGTCCCAGTGGGTGGCCGCCTGCAGGCCCATGGTGACGGCGTCGTCGCTGGTGGCGATGGTTCCCGGGCCGAACATCTCCAGGTTGAGCGCGACCATGGTGCGCAGCGGGTTGACCCGGCCGGGGATCATGCCGGTCTGCACCCCGTCCTGCTGCAGCGGCAGGGCCAGCGGGACGCGCCGGCCACTGCGTACGGTCCCGGCCGCGATGCGCACCACTTCGTCGGTGATCAGGTTCAGCGTGCCGATCTCGTCGCCCTCGCCCCACCGCCCCCAGTTGTTGATCCGTTTGGCGATGTCGTGGAACTCGGCGGGAAGCGTCACAGCGGCCTCCTGGTCGTAGGGCTTGTGCTGGGGTGTGTACTCACTCCTAGAATCTAACGGTCCGTCAGAAACCATGAGAAGGGGCGGGACGTGGGCAACTTCCTGACCGGAAAAGTCGTCGCTGTTACGGGTGCCGGGCGTGGCATCGGGCGCGCGGTCGCGCTCGCCTGTGCCGCCGAGGGGGCCAAGGTCGTCGTCAACGACTACGGGGTCTCGATCGACGGCGCGAGCGAACCGGCGAGCGAGATCGCGGAGTCGGTCGTCAAGGAGATCCAGGCGGCGGGCGGTGAAGCCGTCGCCGTCGCCGACGACGTGTCGACGATGGCGGGCGGCGCGCGCATCGTCACCACGGCCGTCGAGACGTACGGGCGCATCGACGGCGTCGTGTGCGTGGCCGGCATCCTGCGCGAACGGATGCTCTTCAACATGGCCGAGGAGGAGTGGGACCCGGTCATCGCCACCCACCTGAAAGGCACCTTCACCGTCTTCCGGGCCGCGTCCGCGGTCATGCGCAAGCAGGGAGCCGGCACCCTGATCGGCTTCACCAGCGGAAACCACCAGGGCAGCGTCTCGCAGCCGAACTACTCGGCGGCGAAGGGCGGCATCATCTCGCTGGTGCGCAGCGCCGCACTCGGCCTCAACAAGTACGGGGTGACGGCGAACTGCGTCGCCCCGGTCGCCCGCACCCGCATGTCCGCCAACGTGCCCATGGAGCTGAAGGAGATCGGCGAACCGGAGGACGTGGCCGCCATGGTCGTCTTCCTGCTCTCCGAGCGCGCCTCCGCCATCACCGGGCAGGTCTACACCGTCGCCGGACCGAAGATCGCCGTCTGGGCGCAGCCGCGGGAACTGCGGTCGGCCTGGGGCGACGGGCCCTGGACGCCGGAACGCATCGCGGACGTCCTGCCCGGAACCATCGGCGTCGACCCGATGCCGATGCTCGAACAACTGGAGGCGATGCGCGCGGCAGCGGCCGCCGCCGAGCGGCCCAACGCCTAGGCCGTGTCTGACGACCGTCCGGCTCTTCATGATCGGCCCGATGACGGAGGATCCGTGGACTTTACGTTCGGCCCGGAGGCCGAATCCTTCCGCGCCCAGGCGCGGGCCTGGCTCGCCGAACACCGTGACGGGTGGCCGGCGGGCGGGCGCGGCTGGGAGCGCACCCTCGGTGCGGCCGGCTGGATAGGGCTCGGCTGGACCGGGGACTACGGCAACCGCCGGGCGACCCTCGCCCAGCAGGTCGTCTGGGGTGAGGAGTACGCGAGATCCGGCGCCCCCGGCCGGTCCGGCCACATCGGCGAGAACCTGCTCGCACCCACCCTCCTCGCCCACGGCACCCCCGCGCAGCGGGACCGCTTCCTTCCTTCGATAGCCCGCGGCGAGGAACTGTGGTGCCAGGGCTACAGCGAACCGGACGCCGGATCCGACCTGGCCGGGATCCGCACCGCGGCGGTCCGGGACGACGGCGGCGGCTACCGGATCACCGGCCAGAAGATCTGGACGTCGCTCGCCCAGGACGCCGACTGGTGCTTCGTCCTGGCCCGCACCGAACCCGGCTCCCGCCGGCACCACGGCCTCAGCTTCCTGCTGGTGCCGATGGACCAGCCCGGCCGGATCGAGGTCCGGCCGATCCGCCAGATGTCGGGCGACGCCGAGTTCAACGAGGTCTTCTTCGACGCGGCGCACGCGTCAGCCGACCACCTCATCGGAACGGAGGGCGGCGGCTGGACCGTCGCCATGTCCCTGCTCGGCTACGAGCGCGGGGTGTCCACCCTCGTCCAGCAGATCGGCTTCGAGCAGGAACTGCGCGAGATCACCGACCTCGCCCGGACCACCGGCGCCGACACCGAACCCGTCCTGCGGGCCCGGATCGTCCGCCAGTGGGCCGAGCTCAGAACGATGCGCTGGAACGCCCTGCGCACCCTGGGCACCGACTCGCCCGGCGCCCCCAGCGTCGCCAAGCTGCTCTGGGGCGGCTGGCACCAGCGGCTCGGCGAACTGGCCATGGCGGTCCGGGGCCCGGCGGCCGCCACCGGCCCCACCGCCTGGACCCCGTCCCGGCCCTACGAACTCGACACGCTGCAGCGGATGTTCCTCTTCAGCCGTGCCGACACGATCTACGGCGGCTCGGACGAGATCCAGCGCAACATCATCGCCGAGCGGGTGCTCGGCCTCCCGAAGGAGCCGCGGCCATGAGCCGACCTGTACCCCCGACCTACGCGCACTGGATCAACGGGCAGTGGCACGAGCCCGCCCAGGGCCACTACGCGATCATCAATCCGGCCACCGAGGAAACCGTCGGGCACGCCCCCGAAGCGACCGCCGCCGACGTCGACGCGGCCGTCCGGGCGGCCCGCGCCGCCTTCGACGGCTGGTCGCGCACCGACCCACGCGAACGTGCTGCCGTCCTCGACCGGATAGCCGACGCGATCTCCGCCCGCGCCGCCGAACTCGTCCCCCTCCTCCAGGCCGAGACCGGCGCCACCGCGCGCGTCGCCTCCGCCCTGCAACTCCCGCCGGCCGCCGACCGCTTCCGCCGCTACGCCCGCGGCGCGGTCGAACCCGATGTCATCCCGCTCGCTCCACAACCCGTCAAAGCCTCTCCTCTCGCACCCGGTGGACTGATCGGCGCCGCCGCCGTACGCCGCCCGGTCGGCGTCGTCGGCTGCGTCACCTCGTACAACTTCCCGCTCGCCAACCTCGCGGGAAAGGTCGCCCCCGCCCTGGCGATGGGCAACACGGTGGTGGCCAAGCCCGCCCCGCAGGACCCGCTGACCTGCCTGCTGCTCGGTGAGATCTTCAAGGAGGCGGGCCTGCCCGACGGCGTGTTCAACGTGGTCGCCGGATCGGGTGCGGCGGCGGGCGAGGCACTCGTCGCGCACCCGGGCGTCGACATGATCAGCTTCACCGGGTCGACGGCGGTCGGGAAGGCGATCGCTTCAGCGTCCGGCCGGACGCTGAAGCGCACGCTGATGGAACTCGGCGGCAAGGGTGCGGCGATCGTCCTGCCGGAATCGGGTGGAGCGGTCCTCAAGGCGGCGGTCGGGGCGGTCGCCTCCACCTGGGCCTTCCACAGCGGTCAGATCTGCACGGCGCCCACCCGCGTACTGGTCCACCGCGACCAGTACGAGCAGGTGATCACCGCCCTTGCACAGTACGCCGGAGCGCTGACCACCGGGGACCCTGTGGATAACTCGACCGTCGTCGGCCCGCTCATCAGTGCTGCCCAGCGTGATCGCGTCGAGGCGTACATCGCGGGCGCCCGCGCCCAGGGCGCCCGCGTCGTCACCGGCGGCGAACGCCCCGACCTCAAGCCCGGCTTCTACGTCGCCCCCACCCTCATCGCCGACGTCACCCCCGACATGACCGTCGCCCAGGAGGAACTCTTCGGCCCGGTCGTCGTCGCCCTCGCCTACGACACCGAGGACGAGGCCGTCGAGATCGCCAACGGCACCCCGTACGGGCTCTACGACTACGTCTTCTCCGACGACGCGGGCCGCGCCTGGGCGCTCGCCGCCCGTCTGCGCAGCGGCAACGTCGGCATCAACACGGTTCAGCGCCACCCCGAGACGCCGTTCGGCGGCTTCAAGGAGAGCGGGGTCGGCCGGGACGGCGGCTCGTTCGGACTGCACGCGTACAGCGAACTCCAATCGGTCGTCTGGCCTTCCTGAAACCGAAGGCCCTTGAGGGAACAGGACAGTTCATGAGAGGCGTCATTTTCGACGGCACACAGCCCCAGGTGGTCGACGACCTGGAGGTCCGCGGCCCCGGCCCCGGCGAGGTGCTGGTCGCCATCCAGGCCGCGGGCCTGTGCCACAGCGATCTGTCCGTCATCGACGGCACGATCCCGTTCCCCGTCCCCGTGGTCCTCGGCCACGAGGGCGCCGGCATCGTCGAGGCGGTCGGCCCCGGGGTCACCCATGTCGAACCCGGCGACCACGTGTCGCTGTCGACCCTCGCCAACTGCGGCACCTGCGCGCAGTGCGACCGCGGCCGCCCGACCATGTGCCGCAAGGCGATCGGCTACCCGGGCAGGCCCTTCTCCCGGCAGGGCAAGGACCTGTTCAACTTCGCCTCGAACTCGGCCTTCGCGGAGAAGACCGTGGTCAAGGCGGTCCAGGC
Source organism: Streptomyces sp. SID13666 (assembly GCF_010548325.1). NCBI lineage: Bacteria > Bacillati > Actinomycetota > Actinomycetes > Kitasatosporales > Streptomycetaceae > Streptomyces > Streptomyces sp. SID13666. The sequence continues at coordinate 267,433 of NZ_JAAGLX010000004.1, read as the reverse complement.
GGTCAAGATCCCGAAGGAGATCCCCTTCACGTCCGCCGCCCTGATCGGCTGCGGCGTCCTGACGGGCGTCGGCGCCGCGCTCAACCGCGCCAAGGTCGACCGCGGCGACACGGTCGTCGTCATCGGCACCGGCGGAATCGGCCTCAACGTCCTCCAGGGGTGCCGGATAGCGGGCGCCACCCGGATCGTCGCCGTGGACGCCAACCCCGCCAAGGGGGACGTGGCACGGCAGTTCGGCGCCACCGACTTCATCGACGCGTCCGCCGTGGACGACACCGTCGCGGCCGTCCGCGAGCTGCTGCCGACCGGCGCCGACCACACCTTCGAGTGCGTCGGCAACGTCAAACTCATCCGCCAGGCCATCGACCTGCTCGACCGGCACGGCCAGGCCGTCCTGCTGGGCGTTCCGCCGGCCGACGCCGAAGCGAGCTTCCTGGTGTCGTCCATGTATCTGGACAAGTCCATCCTGGGCTGCCGCTACGGTTCGTCCCGCCCACAGCGCGACATCGCGCTCTACGCCGAGCTCTACCGCCAGGGCAGGCTGCTGCTCGACGAACTGGTCACCGAGACCTACCCCGTCGAGGACTTCGCGAAGGCCGCCGACGACGCCCACCACGGCCGGGTGGCACGGGGGGTGCTCACCTTCTGACGGTCCGAACGGGCGGGAGCCCAGGAGTCACCCACCTTCCGCCAGCCCGGCGACGTCGTTGCCGATCCGGGCGTCGGAGGTGGGGTCGGCCGGAGGTGGGATCGGTCGGTTCAGGCGGTGGGTGCGGCGGCGGGTGTGGCCGTGGCGTTGTTTGCGTTTGCGTTTGCGTTGGCGTTGAAGGTGCGGCGGTAGGCGGACGGTGAGACGCCCAGCGCCGCGTGCAGGTGCTGCCGCATGGAGGTCGCCGTACCGAATCCGGCCCGGTGCGCGACCTGGTCGACGCTCAGATCGCTGGACTCCAGCAGATGGCGGGCGCGTTCGACGCGCTGCTGCACGAGCCACTGCCCGGGGCTGATCCCCACCTCCTCACGGAACCGCCGGGTGAAGGTCCGTACGCTCATCGACTCGCGCTCGGCGAGTTCGCGCAGCGTGAGCGGCCGGTCGAGCCTGCCCAGCGCCCAGGCGCGGGCGGCCGTGGTGCTGGCCAGCTGCGGTTCGGGGAGCGGCCGCTGGATGTACTGCGCCTGGCCGCCGTCGCGGTGCGGGGGGACGACGGTGCGGCGGGCGACGGCGTTCGCGATGGCCGTTCCGTGGTCGCGGCGGACGATGTGCAGGCAGAGATCGATTCCGGAGGCGACGCCGGCCGAGGTGAGGATGTCGCCGTCGTCGATGTAGAGCACGTCGGGATCGACCTTGACCTGCGGAAAGAGCCGCTGGAAGTGGTCGGCGCTGTCCCAGTGGGTGGTGGCGGGCCGGCCGTCCAGCAGCCCCGCGGCGGCCAGCAGATAGCTGCCCGTGCAGATCGACACGACGCGGGTGCCGGGCCTGATGCGCGCGAAGGCGGCGGCCAGCGGGCCGCTCAGCCGGCCCGAGACGTAGATGTCGTCGAGCTCGTGCGTGGCGGGGACGACGACGGTGTCGGCCGCTTCCAGGACCTCGGGCCCGTTCTCGACGAGGATCGGGAAGTCCGCGTCGGTCTGGACGAGCCCCGGCACGGCCGAGCAGGTCACGACCTCGTAGAGGTTGCGACCCTCCTGGGTGCGGGCGCCGCCGAAGATCCGGGCGGGGATCCCCAGCTCGAAGGGGATCACGCCGGGCATGACCAGGACCGCCACCCGGTGCCGGTCCTGATGCCGGAACGCCGTCTCTCGCGTTCCGGTGCGCGTTCCGGTGTGCTGCTTCCCGGCCTGGTCCGGAGTCGTCATGGCCCGATTCTTTCACATCATGACCATCCGGCCACTCGTTCAGTGTTGAAGCAGGCCCGAAGCTGATCGTGTGACGCAGACACCTCAAGCCCCGACGCAGAATCCGCAGGACGTTCCGGTCTCCGAGGCACAGGACGTTCCGGTCCCCGAGGCGCCGGACGCCGGGATATCGGCCGGCGCGGTGCCCGTTCCCGGCCGGCGGTCGAGGGTTCACCGTGCCTGGTTCGTGGCGGCCGTCACCTTCGTGACGATCATCGGCGCGGCCGCGTTCGCCTCCCTGCCCGGGCTGCTGATCGAGCCCTTGCACGCGGAATTCGGCTGGTCACGCGGCATGATCGGCTTCGCCGTCTCCATCAACCTCGCGCTGTACGGGATCACCGCACCGTTCGCCGCCGCCCTGATGGATCGATTCGGCATCCGCCGTGTCGTCGCCGCCGCGCTCACCACCATCGCGCTCGGCGCCGGCCTCACCATCTTCATGACGCAGACCTGGCAGCTGATCCTGTGCTGGGGCATCCTCGTCGGCACCGGCAGCGGGTGCATGGCGCTCGCCTTCGCCGCCACCGTCGCCAACCGGTGGTTCGTCACCCGCCGTGGACTGGTGACCGGCATCCTGACGGCGGCCGGCGCGGCCGGACAGCTGGTCTTCCTGCCGCTGCTGTCCTGGATCGTCGAGCAGCACGGCTGGCGGCCCGCCGCCGCGACCGTCGCCCTCTCGGCGCTCGCCGTCGTCCCGTTCGTCTGGCTGCTGCTGCGCGACCACCCCGCGGACGTCGGCCTGTCGGCCTACGGGGCGCCGGAGTTCACCGCCAAGCCGGCCCCGGTGCGCGGAGCCGCCCGGCGGGCGCTCAAGGCACTGTCCGTCGCCGCCCGTACGGGCCCCTTCTGGCTGCTCGCCGGATCCTTCGCGATCTGCGGAGCCTCCACGAACGGCCTGATCAGAACCCACTTCGTACCGGCCGCCCACGACCACGGCATGCCGGTCACGGCCGCCGCGTCACTGCTCGCCGTCATCGGCGTCTTCGACATCGCCGGAACCATCGCCTCCGTCTGGTTCACCGACCGCTTCGAGCCGCGCCGGCTGCTCGCCGTCTACTACGGGATGCGCGGCTTGTCGTTGATGTTCCTGCCCCAGCTGATGGCCAACACGGTGCACCCGCCGATGATCGTCTTCATCGTCTTCTACGGCCTCGACTGGGTCGCCACCGTCCCGCCGACCATCGCCCTCTGCCGTGAGTACTACGGCGACGACAGCGCCATCGTCTTCGGCTGGGTCCTGGCCGCACACCAGATAGGTGCCGCCGTCGTGGCCTTCCTGGGCGGCGTCGCGCGGGACGCCTTCGGCTCGTACGACCTCGTCTGGTACAGCTCGGGCGCGCTGTGCGCGGTCGCCGCGCTGATGGTCCTGGTCATCCGGCGGGGGCGCTCGACGGGAATCCCGGCCATAGCGGCGGCGTGAGTGGGTGCGTGCGACGACGTGCACCGAGCGTCCTGGCTCGACCCGCTGTGTTGACTACAGGGTGACGTCAACTACTGGGCGAACCGGCCGAAACGTCCACGGTAGAAGAGCAGTGGCCCGGCCTCGGGCGTGGTCCCGTCCGCGTCATCGGGCTCCGCGCAGCCGAGTTCGTTGACCCGGCCGACGACGATCAAGTGGTCGCCACCGGTGTGCACCGCGTGGATCGTGCAGTCGATCCACGCGGGTATGCCCGCCAGCCGCGGCGACCCGGTGACGGGCGCCGGCGTCCAGTCGACCCCCGCGAACTTGTCCGCCCCGCTCACGGCGAAGCCACGGCACAGGGTGCCCTGTTCGTCGCTGAGGATGTTGACGCAGAAGACACCGGCGCGCGCGATCTTCGGCCAGGTCGTGGACGTACGCGCCACCATGAACGCGACCAGTGGCGGATCGAGCGACAGCGACGCGAACGACTGGCACGCGAACCCCGTCGGGCCCTCCGCCCCGGGAGCGGTGACGATCGTCACCCCGGACGCGAACGTACCCAGCACCTTCCGGAACACCGCCGGATCGACCGGCGCCCGTTCGTCCGGCCCCACGGCCCGCAAGTCCGGGCGCGGCAGCGGTTCCACGGGCCCCGCCGTCGTGGCGGCCCCTACCGACCTGAGGTACCGGACGGCGGTGGCCGCCATCCCTGCGTGTCCCATCACATCGACCATTGAACCTGACGGTTCGTCAGATGGGAAGGGGGACCCGGCGGCGGATCGTGCCCCCTCTTCTCGAACTCCTCGCGATCAGCGGCGCGGTCCTGCACGTGCTGCCGGTCCTCGCGCTCTCCGCGTGGGCGGCCGGACGTCAGGGGCGTACGTGGTGGCTCTGGTGCATACCGATCGCTGCCGGGACCGCCCCGCCGTCACCGCCCCCCGAACTCCGGGGACCTGCGCTCCACGAAGCTCCGGACGCCTTCCTGGGCGTCGTCCGTCGTCATGTTGATCTCCTGGGCGGCCGCCTCCGCGGCGAAGGCCGTCGAACGGTCGGCGTCCAGTGAGGCGTTGACCAGTTGCTTGGTCAGGGCGAGGGAACGGGTCGGGCCGGCGGCGAGGCGTTCGGCCCATTCGCGGGCGGTCTTCTCCAGGTCCTCGGCGGGGACGACGCGGTTGACGAGACCGAGGCGTTCCGCGGCGGCGGCCGGGAGGTCGTCGCCGAAGAACATGAGCTCCTTCGCGCGCTGCGGGCCGATGAGCCGCGGGAGCAGATACGCCCCGCCTCCGTCGGGCACGAGGCCGCGGCGGACGAAGACCTCGATGAACTTCGCGCAGTCGGAGGCGAGGACGAGGTCGCAGGCGAAGGCGAGGTGCGCGCCGATGCCGGCCGCGGTGCCGTTGACCGCCGCGATCACCGGCTTCTCGCAGTCCAGGACGGCGGAGACGAGGCGCTGCGCGCCGCGCCGGATCGTCCGGGCGACATCGCCCGCGACGCGCTCGCCGGGCGCGGCCGCGCCGCCGCTGAGGTCGGCTCCCGCGCAGAACGCGCGGCCGGTGGCGGTGATGACAACCGCCCGGACGGCGGGGTCGGCGGACGCCGCGTCGAGCAGCGCGATGATGCGTTCGCGCTGGTCCCAGGTGACGGCGTTCATCGCTTCTGGGCGGTTGAGAGTGATCCATGAGACGCCGTTGTCAGTGGCGTGAAGTACCAATGAATCAACCGGATCGATCGGACTGATCGGGTCGACGGAATCTTCACGGGGGGTGGGCGTCATGGGGGAGTGGCTCCTATTTGTACGTAGGGCTGAGGGCGGATCGGACCGCTTACCGGCAGACAGGACACCGGCAGACAGGACACCGGCGGACGGCTCACCGGCAGGCCGCTCACCGGCAGACCGCGAGTGCGTCGAGCGCCACCGCACCCTGGCCGCGCGGCAGCACCATCAGCGGGTTGATGTCGAGTTCGGAGAGATCGCCGCCGAGTTCCATCGCCATCCGCTGTACGCGCATGACGACGTCGACGAGCGCGTCGACGTCGGCCGGGGGCGCCCCCCTGACCCCTTCGAGCAGCCGGTGGCCGCGCAGTTCGCCGAGCATGTCGCGGGCCATGTCCTCGCCGAACGGCGGTACGCGGACGGCGGCGTCGGCGAGGATCTCGACGAGGACCCCGCCGAGGCCGACGGTGACGGTCGGGCCGAAGAGGGGGTCGTGGGTGACGCCGACGACCATCTCGACGCCGCGTTCGACCATCTGGCAGACGAGGATGCCGTCGAGTTCCACACCCTCGTAGCGGGCGATGTCGGTCAGGTCGCGATAGGCGTCGCGGACCTGGCTCGCGGAGGTCAGACCGATCTTGACCAGGCCGAGTTCGGTCTTGTGACCGAGCTGCGCGCCGGACGCCTTCATGACGACGGGGTAGCCCACCAGGCCCGCGGCCCGGACGGATCCGGCCGCGCTGGTGACCAGCTGCTCGCGCGGCACCCGGATCCCGTACGCGCGCAGCATCTGCTTCGCCGCGTGCTCGCTGAGCTGGTGGCCCGCGCGCATCAGGGCCTGCGCCTTGCGGGCCGAGGAGGAGCGGGTGCGGGGGGCGTCGTCGAAGGGGGAGCGGTAGGCGGCGGCGAAGTGGTGGTGGTCGAGGTAGGACTTGACGGCGCTGATGCAGTTGCCGAAGGTGCGGAAGGTCGCGAGCCGGGACGAGCCGAGGAGCGTGGTGCGGTAGGCGTCCTCGGTGCCCAGCGGCGAGCCCCACACCACGCACACCAGCTTGTCCGTGCTCTCCGCCGCGTCGGCCAGGTCCTGCGCGAGCTTGTCGCTCATGGGTGGGAACGGACCGGTGATCGGACAGATGAGGACGCCGACGGACGGGTCGGCGAGGATCGCGTCGATGATCTTCCGGCCACGCCAGTCGCCCACCGGGTGACCGCCGTTGTCGATGGGGTTCGCGACGTTGAGGTAGTCGGGGATCCACTGGTGGAGTTCGGTCTGCTTCTCGTCGGACAGGCGCGGGATGTCGAGTCCGGCGGCGGTGGCGAGGTCGGAGAAGTGGGCTCCGGTGCCGCCGGATATGGAATAGACGACGACGCCGTCCGCGGTGGGCGGCTTGGCCCGGGCGAGCAGGGTCGCCGTGTCCTGGAGCTGGTCGAGTCCGTCGACGCGGATGACGCCGAACTGCTTGAAGGCCGCGTCGACGACGGCGTCGGAGCCGGTCAGCTTGCCGGTGTGGGAGGCGGCCATGCGGGCGCCGGTCTCGGTGCGGCCGACCTTCACCATCACCACCGGCACCTTGTTGCGGGCCGCGCGGTCGGCGGCGAGGGTGAACGAGCGGCCGTCCCTGAGCCCTTCCACATACGCGGCGATGGCCCCGACCTCGGGCTGCTCGGCGAAGTACGAGATGAAGTCGGCGGTTTCGAGGTCCGCCTCGTTGCCGGTGGGTGCCCAGTGGCTGATGCGGATGCCCAGTTCCTGCAGCGTGTAGAGGGGCCGGCCCTGGTGGCCCGACTGGGTGATCAGCGCGATGGCCGGCCCGGTCAGGTCCTCGCGGAACTTCTCGAAGGCGTTGAGGTTGGTGTTCGGGCCGAGCAGCCGCATGCCGGAGGCGGCGACGACCTCGGCGAGCCGGGTCTGCGCGGCGGCGCCCTCCTCACCGGTCTCGGCGAATCCGGAGGCGAAGGCGACGGCGAACCGGACCTTGGCCTCGCCCAACTGCTCGATGACGGGAAGGGGGTCACCGACGAGGAGCACCGCGAGGTCCACGGTCTCCGGCAGATCCGTCACCGAGGCATAGCAGGGCAGGTCGAAGACGGTCTCGCGGCCGGGGTTGACCGGGAAGAGCCGGGCCCCGACCCGCTGCGACCAGGCGATGAGCTGTCTGGTGATGCCGGTGTTCGGCCGTCCTTCCGTGTCGGACGCGCCGACCACCGCCACGGTCTCCGGCCGGAAGAACCGGTCGAGGTCCGGGACGGTGTTGTGCAGCGGACGGCCACCGACGTCGGTGTCGGACGCGCCGCGTGCGGCGGGCCCGGGGCCGGGGCTGCGGGTGCTGTATGTCGATCCAAGCATCGGTCTCGCCCGCTCCTGCTCGAAGGTATACAGAACTGACGCATAGTCAGATTACTGAACTGACGACGTGTCAGGAACAGTGCGGGCATGTGAAAGATGTGAAGGAGGCCAACTGGGCAGCTATTCAGGGGGTTTTGGGCGCGCGAACGGACCCCGGCGAACCCGATCGGTGGCTTCTTTGGCCGGAAACGGCCAGAGCGGGGTCCGGGGCGGACGGGGGAGGAAGGGGTACGTACGAGAACGGATCGGACAGCGGCCGGTCACGGCCGCCGGGAGGTTCGGGCGGCCGCGCGGGCGATACGCCGGGCGTCGATGGCGAGTTCGCGGAACATGCCGCTGATGGGGTTGGTGAAGCCGGTGAAGTAGAGGCCGGGAGCGCCCGGCGGGGTGTGCGGGCCGTGCACGACGGGGCGGCCGTCGCTGTCGAGGACGCCCAGGTGGCCGACGAGGGGTTCGAGGCCGCGCCGGTATCCCGTGGCGGCGATGACGACCTCCGGGCCGATGCTCGAACCGTCGGCCAGCACGACCTTGTCGCCGTCGAAGCTCTCCACGGCGGCGACGGGTTCCACCCGCCGTGCCTGGATCGCGTCGATCAGGCCGACGTCCTGTACCGGGATGGCTCCGTCGTCGCGCACGCGGGAGTAGAGGCCGGTGGTGGGGCGGGCGAGTCCGTAGGCGGACAGGTCGGGGACGCTGAGCCGCTCCACGTACGGGGCGACCCGGTCGACGACCGCGGTCGGCAGCCGGCGGCAGAGGATGCCGGTGGCCTGGGCGGGCCATCCGGCCGTGGTGCGGCGCAGGATGTGCGGCGGCGTCCGGACGGCGATCCGCACGCGGGCGGCGTCTGCTTCGATGAGGTCGACGGCGATCTCGGCGCCGGTGTTGCCGACGCCGACGACGAGCACGTCGCGGCCCGCGTAGGGCTGGGCGTTGCGGTAGTGGGCGGCGTGCAGCAGCTCGCCGGAGAAACTGTCGCGGCCGGGCCAGTCCGGGAGGTGGGGCACGTGGTTGGTGCCGGTGGCGACCACGACGACGGAGGCGGTGAGCAGCCGTCCGCCGGTGGCGGGCAGCTGCCACGTGCCACCGCCCGTTCCGCTGCCCTTGCCGCCGCGCCCGGCGGCTCCTCCAGGGCTGCCCGCGGCGATGTGGGCGCCGTCGACGCGGTCGATCCGGGACACCTCGATGCCGGTGGCGACGTCGATCCGGTGGTGCGCGGTGTAGCGCTCCAGGTAGCGGATGACGTCGTCGCGGCCGACCCAGCGTCCGTACGCGCGCGGGATGGCGAAGCCGGGCAGGCCGGACAGTCGTCGCGTGGTGTGCAGATGCAGCCGGTCGTAGTGGCCGCGCCAGGACGCGGCGACCGCGTCCGACCGCTCCAGTACGAGCGTCCGGACGCCACGCCGGCTCAGCGCCGCCGCCGCGGCGAGGCCGCCGGGTCCCGCGCCGATGACGATCGCGTCGGGGGAGGCGGTGGCCGCGGCGGGCGCGGGGGAGGCCGGCGGGACGGAGGAGGTGGGGTGGTCGACCATGAGGTGCTCCCGGGGCCTGGCGGAGTGGCTGTCGGAGGGACGTACCGGAAGGTGACAGGTGGCGCGGGAGTGAGAGTAGTCCCGGAAGCGATCAATCCGAGAGCGTTTGGCGCCGGACTCTTGCGCGGATCAGTCTCCATCCGATGAACTGACGTACCGTCAGATTTCGAGAGGGAGGCCCACGATGCAGACGATCTGGCTCACCGGAGCCGAATGGCTCGCCGTGCTGCGCATAGGCCTCGGTCTGTGGTGGCTGGAGAGCTGGCGGCACAAGGACAAGAAGGGCTGGTTCGAGCGCGGCACCGGCATCGCCTGGGCCAAGAGCGTCGCGGACAAACACCGCTGGAGCTTTGTGCAGGGCGGCTTCACCACCGTCGTCGCGCCACGGCCCAAGCTGATGGCGTACATCGTCGTGTACGCCGAGCTGGCGCTCGGGCTGGGTCTGACGGTCGGCCTGCTGACACCGGTGGCGCTCGTCGGCGGGCTGCTCCTCAACCTGCTCTATCTCGTCCTGATGATCCACGACTGGGCCGAGCAGGGCCAGAACGCCATGATGGCGCTGATATCGCTCGTCGCGCTCTTCGCGATGAGCTGGCAGGCCTGGTCGCTCGACAACCTGTGGGGGCTGTTCCTGTGACGGCGCAGCGCTTCGACCTTCCCGACATCGACGCCTTCACCCGCCCGTACTGGGAGGCCGCCGCCGACGGCCGGCTGCTGATCCGGCGCTGCGCCGCCTGCGGGACCGCGCACCACTATCCGCGCGAGTTCTGCCCGTCCTGCTGGAGCGAGGACGTCGCCTGGGAGCAGGCGAGCGGCCGCGCCACGCTCTACACCTGGTCGGTCGTCCACCTCAACGACCTGCCGCCCTTCGGCACCCGGGTGCCGTACGTCGCCGCCGTCGTCGATCTCGCCGAGGGCCCGCGGATGATGACGGAGGTCGTCGACTGCGAAGCGTCCGCCCTGCGGATCGGCATGGACCTGCACGTACGGTTCCGCACCGAAGAAGCCAACCCGGAGGCACCGGCTAGTTCCCACGCTCCGGCCGTCGCCGTCTTCGCACCCGCCGCACCCGATGCATCTCCTGCCTCCGGTACCCCGCTGCCTGCTCAGTGAGTTGAGTGTTCCAGGGGTGGCAGGACCGTGCGTGGGTCGCCGCCGGCGAACCATATGCCGATCACGAACGCGGCGGTGGCCTCCAGGTAGCCGGCGCGGTCCAGGCCGCCCGCGTCCAGGGGGACCGCGCGCAGGTCGGTCACGAGGGTGCGCACCAGGGCGAGGGCGTTCGCGTCGTCCCCGCACAGGGGGACGGCCAGGCCTTCCGTGGGTGCGGCCCACACCCCGGCAGCGCACAGGTTGAACGCCTTGACCACGTGTGCGCCGGGTGCCGCGGCCGCGATCCGGCGGCCCGCGGACGGGCCGCCGTCGGTGGTGAGTACGAGGCCGTCGGGCCCCGGAACGATCGGGTTCGAGCAGTCGATCACCGCTCGTCCCGCGAGCGGGTCGGCGAGCGATGTGATCACGTCGCTCATCGCGGCGTGCGGAAGCGCGGCGAGCACCGTCTCACCGTGCTCGGCGGCGTCCGCGAGCGTGCCTGCGCAGGCGCCGAGCCGGGCCGCGAGGGCGGCTGCCCTGCCCGCGTCGCGCGCCCCGACCACACTGTCGTGTCCGGCCGGAACACGGGACGACCCTGGCCGACCAGCCGGCGGGCGCCGGGCAGGTCCCTCAGCCGCCCGCCGTCCGGTAGAGCGTGAAGAGGGCGTCCTCGAAGAGCGGGCTGTACGAGACGCTGTCGTCCGGGCCGCCGCCGTCCAGGCCGCCCACCAGGCCGATGACCTTGCCGGTCTTCGTCTTCGGGTCGAAGTCCAGCAGCCAGGGGCTGCCGGACGTGCCGTCGTAGTAGCCACCGCAGTCCATCTGCAGCTGGCGCAGGCCGGACAGCCGGGAGGTGGCCGTCGTGCAGCTGATCGCCCGGCCCGTCGGGTCGAAGGCCTCGCCGGGGTAGCCGATCACGGTGACCTTGTTGGTCCAGCCGGGTGTCCGGGCCAGGACGTTGGCGCCGGTGATGTCCTCGATGCTCCGGCCCTGGTCGTTCTTCTTCACCCGCGCGAAGGCGAAGTCGTAGTCGGAGCCGGTGTCGTAGTCCGCCCACCGCGGGTCGGTGAAGACTTGGTCGACGGCCCAGGTCCCGTACGGCTGGGTCTTCGAGCCCTTGACGTAGTCGGGGACGAAGACGACGTCCGTGCCCGCCTCGCAGTGCGCGGCGGTCAGCAGGAGGCTGCGGGACGGGCTGTGGACGACGCTCGCCGAGCAGAAGTGGGCCTCGGCCGACTCGTCGACGGAGAAGAGCACGCCGACGGTCGGGATACCGCTGATGTGCCGGGCGGCCCCGGCCGGGGCGATGGTGGTGCTGACGTTCGCGTTGGGGAGGGGCAGCTCCTCCGGCCCGAACGGAGCGGTCTGCGGCATGGCGTTCGCCATCCGCTCCGGGGTCCAGAACTGGGCCGCGGCCTGGTTCGTCCAGCCCTCCCGGGCGCTGGGCTGCGGGCTGGCCCACGGCGTCCACAGCGCGGCGGCGGTCAGCACGAGAGTGCAGGCCAGGGGCAGGGCGAAGCGCTTGACCACGCGATACCCCTCTCCGGGCCGCCGGTAGATCCACTGACCGGGCCAGCGTACTCACGCCCGCCGCGAAGAGGCCTTTCGTGATCTTCGATCTTCATGATTCTTCCAACCGGCGAGGCAATCCGACCGACGCTACAACCTGACCGACGGGACAAATGCTCCCGGTCCGGCCACTCCGTCCGGCCCGGCCACCGCACGCCCTAGCCGCGTTCGAGGATCACCGTTCCCGAGGAGCAGAACCAGCCGCCGGTCCCGGAGGCGACGGCCAGCCGTGGCAGCCGTCCGCCGGACTTGCGCACCTGCCGGTCGCCCGCCTCGCCGCGCAGCTGCCGGACGGCCTCGATGAGCAGGAACAGACCGCGCATCCCGGGGTGGCAGGCGGACAGGCCGCCACCGTCGGTGTTGACGGGCAGATCGCCGTCGATCGTGAGCCGGCCCTTCTCGACGAAGGCGCCGCCCTCGCCCTTGGCGCAGAAACCGAGGTCCTCCAGCGTCACGAGCGTCATGTACGTGAAGGCGTCGTAGATCTCGGCGAGGTCGATGTCGGCGGGGGTCACCCCGGCCCGCTCGAAGGCGAGCCGGCCCGAGACCGCCGCAGGGGAGACCGTGAAGTCCTCCCACTCGGACATCGTGGTGTGCGAGACCGAGGTGCCCGAGCCGAGGATCCAGACGGGGGTCTTCGCCGTGTCCGCCACGTACTCCTCGGCGGCCAGCAGCACCGCGCCGCCGCCGTCGGAGCGGATGCAGCAGTGCAGCTTGGTGAACGGGTCGGCGATCATCGGCCCGGACAGCACCTCGTTGACGGTGATCGGGGTGCGGTACATCGCGTCGGGGTTGCGGGCGGCGTTGGAGCGGGCCTGCACGGCGACCTCGGCGAGCTGCTCCAGCGTCGTGCCGTACTGGTGCATGTGGCGGCGCGCGGCCATCGCGTACTTGGAGATCAGGGTGTGGCCGTACGGGACCTCGAACTGCAGCGGTCCGCGGGCCCCGAAGGAGAGGTTCGCGGTGCGCCGCTTCGCCTTGATGTCGGCGCGCGCGGTGGAGCCGTAGACGAGCAGGACGGCGTTGGCGTGGCCGGCGGCTATCGCCTCGGCGGCGTGCGCGGCCATGACCTCCCAGGTGGAGCCGCCGACGGCGGTGGAATCCACCCAGGTGGGGCGCAGGCCGAGGTATTCGGCGACCTCGACGGGCGCGAGGATCCCGAGACCGGCCGAGGCGAGGCCGTCGACGACCGACCGGTCGAGCCCGGAGTCGGCCAGCGCCCGGCGGGCGGCCTGGGCGTGGAGGGCGTACGGGGTGGCCTCGTCGACCCGTCCGCAGTCGGACAGCGCCACGCCGACGACGGCGACCTTGCGAGCAGCAACAGCCATGAATCTGACGGTACATCAGATTCGGAAGCCCGGAACAGGGGATGCGGCGAGGGGGTGGCGAGAGGGGCGAGAGGGAGGCGAGAGGGGGTGGTGCCTCAGCGCCTCTTGCGCAGCTGGGCGGCGGCCGAGGACATCTGCGTCAGGGCGACGAGCGCGAGCAGGATGTACAGCACCCGCTGGAAGCCCGAGATGTCGCTCATCCAGAACTGTGCGCTGATCCACAGGACCAGCAGCGCGGCCCAGATCGCGATGTAGACCTTGAGCTGTGTCGTCGACGTGTCCGGCCCTGGGGAGAGGAAGCGCAGCGTGGTGCTGCGCGGGCGCTGCGGCTTCGGGCGCGGGGTCTTGCCGTCCTGGCTGGAGTTCTGGCTCATGCCGGACATCATGCCCGGTCGGGAATGGGTGCTCCCCGGCCCTGTGCATCTGGACTGCCGCTCCCTAAGATGACGGACCGTCAGATTAGCCTGTGAGGAGCCCGCCGATGGATGCCGCGTTCACCGAGGAGCAGGACGAGATCCGGCGCACCCTGCGAGAGGTACTGCAGAAACGCTGCGGGCCGGACGAGGTCAAGGCCGCGGTCGGTACCACCGCGGGATACGACGAGCCCCTGTGGCGCCAGCTCGCCGAACAGCTCGGCCTGCCGGGACTCGGGCTGCCGACGGAGTACGGCGGCGCCGGTTGCGGGCCGACCGAACTGGTGCTGGCCTGCGAGGAGGCGGGCCGCACGCTGCTGCCGTCGCCCCTGTTCAGCACCGCGGTGCTGGCCGCTCCGCTCATCGCCGACCTCGGCACCGAGCAGCAGCGCGCCGACCTGCTGCCCAGGATCGCCGCCGGCGCCGTCACGGTGGCGCTCGCGCTGCCGGGCGGGCTCGGCACGGCCCTGGGCCTGACCGGCCCGAACGACGGCAGCTGGGCGGGCGGCGGCCGCGCCGGCGGCATCCAGGCCCGCCAGGATCCGGACGGGGCCGGCTGGCGGCTCTACGGGCAGGCCGACCAGGTACTGGGCGGGCACAGCGCAGGCCTGCTGCTCGTCGCCGCCCACGCGGGCGGCTACGCGGCCGCCCGCACCCGGCTCTTCCTCGTCGACGGCGACGCGGCCGGCGTCGTACGCACCCGCCTCACCGCGCTCGACGAGACCCGCCCCGAGGCCCGCATCGAGCTGCGCGACGTCGCCGCCGTGCCGCTCGGCGGCGACGAAGCGGCCGACCCGGGGCCCGCGCTCGCCCGGGCAGGTGAACTCGCCGCCGCCGCGCTCGCCGCGGAGGCGGTCGGCGCCGCGGACCAGGCGCTCGCCTCAACCGTGGAGTACGTGCAGGTCAGAGAGCAGTTCGGACGTCCCGTCGGCTCCTTCCAGGCGGTCAAGCACCGGCTCGCCGACCTCTACGTCCAGGTCCAGGCGGCGCGCTCCGCCGCCTACTACGCCGCCTGGGCGGCCGCCGCCTCCGAGGGCGACCTGCCGGTCGCCGGGCCGCTCGCGCTCGCACAAGCCCTGGAGGCCCTGCGGTCCGTCGCGGGTGAGGCGATCCAGTTGCACGGCGGCGTCGGCTTCACCTGGGAGCACCACGCGCACCTGTACTTCAAGCGCGCCGCGTCCGACGAGCTGCTCTTCGGCCCGGTACACCTGCTGCGCGCCCGCGCCGCGGACCGGGCGGGGCTCTTCGGGCCGGCGGTTCCCGTGGTTCCCGTGGTTGCGACGGCTCCGGCCGTTCCGGCCGCTCCGATCGTGGAACCATCCGCTGAGTCGACGGCCGCCGGGAGCGCGGCATGAAGAAGACGCTGATGGAACGTTCGAAGCCACTCGTCCAGAAGGTGTCGTCCACCCGCGGCTTCGCGAAGGTCGCGCCGTACGTCGTCCCGGCCATGGACAAGGTGGTGCACCGGCTGACGAAGGGAAAGGTGCTGCTCAGCGCCCAGATGCTGCCCGGCGTCGTCCTGACGGCGACCGGCGCGAAGAGCGGGCAGCCGCGCCGTACGCCGTTGGCGTGCATGCCCGAGGACGGCGGCACGTTCGTCCTCATCGGCAGCAACTTCGGGCGGACCGACCACCCGGCGTGGACCGGCAATCTGATCAGGCATCCGGATGCGGAGATCAACTGGAAGGGGAAGGACCTGCTCGTCGTCGCCCGGCTCCTCGAAGGGGCCGAGCGCGAGGCGGCCTGGGCGGCGGTCCTGAAGTTCTGGCCGCCCTACGCGTCCTACGCGGCACGCGTGGACCGGCAGATCCGGCTCTTCCGTCTCGTACCGCGCGGTGAGGAACCGGCGGCGGACTGACCACCGACGACGTATCGAGCCATGGCATCCGCACGCACGAAGACGCGGGCGCCGTACCGGCTACCTCCCCCGAGGACCGGACGGCGCCCGCGTTGGGCGTGACGTGGCAGGACGGATGGACACATGAACAGGAGCGCGCCAAGGGCCGCTTGGGGCCTGATGAGTTACTTGACGGGCTTCTTTCCGGTGACGCCGAGATGCACCAGCAGTGCGAGGTTCGGCTTCAACTCGGCCTGTTTGACGCCCCAGCTGGTGAACCCCTTCTGGTGCGACGCGACGGCGGCCAGCATGGCGACCAGCGAGCCGGCCATGGCGGCCGGGCTGACCTCCTTGTCGACCTTGCCCTTGCTCTGCAGATCCTTGATGGAATCCGTGAGCGAGTTGGTGACGGCGTTGAGGATCTTCATGCGGATCTTGTAGAACCGCTTGTCCCCTTCTGCCGCTCCGAGGTCGACGACGCGCAGAATCGCGTCGTTCTTCCGCCAGAAGGAGAGGAAGCCGTCGACCAGTTCCTCCGCCGCCAGGGCGCCGGACTTGCCGATCCAGGAGCGTCCGGCGACCAGGTCGGTGAGGCTCGCTCCTTCCTTGGCCATTTCCTCGGCGAGTTCGAGGACCGCGCCCTCGACGTCGGGGAAGTACTGGTAGAACGTTGCGGGGGAGGTGCCCGCCATCCGGGCCACGTCAATGACCTTGACGTCCCGGTACGGCGAGGTGCTGAGCATCTCGCCGAGGCAGTCGAGCAGCTTCTGCCGCGTCGCCTGACCTCGACGACCGGCAACACGGCCGTCGACGGTGCGAACTTGTCCTGTCATGCCGTCAGTTTACCGGCGGGTGATCAGCGCGCGATTCGGCCTCGTGCAAATGGGTTCGACCGGATTCCGGGTGCGGTCCCGACTGCGTCGAATGCGGTCCCGACGGCGTCGGATGCGATGCGGGGGACGTTGGTCCGGCAGGCTTTCCGGTCGTCCCCGGCGCTGCCGCGCCTGACCGTCCCCGGTCCGCCTCCGGTCTGTCCCCGGTCCGCCATTCGAGCGAATCATCTTATCAACAGCCTGTGGATAACTTCTGTGGGCAGTGCTCTGCGGGGCCCAGGAAGGGCGCATATGTTCGAATAGTGGCTGAAGTGCCGTATTCGCCGTCCTTGGCGTGACGAACAGGGCCCGCGACACGCCGTCCCGACTTCTTTGATGAGTCGGTTCGCGGCCGGCCGCACTCCGGTCCGCCGTGGACGGCGCGACAGCCCGCCCCACGGAGCCCCGGCCCGGGTTTTGCCTGGTTCCGGCCCGGTTCGGGCCCGGTCCCGGGTCGCTTCCGGCTCCGGTCAGCCCTCTGTTCACAGCGGTCAGGACCGGGGGTCCGTACCGACAGAATCGACAGATGTCGTGTCGTTACGCCCCCGGGTTCGCAACTGGACCCTTCGCCAGGAAGAATCAGCTTCCATATGGGGAACACCCCACGGGGAGGGACGGGCACCGGTGGAGCAGCTGACGCAGCACGACCCGCGACGGATCGGCCCTTTCGAGGTGCTGGCCCGGCTCGGTGCCGGCGGCATGGGGCTGGTCTATCTCGCCAGGTCGGCCTCCGGCCGCCGGGTCGCGATCAAGACGGTGCGCGCCGAGCTCGCCGAGGACCAGCTGTTCCGGGTCCGCTTCAGCCGTGAGGTCGAGGCGGCCCGCGCGGTCAGCGGCTTCTACACGGCCGCCGTCGTGGACGCGGACGCGCGCGCGGCCGTGCCATGGCTGGCCACCGCGTACGTCCCCGCCCCCTCCCTCGAAGAGATCATCAACGAGGCCGGGCCGATGCCCGCCCAGGCCGTCCGCTGGCTCGCCGCCGGCGTCGCCGAGGCGCTGCAGTCCATCCACGGCGCGGGGCTCGTGCACCGTGACATGAAGCCGTCCAACGTCCTGGTCGTCGAGGACGGGCCCCGGGTGATCGACTTCGGTATCGCCAGCGGGGTGTCCAACACCCGGCTGACCATGACGAACGTCGCCGTCGGCACCCCCGCCTACATGTCGCCCGAGCAGGCCCGCGACTCGCGCAGCGTGCGCGGCGCCAGCGACGTGTTCTCGCTCGGCTCGACGCTGGTGTTCGCCGCGACGGGGCACGCCCCCTTCCACGGCGCGAACCCCGTCGAGACGGTCTTCATGCTGCTCCGCGAAGGCCCGGACCTGGCGGGTCTGCCCAGCGAGCTGCGGCCCCTCATCGAGTCCTGCATGCGGATGGAAGCCGACCAGCGGCCCACGCCCGCGGAGCTCCAGGCCCAGCTCGCCCCGCATCTGTTCTCCACCGGCAGCGACGACACGGGTACGGCGTCCGCGTGGCTGCCGCCCGGGGCGGTCGCGCTGATAGAGCAGCGCCGCAGCGGGCGGCCGGCCGTCGCCGTCAACGCCGGCACCGCACCGCCGCCACGGCCTCCCGTGCCGCCGCGCACCCCCGACCCCGAACCGGTCGGGCACGGCCGGCACGGTGTGGACGGCCGACAGGGCCCCGGCGGCGCCGGTGGGCTGAACGGTCCCGGTGGTTTCAACGGTCCCGGCGGGCTGAACAACGGCCCCGGTGGTCTGAACGCGGGCGGTCCGAACCCTGGTGGTCGGAACGCCGGTGGTCTGAACGCGCCGGTCGGCGGGCGCGGTGGTTCCGTGGCCGAGCCGCACACCCATGGGCCCGTCCGGCTGGCCGGTTCCGCTCCGATAGGGCCGGGCCTGCGCGTCGCGGACGCCGACCACGGTGCGCGACCGCCGGAGGGCGCCCCCGGCACGGACTGGGTGCGGCGCGGTGGCTCCCACCGGGCCAACGGGCCCGGCGCGCTCCCCGTGCAGCAGCCCCTGCCGCCGGCCCCGCCGGGGGAGTGGCGGCCCTGGCGCTTCCGTATGTCCAACGACGTGTGGGGCACGCCCGTCGTCTCCGACGGGCGCCTGTACGTCACCTCCTTCGAGGTGCACGCGCTCGACATCGCCAGCGGGCGGCGGCAGTTCAAGACCCGCGACGTCGCCTGGACGATGGCCGTCGCCGACGGCCGCATCCACGCCTCCGACGGACCGAGCCTCTACGCCCTCGACACGGCCGACGGCGGCGACCTCTGGCGCACCGGCGTCGAGGGCTGGATCTACTCGCTGCGCGCCGAACACGGCACGGTCGTCACCGGCACGCGGGGCGGCGGCGTCCAGGCCTGGGACGCCGACCGCGGACTGCTGCGCTGGGAGCGCGGCGGCGCGCAGACCGAGTTCGAGTCCCCCGAGTCGGGGCCCTCGATCGCCGCCGGCACCGTCTACTTCCAGGGCGGCGGCCGCTTCTACGCCATCGACGCCGGGTCCGGCGCCGAGCGCTGGTCCTACCCGGTCGGGGCGTCCGGCGTCCCCGGCGCGACCGGCAGCGTCCCGACGCGGCCGGTCGTGGCCGACGGCATCGTCTACGTCACCGCGGGCACGCGTGTCCTCGCCCTCGACGCCAGGTCCGGGGCGGAGCGCTGGCGCTTCGACGCCCCCGCCGTCATGTTCGGGCCGCCGGCCCACGTTCCGGGCGCCGGCGCGGCGGGCGGCGGCATCTACATCGCCGACCACCTCGGCACGGTCTACGCCCTCGACCCGCACACCGGCCGCGACCGCTGGCGCGTCGCCACGGAGCCCCGGCAGTCCCTCGAACCGGTGCTCGTCGCCGGCGGCGACGTGCTCCTGGGCGCGGGCAGCGCGCTCTACACGCTCGACGCCGTCACCGGCAATCCGAAGTGGCGCTTCGCCGCCCAGGGCGAGATCGTCGGATCGCCGGTCGTGGCGGACGGACGCGTCCACTTCGGCTCGAAGGACCACTGCCTGTACACGGTGGACGCCGGGGGCGGCCAGCTGCGCTGGAAGCTCGAAACGGGCGGCGAGATCACGGGGTCGCCGGTGGCGGCGGACGGGGTCGTGTACGCGTGCAGCAAGGACCGCTGCGTCTACGCACTGGACGCGGTGAAGGGAACGGGCGCTGCTGCGAGGCGGCCTTAGCGGTTGCGGGTTTGTTCGTGGTTCCGGTGCCCGGGGTCCTGCGGGGCGGCGGTTCGCAATCGACTATTTACGGGCCTGGCGGCCCACAAATAGCTCGGCAGCATTTCGAACCCCCACCCCTCCGGCCCCGGGCACCTCGCGTTCCAACCCCTGCCGTCCTAGTCCGGACGTTCCGGTGTCGGTCGGTGCTCCGGTGGGATCCAGGTCGCTGTCCGGGTGTCCTCGAGTGGGGGTTCGGCCGGTTCGGGTGGGGTCTCGGGCGGGGCCGGCCAGGTGGGGGGAGCTTCCACGGGCTCGACGGGGGCGACGGTGTCGATGGGGTGGGGTGGTGGGGTGCCGTAGTGCGGGTGGTGGCGGCCGGACATGGTGGCGGCGCCGATCAGGAGCAGGATGCCGCCGCCGAGGGCGTTCGCCACGCCGATGCCGAGGCCGTTGCCGCCCGCGGTGAGGGAGCCGGCGGCCAGTCCCTGGCGGACCATCCACAGGATGGTGAAGCCGAGGACCAGGACACCGGAGAAGGCGACGAGGAGCCGGGAGCGCAGCAGGATCCCCAGGAGGGTGATCAGGGTGGCGAAGAGCATGGGGAGGAACAGGGAGCCCATGACGGCGGCCCGGTCGGTGGTGATCCCGTCGAAGAGGTCTTCGATGCGGATCTCGGAGCCGTGACGGCCGTCGTACCAGGCACGGAAGGGGCTCCAGACGGCGGCCGCCGCTCCGATGAGGGCGATGAGGGACCCGAAGACGTTGCGGATCATCGTGCGTCGTCCAATCTCGGCGCCCCCGTGTGGCCCACGCTATGCCGGTCGGCGTGAGCTCGCCACGCGGGGCAGACGCTGCCGCATGGACATCGGGAAGCTGCGCGCTTGGTGGTCGCACCGTCAGGGTCTTGACGGGTCGGTGGCTGCGGACGACGCGGCCGGGACGTTGGGGCGTACCGGGTGGGCGCGGTCCGTGGGCGGGTCCGGGCCGTATCTGGGGCTCCACGCGCGGGCCGGGACCGCAGGTCGAGCCCGGCCCGCTGTGGACGGAGGGGACGGCGGCGGAGTACGCGCGGTTCACCGTGCCGAAGGACCCCTCGTACGCGCTGGTCGCGGGCATCGACGGGATCCATCTGCTGCACCGCGACTTCGGGCGGCTGCTCGATCCGGCGGACGCGCGGCGCCCGGACCTCACCGGGCCGAAGGCGCTGGGCGCCCTGTCGGACTCGCCCGCGCACATGATCGTTGACCGGGGGCGGCCGGTCGGGCTGTGGGAGTTCGACACGGAGGCGCAGGAGATCGTCCGGCAGCCGTGGGTGCCGCGGGACGCGGAACTGCGGGCCGCCGTCGCGTCGGCGGAGGCATGCGTCCGTGACCAGTTGGGCGACGCCCGCAGCTTCAGCCTGGACTCGCCGAAGAGCCGGGCGCCGCGGATCGCGGCGCTCCGGGCGGGGCGATGAGGCTGCTAGCCTGACGCGCTCCTGCCAACCACTGGGGATGGTCAGCCTTGCAGCTCCGTCAACTGCGCCTTGTCGCGGTACTCGCCGTCGTCGTTCTTTCGCTCACCGGTTTCAGCGGGAGCAAGAGCAAGAGCAAGAGCCACAGCAAGGGGGGCGGTTGCAGCAGCAGTCACAGCAGCAGCGGTTCCTCGAGCTCGAACTCCGGCTCCAGTTCCAGTTCCGGCTCCAGTTCCGGCTCGGGCTCGAGTTCTGGTTCCACTTCTGATTCGACCTACAGCCCGCGACCGCAGTCCACCAGCACCTACCGCCGGAGCACCAGCTCGCCGACGTCCTCCGGTTCGGCCAGTCCGACGGGGCTGCCGGCCGCGATCGACCAGGTGTCCGTCGTGCAGTGCCACGGCTCCGGTTCCAGCGCCGCGCGGCCCACGTCGCAGCTGCGGATCGACAACAGCCGGGGCACCAAGTCGTACTACTTCTCCGCCGTGGTGCGCCTGAAGAACGCGCAGGGCGTGCAGATCGGCAGCTCCACCCTGGCCCGCACCCTGGTGAAGGCCCGCTCGACGAAGACGGTCGACGCCATCGGGACGCTCGACTCGGGCGTCGCGAGCGGGGAGTGGACCGACTGCGTCATCGCGAGCGCCAACCGCAGCTGAGCTCATGGGTGGGTGACCGTCAGCGCACCCGGAACTCTCCGCTGCGCGACGTGAACAGTCCCGCCTGACGTTCCGGCGGCAGGTTCCCGAGCGCGATGAGGTGCGGGGCCTGCGCCAGTGCGTGCGCGCGGGCCGCCTCGCGGGCGGACCAGACGGCGCGGACCGTGCCCTGGACCGCCTCCGTCGGGTAGGAGGCGATGACGCCGGCGGCGCGCAGGGCCGCGTCGAGCAGCTCGTCCGCCGGGACGACCTCCGACACGAGACCGGTCTCGTAGGCCCGTCGCGCGCCGACCCGCTCCGCCGTGCCCATCAGCGACATCCGCATGACCTCGCCGTACGGCATGCGCTGCGCCATGAGGACGGACTCGTAGGCGCTGACCATGCCGTACGTCGTGTGCGGGTCGAAGAAGGTGGCGTGCTCGGCGGCGATGACGAACTCGGCCTCGCCCAGGAGATAGAAGGCGCCGCCGCAGGCCATGCCGTTGACGGCCGCGACGACCGGCTTCCACAGGTCGTTGGACTTGGGGCCAAGGCGCAGCAGCGGATCGTCGATGGAATACGGGGACGGCGGCTGCGGGACGTCGACGGAGCGGTCGATCCCGGTGCAGAACGCCTTGTCGCCGGCGCCGGTGAGGACGATCGCGCGGACGTCGTCGGTCATCCGGAACTCCCGCCACAAGGCGGTGAGTTCGGTGACGGTGTCGAGGTCGATCGCGTTGAGGCGCCGCGGGCGGTCCAGGGTGACGACGGCGACGCCGTCCTTCGACGTACAGGTGACGCTCATGGCCGCTCCAGCAGCCAGCGCGGCACGGTGACGCCGTCCGCCATCGCGTGGAAGGCGACCTTCACCCCGGCGCCGATGCGGAGCCTCGACGGATCGACGGAGTCGAGCGGGGCGTCGGCCGACGTGACGAGGTTGCCGACCAGACGGATCCGCGGGGCGTCCAGCAGCTCCACGACGATCGCGTTGTACGGCGCCTGTTCCGCGTAGGCGGGCAGCAGCGGCGGGTGCGGGAAGACGTACGACCAGATGCGGCCGCGGCCGCTCATCCGCCGCCACTCGCTGTCGAAGGACTGGCAGTGCGGGCAGCAGGGGCGCGGCGGGAAGCGCAGGACGCCGCAGGCGGCGCACGCCTGGACGCGCAGCTCGCCACGGCGGGCGTACTCCCAGAAGGGCGCGCCGTCGTCGTCGGGCACGGGCAGCAGCAGGCCGTCGCCGGTCGTGGCGGTGGCGGACTCGACGGTCCTGGCGGGCTCGGTGGGCAGGGCGGTCATGGCGGTCAGCTCCTCAGCTTCGCAGCAGCAGCGCGGATGTCGGTACGCCCTCGCCCGCCGTGACCAGGCAGGTCGCGGCGTCGGGGACCTGGGCGGTGGAGTCGCCGCGCAGTTGCTTGACGCCCTCGTTGATGAGGTTGAAGCCGTGGACGTACGCCTCGCTGAGCCCGCCGCCGCCGGTGTTGATAGGGAGCCGGCCACCGATCTCCAGGGCGCCGCCCTCGGTGAACGCGGCGCCCTCGCCGCGGCCGCAGAAGCCGTAGCCCTCCAGGGAGAGCGGGATGAGCGGGGTGAACGCGTCGTAGATCTGGGCGACGTCGACGTCCTCGGGGGTGAGGTCGGAGTTCTTCCACAGATGGCGCGCGGTGGCCCAGGACGGGCCGGTCAGCGGGTCGTCGTTCCAGTAGTTGACCATGCCGTGGTGCTGGGCGGGCAGGCCCTGGGCGGCGGAGTGCACGTAGACGGGCTTGCGGCGGCAGTCGCGGGCGCGCTCGGCGCTGACGACGACGCAGGCCAGGGCCCCGTCGGTCTCCAGGCAGTTGTCGAAGAGGCAGAGCGGTTCACTGATCCAGCGGGACGTCATGTACATCTCGCGGGTCAGCGGGCGCTCGTACATCATCGCGGCGGGGTTCTGGTTGGCGCGGTTGCGGCAGGCGAGGGCGACGTTGAAGAGATGGTCGCGGGTCGCGCCGAACTCGTGCATGTAGCGGCGGGCGAGCATCCCGATCTCGTCGGCGGGGCGCAGCAGCCCGAAGGGGCGGGTCCACTGGCCGGGGGTGGGGAGCTGCACCGCGGTGTTGGTCCAGGGACGTTTGCCGCTGCCGCGTTTGCGGGACCGCCAGGCCACGCCCACGGTCGCCTGCCCGGTGGCGACGGCCGCCGCGAGGTGCGCCACCGTCGCGCAGGAGCCGCCACCGCCGTACCCGACCTTGGAGAAGAAGGTGACGTCCCCGGCGCCGATGGCCTTCGCCACCTCGACCTCGTCGGTCTCCTCCATCGTGTAGGAGGCGAAGCCGTCGACCTCGGCGGGTGCTATCCCGGCGTCGTCGAGTGCCGCGATGATCGCGCGGCAGGCCAGGGCGCGTTCGGACTCCACAAGGTTCTTGGCGAACGGGGTCTGGCCTATTCCCACGATCGCTGTCGCGTCCTTCAGGGCAGCGCTCACGGACACCTCCCGGCATGGTCATCACTGCTGACAGCCAGTCAGGGTACCGCTAATCTGACGGGTAGTCAGGTAGTGCTGGGTCAGAGGTATCCGGGTATTCTGGTAGCGGTGGTCAGGCAGTCGGTAAGCCCGTTGAGGGGAGCATCATGCGCGGTGACCTGGACTGGGGCAGCATCCCGGGGCTGGTACGAGCGGCGGTACGACAGTACGGCGACCGCGAGGCGGTCGTCGACGGCCGGACCCGCATCAGCTACGCGGAGCTGGGTGAGCGCGTCGAGCGGGCCGCCGCCGGCACGATCGCGGCGGGCGTCGAAGCCGGCGACCGCGTCGCCATCTGGGCGCCCAACACGCTCGACTGGATCGTCGCGGCGCTCGGCGCCGTGTCCGCGGGCGGCGTCCTCGTCCCCCTCAACACCCGCTTCAAGGGCGCCGAGGCGGCCTACGTCCTGGAACGGACCCGCGCCAGACTGCTCTTCGTCACCGGCACCTTCCTCGGCAGGTCCTACGTGGCCTCGCTGCGCCGCGCCGACGCCGAACTGCCGCACCTGCAAGAGGTCGTCGTCCTCTCCGACACCGCCCCCGAGGGCTACCGCACCTGGCGGGACTTCCTGGCGGGCGGCGGGACGGTCTCCCGCGAGGCGGTGCGCCGCCGGGCGGACTCGCTGCGCCCGGACGACCCCTCGGACATCACGTTCACCTCCGGGACCACGGGCCACCCCAAGGGCGCCGTCATCAGCCACGCCCAGACGCTGCGCGTCTACAGCGTCTGGAGCGAACTGGCCGGCCTGACCGAGGGCGACCGCTACCTGATCATCAACCCGTTCTTCCACACCTTCGGCTACAAGGCGGGCATCATCGCCTGCCTCATGCGCGGCGCCACGATGGTGCCCCAGCCCGTCTTCAACGTCGACACCGCGCTCGCCAACATCGCCGCGGAACGCATCAGCGTCCTCCCCGGCCCGCCCACCCTCCACCAGTCGATCCTCGACCACCCGGCCCGCGCCAAGCACGACCTGAGCGCGTTGCGCCTCGTCGTCACCGGCGCCGCCGTCGTCCCGCTCGAACTCGTGGAACGGCTGCGCTCCGAGCTGAAGATCGCCACCGTCCTGACGGCGTACGGCCTCACCGAGGCCGGCGGCACGGTCACGATGTGCCGCCAGGGCGACCCCGCCGAAGTCATCGCCTCCACATCGGGGCGCGCCATCCCCGACACCGAGGTACGCGTCCTGTCCGCAGGGCCCGGCGAACCCGGCGAGGTCCTGGTCCGCGGCTACAACGTCATGCGCGGCTATTTCGAGGACCCCGACGAGACGGACCGCGCGATCGACGCCGACGGCTGGCTCCACACCGGCGACGTCGGCGTCATGGACGCCGACGGCAACCTGCGCATCACCGACCGCATCAAGGACATGTTCATCGTCGGCGGATTCAACGCCTACCCCGCCGAGATAGAACAGGCCCTGCGCCACCACCCCGACGTCACGGACGCCGCCGTCATCGGCATCCCCGACCCCCGCCTCGGCGAGGTGGGCAAGGCCTACGTCATCCGCCGCCGCGACTCCA
Source organism: Streptomyces sp. SID13666 (assembly GCF_010548325.1). Classification (NCBI taxonomy): domain Bacteria; kingdom Bacillati; phylum Actinomycetota; class Actinomycetes; order Kitasatosporales; family Streptomycetaceae; genus Streptomyces; species Streptomyces sp. SID13666. The sequence goes on along the minus strand of NZ_JAAGLX010000004.1, from coordinate 242,211 downwards.
CCCTCTCCGCGGACGACCTCATCGCCTGGTCCCGCCGCGAAATGGCCAACTACAAGGTCCCGAGGGAAGTGAACTTCCTGACGGAACTGCCGCGGAACGCGAGCGGCAAAGTGATGAAGGCGGAGCTGCGGGGGGCTACGCGGACGCCGCCCGCGTAGCCGGGCAAAAGTGCGAAGCGGACGTCGACCGCTCCCCTCGCGGCGGTAGAGCCGGTCCCGCACAGGAAGAGAGACCGGCCACGGCGCCCCCTCCACGCCATGGTCGGTCTCTCGCGTTCCCCCTGTGCGGTCCCGATCGTTCCGCTGAGTCCCCCCGGACTCCGGATTCGTGCCGGGTCCCCCCGGACCCGTTCACCAGTGGGCTCCCCCGAGCCCCGTGCACTCCTGAGTTCCCCCGAACCCCTGAGCTTCTCCCGTGCGGTCCCCCCGGACCATGGGCTCCCCCGAGCCCGTTCGCTCCTGAGCTCCCCCGAGCTCCTGAGCGTTCCCCCGTGCTTCCCCGTGCTTCCCCGTGCTTTGTGGTTCCCCCGGTCACCCCTGGCGCTCCCCCGAGCGGGCGGGGCCCGATTCGCCGGCCCGGCCTGTTACTTGGCGGGCTCGGAGTCGTTGTGCCAGTTGTCGGGCTTGGTCTCGGGGCCACCGTCGGCGAGGAGGACGTCGGGGATGGGCTCCGTCGTGCTGTCGTTGTGCCAGTTGTCCGGCTTGACCGTGCCGCCGTCGTTCTTTGGCTTCGGGATCTCGGTGGTCATATGGACTCCCCAGGTTTTGTCGGTCCTGTGTTGCACCCACCCGGTGGCGACCCCCGTGCGCCACCGGGTGGGTAGCTCGTGCAATGAATGGAATCCTGGCATCCCGAGATAATCAACAGATAAACGAGCACGTTGATTGAGGTGACCTGCGATTATATGGCAACGGCGGGGGACGACCGGTCGTCGATGAGCCGTCGGACCTCGTCCGCCTCGGGGGATCCGAGCGCCGTGAAGATGCCGAGGGCGTCGTGCCAGCAGGCGCGGGCGCGGATGGTCTGGCCGAAGCCGGCGAGGGCTCGCCCCAGGACAGTGAGGGCGTTCGCGGTGCGCCATTCGCCGCCGACCTCGCGGAGGATGACGAGGGCCTGCTCGGCGTGGGACGCGGACTGGCGCCACTGGCCGCCCGCCAGGTGGACCTTGGAGAGCCGGAAGAGCGTCATGCCCTCCCAGAACCGCTGCCGCGCTTCGTGGAAGATGCCCAGGGCCTCGGTCAGGCAGACGGTCGCCTCGTCGAGCCGGTCGGTCGTGGTGAGGGCGATGCCCATGGCGTACAGGCCGTTGCCGAGCCGGAAGCCGGCGCCCAGTCCGCGGTAGATCGCCACGACCTGCTCGGTGGCGGACACCGCGGCGTCGGTGTCGCCCAGCTCCAGCTGGGCCCGGGAGAGGTTGCTGAGCGCGGCGGCCTCGCCGTGCCGGTTGCCGTCCTCGCGGAACGCTTCCAGCGCGTTGCTGTGGTACTCGGCGCACTCGTCGAAGCGGTGGCCCTGCAGGGCGATCCCGCCGCGCAGGTTGAGGGCGTAGCTGCGGGTCAGCGGGTCCTCGGCGGCCATGCCCAGGATGAAGGAGCGCTGCGCCTCCATGTCCGCGGCCACGAACTGCCCGGACAGCCGGTGGAGTTGGCCGAGGAGGACGCGGGCCCGGCCCTCGACCAGATGCTCGGCGCAGTCGCCCGCCGTCGTCACCAGCGCCTGCACACCCTGCTCGTACTGCCGCGCGTAGACGCCCGACTCCATCAGGTCCTGGGCCGCCCACAGCAGGTCGACCGCGCGCCGCATCGGGCCCTCGCAGCCGCCGCCGGCGGCCTGCTGCACGGCGGCGAGCAGGCCCTGGGCCTCGGAGAAGAGCCATTCCAGGGCCTCTTCGCGGGTGCCGAAGGCCAGGCCGGTCCGTTCGGTCGGGGCGAGGTGGTCGAGGACGCGGTCGCCGGGGTTCTCCAGCTCGTACGCGCACGCGGCGGAGGAGAGGTAGAAGTCGAGCAGCCGGGACAAGGCCCGGCAGCGGGCCTCGTCGGTCTCGTCGCGGTCGGCGCACTCGCGGGCGTACAGCCGCAGCAGGTCGTGGAAGCGGTAGCGGGCCGGGGCGGCGGACTCGATGAGGCTGATGTCGACGAGGGCTTCGAGCAGTTCCTCGGTCGAGTACGGGTCCATGTCCAGGACGGCGGCGGCCGCGTCCAGCGAGATGTCCGGGCCGTCGGGCAGCGACAGCAGGCGGAACGCGCGGGCCTGGAGCGGTTCGAGCTGGCCGTAGCCGAGTTCGAAGGTGGCCTTGACGGCCAGGTCGCCGGCGCGCAGTTCATCGAGGCGGCGGCGCTGGTCGGCGAGCTTGCGGGCCAGGACGGCGACGGTCCAGGTGCGGCGCGCGGCCAGCCGGGAGGCGGCGATACGGATGGCGAGCGGCAGGAAACCGCAGGCGGCGACGACGTCGAGCGCGGACTGGCGCTCGCTGGTGACGCGCTCCTCGCCGACGATCCGGGTGAAGAGCTGCAGCGCCTCCTCGGGGCTCATCACGTCCAGGTCGACGAGATGCGCGCCCGCGAGGTCGACCATCCGGACCCGGCTCGTGATCAGCGCGGCGCAGCCGGGCGTGCCGGGCAGCAGCGGCCGGACCTGGGCGGCGTCATGGGCGTTGTCGAGCAGCGCCAGCACCCGGCGGCCGTCCAGGGTGGAGCGGTAGAGCGCGGCGCGGTCCGCGAGCGAGTCGGGGATCGCGCTGTCGGACAGGCCCAGCGCCCGCAGGAACGAGCCGAGGACGGCTTCGGGTTCCGCGGGCCTGGCGTCGGTGCCCTGCAGATCGACGTAGAGCTGCCCGTCGGGGAAGGCCTCGCGGGCGGCGTGGGCGACATGGACGGCGAGGGTGGTCTTGCCGACGCCGCCGATGCCGGCCAGCGCGGAGACGGCCATGACGCCCTTGTCGGCCTCGGTGAGCTGGGCGCCGAGTTCCCGGACGAAGGCGGCGCGGCCGGTGAAGTCGGCGACGGTCGCGGGAAGCTGGGCCGGCCGGACCACCTCGGCGGTGTGCGCGCCGGGCCCGGCGGGGGCGGCCAGGCCCGGATCGGCCTCCAGGATCCGCTGGTGGAGTTCGCTGAGCTCGGCGCAGGGGTCGACGCCCAGTTCGTCGGCGAGCAGCCGGCGGGTGTCGGCGTACACACCGAGCGCCTCGGCCTGCCGGCCGCTGCGGTAGAGCGCGAGCATCAGCAGGCAGCGCAGCCGTTCGCGCAGCGGCTGCTCGGCGGAGAGCGCGGTCAGTTCGGAGACGGCCTCGGCGTGCGCGGCCAGTTCCAGGTCCAGCTCCAGGCGGGTCTCGGTGACGGTGAGCCGCCACTCCTCCAGCCGGTTGCGCTGGGCCTCCGCGTACGGGCCGGGCAGTCCGGCCAGCGGTTCGCCGTTCCACATGCCCAGCGCCGTCGCGAGCAACTCGCGGGCCCGGACCGGGTCGCCCGCGCCCCGGGCCTTCTCGGCCTCGGCGGCGAGCCGCTCCGCCGCGGCGAAGTCCAGCCCGTCGGGCGCCACATGCAGGGCGTAGCCACCGGATTCGGTGACGAGCGCGTCGGCGCCGAGCGCCTTGCGCAGCCGGAACGCGTACGAGCGCAGCGCGGCCAGCGCGGTGGTGGGTGCCGTCTCGCCCCACAGGGCGTCGAGGAGTTCGGATGCGGTCGCGGTCCGACCGCCGCGCAGCAGCAACGCGGCCAGGAGCGCCCGCTGCTGCGGCGACCCGGTGACGATCGGCTGGTCGTCGCGCCATGCCCGTACCGGACCGAGAACTGCGAACCGCAGTCCCCGGTCGGGCCCTGTCGCGCTGTCCATGCTGCCCCCTGAGGCGTGCCGGCCGATGCGGTGTCAATCGGCACGACGCGCGTATATCTATCGTTCATCGCGTACCGGAACAGTGTCCGCATGACGGGTGGGGCCGATCGCTCAGCCCCCCGTCCCGTGCCAGTTTGCCGTGTCGGAGGGCCGGGGTCACCCCGTGCTGGGGCCCGACCCGGCGTTACGGGGAAAGTTGTGCTGAATTTGAGGTTCCGTCTGTGTCTGCCCGCGGATTGTGCTGTGTGAATTTCGGTGGTGCCGGTGTGTTTCCTGGTGCGAGGGAGGTGAGAGGTCAGTCATGTGTTCACAATGTGTACCGGTGGCGGTGACAAGAGGCGGGTCCGGATCCGGTTCCGGGACCGGATCCGGTTCGGGAAGCGGTTCAGGACCGGGTTCGGGGTCAGGGTCGGGTTCCGGCCATGGTCCGGGGTCCGGATCTCGCCCCCGGAGCGGAGCCAGGGGCCTGGCGGCCGTCGACCGGCTGCCCGGACCGTGGTTGCGGCGACGGGCGGCGTGGGCACCGCAGTCGGTGCCGGTGCTGCCGTTCCCCGACGGCGCCACGGCGGGCACCGCCGGGTGCAGCTACCGGGAGTTGGACCGCCGGGCACGGGCGGTGGCCGCGCGGCTGGGGCAGTTGCTGCCGCCCGGCAGCCGGGTGCTGCTCGCCTACCCCGAAGGGGCCGATCTCGCGGGGGCGTTCTTCGGCTGCCTCTACGCGGGGATGACGGCGGTACCGCTCGTGCTGCCCGCGCCGGGCGTGACGTCGGCGGTGGCCCGCTGCGTCGAGCGCTGCGCGCCGGCCGCGGTACTGACGGGTGGCGACGGCTGGACCGCGCTGGCGGTGGACCGGTCCCGTACGCAGGTGGTGGAGGCGGACGGCACCCTCGTCGGCGGTGAGCCGGTGTGGAGCCTGGCCGAGAGCTGGCGCCCGGTGGGCGTCCTGCGCACCGCGCCGGGCTACCAGCGCTACCTGGACGACGGGCCCGCGGGCGGCCGGCTGGAGCCGGCGATGGGGCACGGGGACCTGGCGGATGTGGTGGCGGAACTGGCGCAGGCGGTGCGGCTGGGGACGGAGGAGGAGAACGTGGGGTGGATCGCGGCGGTGCACGGGGTGGAGGACGCGGTGTGGCGGATTCTGCTTCCTACGCATGTGGCGTTGTAGCGCGCGCGGGTTGGTGGGGGGTGCGGGGGCCGGGTCCTCCGGGGTGGGTTTCGAAATCGACTATTTACGGTCCCCCAACCTTCGGCCGGGGGTGCCCCCAGCGGCCCACAAATAGCTCGGCAGCATTTCGAAACCCACCCCTGCGGACCCGGCCCCCTCACGTCACCGCCCGCCGGCGTGCGGGTGGGAGTGTGTTTCAGGCCGCTCACGTAGCTGACGGATCGTCAGATCGGCGCTACCGTGGTGGTCATGGAGACCTTCCCGAAGATCATCTCGGTGGACGACCACACGGTTGAGCCCCCCAACGTCTGGCGGGACCGGCTCCCGTCCAAGTACCACGACATCGGCCCGCGCGTCGTCCGCGCCCCTCTGAAGGAAATGACCTTCATGGGAGGCAAGTTCGCCCCTGTCATGGGGCAGCCGGGTGACGACGGGCCGATCGGCGACTGGTGGATCTACGAGGATCTGCACCGGCCGCTGACCCGCCTCGACACCGCCGTCGGTTACTCCCGCGACGAGATCAAGCTCGAGGTGATCACCTACGAGCAGATGCGTCCGGGGTCCTTCAGCGTGCCCGAGCGGCTGGTCGACATGGACGTCAACCACGTCCAGTCCGCGCTCTGCTTCCCGACCTTCCCGCGGTTCTGCGGCCAGACGTTCACCGAGGCCAAGGACCGGGAGCTGGGGCTGCTCGGGGTGCGGGCGTACAACGACTGGATGGTGGAGGAGTGGTGCGGCCCTGACGCGCACGGGCGCCTCATACCGCTCACCCTCGTCCCGCTCTGGGACGCCGAGCTGGCGGCGGCCGAGGTGCGCAGGAACGCGGCGCGCGGTGTGCGGGCCGTCTGTTTCTCGGAGATCCCGCCGCACCTGGGGCTGCCCTCCATCCACACCGACGCGTGGGACCCGTTCCTGCGGGCCTGCGATGAGACCGGCACCGTCATCGCGATGCACATCGGCTCGTCCAGCAGGATGCCCTCCACCTCGGCGGACGCGCCGCCCGCGGTGGGTTCGACGATCACCTTTGCCAACTGCTGCTTCTCGATGGTCGACTGGCTGATGTCGGGCAAGTTCGAGCGCTTCCCGAACCTCAGGATCATGTACGCGGAGGGCCAGATCGGCTGGATCCCGTACATCCTGGAGCGCGCGAACGTGGTCTGGGAGGAGAACCGGGCCTGGGGCGGCGTGGCCGACAAGGTGTTCCGGCCGCCGTCCGAGCTGTTCGCCGAGCACGTCTACGGGTGCTTCTTCGACGACGCCTTCGGACTGAAGAACCTCGACGCCATCGGCGTGCCCAACGTGCTCTACGAGACGGACTACCCGCACTCCGACTCCACGTGGCCCAAGTCGAAGGAGGTCGGCGAGGCACAGATGGGGCATCTGGCCCCGGACGTCGTCGACCGCATCGTCCGAGGCAACGCGATCGACCTCCTCGGCCTCACCCCGGACGGCCTCTGGGCGGGCTGAGGCAGACCCTCGGGTACTTGCGCTGCCCGAGCAGCGCAGTACCCGAGGTGTCAGCCGGTGGAGGATTCGCAGAAGTTCCGGTAGTCGGGCAGGTGGAAGTCGGCCGGCCCGAAGCGCTGGGCACCGGTGGCGCTGAGGCCCTCTGCGGTGCCGAGGAGGTTCCAGGAGGAACCCCGGTTCCTGTCGTCCTCGTGCCCGCATACGGTGAGGTCGGCCTTGCCGTCGTTGTTGACGTCGGTGAGGAGCAGACTCTCCCCGAAACGGTCCCTGGTGACGCTGTCACCGGGGATGCCGGGAGTCTCCTGGGTGAAGTACTGGCCGCCGGTGGTGGTGATGCCGGCCGCCGAGCCGCGCAGGACCATGACCCTCCCGGCATTGATGGTCGCCCCGAAGGGCTGTGCCCCGTCGCCGATGGCGAGGTCGGCGAAACCGTCGCCGTTGACGTCGCCGAGGGCGACGCTGTCGGCGAACGGGCCGGCGGGAGCGGGGCCGGGGAGGCCGGGGGTGTCCTTGCTGATGACCTGGTCGGGGCGGCCGTGGCCGGGACCGTCTTTGCTGCCGTAGGTGACGGTGACGAAGCCGCCGCGGCCCTCCTGGCCGTCGAACTGGTGGCTGGAGGAGTCGCCGATGGCGAGGTCGCCGTAGCCGTCACGGTTGATGTCGCCGACCGCGATGGTGTGTCCCGGGGCGAGGGGACTGCCCGATGCCTTGGCCAGGCCGTTCTTGGAGCCCTGGTAGAAGGTGTTACTCGGGGGCGTGTCGTCGTCGGTGTACCGGGTGGTTTCGATCACCAGGTCGCTGATGTGGTCTCCGGTGAGGTCACCCGCCAGGAGGTCCGCGCCGTTGAGTTGCACACCGTGAAGTCCGGACGGCATTTTATAGACGCCGGGGCCGGGGCCCATGTGGGTGAAGCCGCCCGCGAAGATCCATACGTCCGCGCTGTCGTCGCGGGAGGAGAAGGCGGCGAGTTCGGCCTTGCCGTCGCCGTTGAAGTCGCCGACCGCCAGGCTGGACGCGCTCACCGAGCCGCCCTTCGTGTGGTCTGGCACCTTGAACGGTGTGCCGCCGGACAGGCCGTCGGCGCCACCCCACACGATGGCGTTGCCGACGATCAGGTCCGTGTAGCCGTCGTTGTCGAGGTCGCCGTAGGTCATGGCGCCGCCGAAGGCGCCGCTGGGAACGTGGGCGGTCTCATGGTTGACGACAGTGCTGTGGGCGGCGTCCAGCCCGTTCTTGCCGCCGTAAGTCACGACGACCGCACCGGGCTTGTTGGTGAGGAGGTCGGGGTTGATCACCGGACCGGACATGCCGACGGCCACGTCGTTGTACCCGTCGCCGTTGAAGTCGGCACGCGGGCCCCCGGCCGCCTTGGCGGCTGGAGGGGTGTGCACGGAGGTGGGCGCGTCGGTGCCGGAGCAGCCCGCGATGCCGGCCAGCAGCACGACTGCGGCGATGGGTGATATCCGGTGCCGCATGTGGTGCTCCTGTTGTCTGGTGTGAGTACTGGTCCTTCTGGTCATGGTGTTACGTGTCCGACTGCCGAAAGGTGCGGACGGTTGTACGACGCGGGCGCCGGGCGCCCGTACGACGCGGGCGGCGGCCGGTCGTACGACGTGGGCAACGGGTCGTTGTGCGACGCCGGCGACGGCAGGCCGGCCCAGAAAACCCCGCGTACCCCTTTACTGACACACCGTCAGATACGACGATGGGCCGCGAAGCCCGGGCCGCAGGCCCGCCCCGTCGACCAAGGGAGAGCCGCGCCGTGCGTTACGGGATGCAACTGCCCGTCCAGTCGCTGAGCACGATGTACGCCGAGCCGTGGGAACGACAGGCCGGCCCCGCCGACCTCGTCGAGATCGCCCGGGCCGCCGACCGGTCCGGGTTCGACTACATCGCCTCGTGCGACCACGTCGCGATCCCGCGACGCCTGGCCGACGCGATGAGCACCACCTGGTACGACCCGGTGGCGACCCTCGCCTACCTCGCCGCCGTCACGACGAACGTCCGGCTGCTCAGCCATGTCGCCGTCGTCGGCCTGCGCCACCCCCTGGTCACCGCCAAGGCGTACGCGACGCTCGACCACCTCTCCGGAGGCCGGCTGATCCTCGGGGTCGGGGCGGGTCATGTGGCGGAGGAGTTCGACGCGGTCGGCGCCGTCTTCGCGCGGCGCGGCCCCGTGCTGGACGAGACGATCGACGCGCTGCGGGCGGCGTTCGCCGAGGAGTTCCCCGAGCACCACGGGGAGTTCTTCGACTTCAGCGGCCTCGGGCAGCGCCCCCGCCCCGCCCGGCCGGGCGGGCCGCCGATCTGGGTCGGCGGGTCGTCGCCCGCCGCGGTGCGCCGGGCCGCCGTCCGGGGCGACGGGTGGCTGCCGCAGGGCGACCCGCGCGACAAGTTGCCCCAGCAGATCGCCCGGATCCGGGAACTGCGCGAGCAGGCGGGCGTCACCACGCCGATCGAGATCGGCACCATCGCCGAGCCGCTGTACGTCGGGGCGCCGGCATGGGAGGTCGGGCGGCGCACGCTGCACGGCAAGCCGGACGCGCTCGCGGCGAGCCTGCGGGAGTACCGGGCGATGGGGGTCGGGCAGATCCAGGTCCGGTTCCGCAGCCGTAGCAGGGCCGAGCTGATCGAGCAGATGGAGGCGTTCGCCTCCGATGTCGCGCCGCACCTCGACGAGTAGGTCGCTCCGCACCTCAACGAGTAAGGGGACACACATGGGCAAGCTGGACGGGCGCGTGGTGCTGATCACCGGCGCGTCGCGCGGGCAGGGCGAGCAGGAGGCGCGGCTGTTCGCCGCCGAGGGGGCGAACGTCGTCCTCGCGGATGTGCTCGACGAGCAGGGCGAGGCGCTGGCCAAGGAGATAGGGGACAGCGCCCGCTACGTCCATCTGGACGTGAGCCGCGAGGAGGACTGGGCAGCGGCCGTCGCCGCGACGACGGAGGCCTTCGGCCGGCTCGACGGCCTGGTCAACAACGCGGGCATCCTGCGCTTCAACGAGCTGGCGAGCACCCCGCTGGAGGAGTACCAGCTGGTGGTACAGGTCAACCAGGTCGGCGCGTTCCTCGGGATGCGGGCGGCGATCCCCGCCATCGAGGCGGCCGGCGGCGGCACGATCGTCAACACCGCCTCGTACACCGCGCTGACCGGTATGGCGCTGCTGACGTCGTACGCCGCCACGAAGGCCGCGATCGTCGGGATGACGCGGGTGGCCGCGATGGAGGGCGCGCCCAAGGGGATCCGGGTGAACGCGATGTGCCCCGGCGCCATCGACACCCCCATGTCCAACCCCTCCCAGCTCGATCCGGAGGCGGACCCGGCGGAGTCCACGGCCGCGCTGGACGAGTTCTACAAGAAGCTCGTACCGCTGGGCCGGATCGGTCAGCCGGCCGAGGTGGCGAAGCTCGCACTGTTCCTGACCAGCGATGACTCGTCGTACATCACGGGGCAGCCATTCGTGATCGACGGTGGCTGGCTCGCCGGGGTCTCGGTCTTCTAGTCGCTGAATCTGACACATCATCAGCTATTGACGCTCCGCCGAGGCGGTGCCAGAGTCGTTCGTATCTGACGGAGTGTCAGAAAACTTTAGGACGGTGAACCTCCTTGGAATTCGGGCTCTTTGTACAGGGATATGTGCCTGTCGCGCGCTCCGCGGTCGACCCCCAGGCGGAGCACAAGGTGCTGCTGGAGGAGACCGAGTACGTCATCCAGGCGGACAAGTCCGGCTTCAAGTACGCCTGGGCCTCCGAGCACCACTTCCTGGAGGAGTACTCGCACCTGTCGGCGAACGAGGTCTTCCTCGGCTACCTCGCCCACGCCACCGAGCGCATCCACCTCGGATCCGGCATCTTCAACCCGCTCGCCCCCGTCAACCACCCGGTGAAGGTCGCCGAGAAGGTCGCGATGCTCGACCACCTCTCCGAGGGCCGGTTCGAGTTCGGCTCGGGACGCGGCGCGGGCAGCCACGAGATCCTGGGGTTCATGCCGGGCATCACCGACATGAACCACACCAAGGAGATCTGGGAAGAGACCATCGCCGAGTTCCCCAAGATGTGGCTCCAGGACGAGTACGTCGGGTTCCAGGGGAAGCACTGGTCACTGCCGCCGCGCAAGATCTTCCCCAAGCCGTACGGGAAGTCGCACCCGGCCATGTGGTACGCCGCCGGATCGCCCTCCTCGTACGCGATGGCCGCCAAGAAGGGCCTCGGCGTACTCGGCTTCAGCGTCCAGAAGGTCTCCGACATGGAGTGGGTGCTGGAGCAGTACAAGAACGGCATCCAGGAGGCCGAGCCGATCGGCGACTTCGTCAACGACAACGTCATGGTGACGTCCACCGCCATCTGCGCGGAGACGCACGCCAAGGCCGTCGAGATCGCCGCCAAGGGCGGCCTCAACCGGCTGCAGTCGCTGGTCTTCCGCTACCACGACACCTTCCCCCGGCCCGAGGGCATCCCCGAGTGGCCGGAACTGCTTCCCGAGTACAGCGAGGAGATCATCGAACTCCTCATCGCCGAGGAGCTGATGATCTGCGGCGACCCGGACGAGGTCACCGCGCAGTGCAAGCGCTGGGAGCAGGCCGGCGCCGACCAGCTCTCCTTCGGGCTGCCGATCGGGATCTCGTACGAGGACACGATGAACACGATCAAGCTCATCGGTGAGCACGTCATCCCGAAGATCGACACGGACCCGGTGCACCGCACCACCCGGTTCCGCCAGGCGGCGGGCCAGTAGAAGCGGGGGCGGCGTCTTCCCGGACCGCCGCCCCGCGCCTCCGGCCGGGACAGGGCGTCATACGGCAGCGGTCTGCCGACCTGTCCGGACCGGAGGCGCAACCACGCCCGCACGACTTCACAACCCGGAGAGGTGAGATCGACCATGCTTGACCACCTGATCAAGGGCGCCACCGTGGTGGACGGCACGGGAGCCCCCGCGTACACCGCCGATGTCGGTCTGCGCGGCGGCAAGATCGCCACCATCGCCGAACCCGGCACCGTCACGGAGCCCGCCAGGACCGAAGAGGACGCCACCGGCCTCGTCCTGACCCCCGGCTTCGTCGACCCCCACACCCACTACGACGCCCAGCTGTTCTGGGACCCCTTCGCCACCCCGTCCATGAACCACGGCGTCACCACCATCGCGGGCGGCAACTGTGGCTTCACCCTGGCCCCGCTCAACCCCGCCCGCCCCGAGGACGCCGACTACACGCGCCGCATGATGTCCAAGGTCGAGGGCATGTCCCTCAAGGCCCTGGAGGAGGGCGTCGACTGGACCTGGTCCTCCTTCGGCGAGTACCTCGACGCCCTCGAAGGCCGGATCGCCGTCAACGCCGGCTTCATGGTCGGCCACTGCGCGCTCCGCCGGCACGTCATGGGCCCGGACGCCGTCGGCGGACAGCCGACCGGGAAGCAGCTGGAGCAGATGCTCCAGCTCTTCCACGAATCCATGGCCGCCGGCGGCTGGGGACTGTCCACCACCCAGTCCTCCACCCACTCCGACGGCGACGGCCGACCCGTCGCCTCCCGGCACGCCGGCCGCGACGAACTCATCGCCCTGTCCCGCGCCGTCGGCGAACACGAGGGCACCCAGATCGAGGCGATCGTCGCCGGCTGCCTCGACCAGTTCGCGGACGAGGAGATCGACCTCTTCGTCGACATGAGCGCCGCCGCCGGACGCCCCCTCAACTGGAACGTCCTCACCATCGACGCCGCTGTCCCGGCCCGCGTCCCCCGCCAGCTCGCCGCCTCAGAACGCGCCCGCAAGGCCGGCGGCCGCATCGTCGCCCTCACCATGCCGATCCTCACGCCGATGAACATGTCCCTCGGCACGTTCTGCGCCCTCAACCTCATCCCCGGCTGGGGCGAGATCCTCAACCTCCCCATCCCCGAACGCATCGCGAAACTCCGCGACCCCGCCGTCCGCGCCGAAATGCTCCGCAGCGCCAACAGCCCCGAAGCCGGCGTCTTCCGCCGCCTCGCCAACTTCGGCCGCTACGTCATCGGCGACACCTACTCCGAGGCCAACACCGGCGTCAGCGGCCGCGTCGTCAAGGACATCGCCGCCGAACGCGGCCAGGAGGCGTTCGAGACCATCGTCGAGATCTGCGCCAACGACGACATGCGGACCGTCCTGTGGCCGATGCCCACCGACAACGACCCGGACAGCTGGGCGCTCCGCGCCCGCACCTGGGAACACGAGGACGTCATGCTCGGCGGCTCCGACGCGGGCGCCCACCTCGACCGCATGTGCGGCGCCCCGTACACCACCCGCTTCCTCGGCGACTGCCTCCGTGGCCGCCGCCTGGTCCCCCTGGAACAGGCCGTCCGCATGCTCACCGACGACCCCGCCCAGCTCTTCGGCCTCCGCGGCCGAGGCCGGGTGACCGAGGGCTACTACGCCGACCTCGTCCTCTTCGACCCCACCCGCATCGACGCCGGCATCGCCACCCTCGTCCACGACCTCCCGGGCAACAGCCCCCGACTCGACTCGCGCGCGATCGGCATCGTCTCCGTACGGGTCAACGGCGTCGAGACGATCAGAGACGACGAAATCACCGGCGCCGTCCCCGGAACGGTCTTGCGGTCGGGCCGCGACACGGCATCCGTCCACACGGTGTAACGGGGACTGACGGGGTGCGGTACGTCGGCGCCCGCCCCACCGTTGCGCCTGCGGCGGGCTTTCCCCAGCCACCCGCCCGATACCGGCACAGATGCACGAGCGTCGGCACCCGCCCGCAGACTCGACGCGGGCGCAAGGGATCCGGAGGCGGTGGCGCACCCGCCCCCGCACCCGCGGACGTGAAGGGGCGGGGGACGGACCCGATGCACGGGTATCGGCACCCGCATCAGTGCTCCGGTTGTGACGTGAGGGGGACGGGGCCGCAGGGGGAGGGGTCCGAAATGCTGCCGTGTATTTGTGGGCCGCCAGGCCCGTAAATATACGATTCCGGACCCCTCCCCCGGAGGGCCCGGCCCCCGACCCCTACCGAACGTCCAGCCACATCGGATTCGTCAGCGCAGCAACCGCCCCCGGAAGCCCACTCACCCCACCGTCAGTAACCGGATGCCGCACCTCCGCCCGGACGTACGCCGCCAGCGACGCCGTCGTCCGCCACTCAACGGAACCCGTCCCGGAGGGAGCAAGCTGCGTGGCGAACATCTGGCCCTCGTCCGTCATCAACCGCACCTGCGCCCCGAACACCCCGCCCCCAACCGGCACCCCCGGCACCCCCGACACCTCCAGCCGCACCGTCACGACGTCCTCCGCCCCCACCACCAGCCGCTCCCCGATCCCCGCATGCTCCCCATGCGGCCCGGTGGCCGTGAAGGCGAGCTGGACGTCGGACGACTCCGCGAGCCAGCTGCGCCCCGCGCGGATTCCCGCGAGCAGAGCCGCACGGTCAAGGCCGTCCGCGAGGACGACCGTCTGGGGGAGGCCGACGACCTGCGGCTCGCGGTGGGCGTCCGAGTTGCCCATGGCGGGGATCCAGTGACCGTCGCCGCGGGTGGACGCCGTGAGGAGGTTGTCCCAGGTGTTGAGGGAGAGCTCGTCGTCGGGGCCCCAGGGGCCGTTCCAGACCTCGATGGCGTCCGCCTGGTCGTAGCCGAACTTCCACTGGCTGGCGGGGAAGATCCCGTACGGATGGGCCGGCACCACCAGGCCGCCCGCCCCACGGATCTTGCGCGCGAACCGCGCGTACGCGTCGTCGCGGGCGCGGTAGCGCCAGTCGAACCAGACGCCGGGGTCCGTGCCGATGGCCAGGTAGTGGCCGTTGCGGGTGGTGATCTCCTCGCCGGTGAGGACGAGCAGGTCGTCGCCGGCGAGCGGCCCGTAGACGGAGTGCGCGGACGTGGTGTTGTGCTCGCTGGTGTTGATGAAGTCGAGTCCGGCGGCGCGCGCGGCGGCGGTGACCTCGGCCGGGGTGCGCTGCCCGTCGGAGTGGACGGTGTGCAGATGGCAGTCGCCGCGGTACCAGGCGCGGCCGCGCCCCTTGGCGTGCTGCGGCGGGTAGGTGGGCGCCGGGGTGGTGCCCCGCGGGCCGTAGCGCAGGGTGATGGTGACGGAGTAGTCCAGCCCCTGTGGCGCGACGGTGTACGGCCCGAGGACGACGTTCCAGGTGCCGGGAGAGACCGGTCCCGCGAGATACCCCGGCGTGGCCTGCTCGGCGCTGATCGTGAATGCGGTGCGGGCGCCGCCGGACCAGCCGCGGAAGCCCTTGCCGCCGAGCGCGGTGCCGTGCTGGTCGAAGATGCCGATGTCGCAGGCGTTGCCGACGGTTCCGACGGGCACGGCCGGCCGGTCGTAGGTGTACGAGACGGCGATCTCACGGACGCCGTGCGGCACGTTCACGGGCAGGTAGACGAAGTCCGCCACACCCGTGGGCAGATGCCCGGTGACGGTACGGGTCTCCTCGGCCGCGGGGGCGCTGTCCTGCGCACCCGCGCCCGCGGGCTCGGCTCCAGCGAAGCTCACAGGAGCCAGCGTAAACACTCCGGTGGCTCCCGCGAGCGCTGTGAACTTGAGAACTTCGCGTCGTTCCATCCGTCGTGCCTCCTGGGCGAGAGGGGTGGGAGGTTCCGCAGCGAACTGTTCTACTCCGGAGCGTCGGAGGCCGGAACGGCGAGCGGCCGGCGGATGACCGGATCGCATGCAAACGCACACGTAGCTGAACGAAGTTCGACTCCACCCTCAACCGGAGGTTGCCCGTGCGGATCAACACCACGATCTTCCTGACCGACGAGACCATCGGCCCCGTGCGCCTCGCCGAGGAACTGGAGCAGCGCGGGTTCGCCGGGCTGTTCCTGCCGGAGCACACGCACATTCCGGTGGCCAGGACCACGCCGGCGCCGATGGGGGAGCCGCTGCCGCGCGAGTACGGGCGGACGTTCGACCCGTTCACCGCGCTCGCGGCCGCCGCGGCGGCCACCCGGCGGATCGCGCTGGGGACCGCCATCACGCTGGTCGCGCAGCACGATCCGATCGTGCTGGCGAAGCAGATCGCGACGCTCGACCACCTCTCGGGCGGGCGGTTCACGCTCGGGGTGGGTTTCGGCTGGAACGTGGAGGAGGCGGCGGACCACGGAGTGGAGTGGGCGCGGCGGCGCGATCTCGTACGGGACCGGATGCGGGTGATGCGGGCGCTGTGGGCGCCCGAGCCGACGGCGTACGCGGGGGAGTTCGCGTCGGTGGCGGCGAGCCAGGCCCATCCGAAGCCGGTGGGTCCGCTGCGGACGCTGGTCGGCGGGGCCGCCGGGCCGAAACTGTTCGGACACATCGCGGACTACGCGGACGGCTGGATGCCGATCGGGGGCGGCGGCCTCGCCGACGCGCTGCCGCGGCTGCGGGAGGTGTGGGACGGGGCGGGCCGCGGACCGGGCGGGCCGCAGATCGTTCCGTCGGCGGTGCGCCCGACCGAGGGAAAGCTCGCGCACTTCGGTGAGCTGGGCATCGAGGAGTGCGTGGTCCAGCTGCCACCGGCCGGCGAGGACGAGGTGTTGCGCGTGCTGGACGACTACGCGCGGTTCCTGTGACCCGCGCCGTACGACCACGCGCGGTCCCTGCGACCCACACCGCCCCCCGGGTGGCCAACGCCATAGCAAATGCCATGACCCCGCGTGCCGGGCAGCGACCTATGCTCGGGAGATGACCATGAGCCTGTCCCGCCCCGAGGAGCCGACCCCCACTACCAACGGCATGCGGCGCGCGCTGAAGCGTGCCCGCGACGGAGTCACGCTGGACACCGCCGAGGCGGCGGTGCTGCTGCAGGCACGTGGCGACGACCTGGTGGACCTGTCCGCGACCGCGGCCCGGGTGCGTGACGCGGGCCTGGAGACGGCCGGCCGTCCCGGGGTGATCACGTACTCGCGGAAGGTCTTCATCCCGCTGACCCGGCTGTGCCGTGACAAGTGCCATTACTGCACCTTCGTGACGGTGCCCGGCAAGCTGCGCCGCGAGGGGCACGGGATGTACCTGTCTCCCGACGAGGTCCTCGACATCGCGCGCAAGGGCGCGGAAATGGGCTGCAAGGAGGCCCTGTTCACGCTCGGGGACCGTCCGGAGGAGCGCTGGCCCGAGGCGCGGGAGTGGCTGGACGCGCACGGGTACGACGACACGCTCGCGTATGTGCGCGCGATGGCGATCCGGGTGCTGGAGGAGACCGGACTGCTGCCGCACCTGAACCCCGGCGTTCTGTCGTGGCAGGACCTGCAGCGTCTCAAGCCGGTCGCGCCGTCGATGGGCATGATGCTGGAGACGACGGCGACCCGGCTCTGGTCCGAGCCCGGCGGCCCGCACTACGGCTCGCCCGACAAGGACCCGGCCGTACGGCTGCGGGTCCTCGAGGACGCCGGCCGCTCCAACGTCCCGTTCACCACCGGCATCCTGATCGGGATCGGGGAGACGTACGCGGAGCGCGCCGAATCGCTGTTCGCGATACGGAAGATCGCCCGCCAGTACCACGGCATCCAGGAAGTAATCATCCAGAACTTCCGCGCCAAGCCGGACACGGCGATGCGCGGCATGCCGGACGCGGAGCTGGAGGAGCTGGCGGCGGCGATCGCGGTCGCCCGGCTGCTCCTCGGCCCGGCGGCCCGCGTCCAGGCGCCGCCGAACCTGGTGGACGGGGAGTACGCGCGGTTCATCGACGCGGGGATCGACGACTGGGGCGGGGTGTCCCCGCTGACCCCCGACCACGTCAACCCCGAGCGCCCGTGGCCGCACATCGACGAGCTGGCCGAGAGGACCGCCGCCGCCGGGTTCACGCTGCGCGAGCGGCTCACGATCTACCCCGAGTTCATCCAGCGCGGCGAGCCGTGGCTCGACCCGCGGCTGCTGCCGCACGTCCGGGCCCTCGCGGACCCCGAAACGGCGCTGGCGGACGAGGACGCGAAGCCCGTCGGGCTGCTCTGGCAGGAGCCGGACGAGGCGTTCACGGCCACCGGCCGCACCGACCTGCACGCGACGATCGACACCACCGGGCGCACCGGCGACCGCAGGGACGACTTCGACGACGTGTACGGCGACTGGGAGTCGCTGCGCGAGCAGGCGGCGCCCGGCATGGTGCCGGACCGCGTCGACGGGGACGTACGGTCCGCGCTCGCGACGGCCGCGGACGATCCGACGAAGCTCACCGACGAGCAGGCGCTCGCGCTGCTGCACGCGGACGGCCCGGCGCTGGACGCGCTGTGCCGGATCGCGGACGACGTGCGGCGCGACACGGTCGGCGACGAGGTCACGTACATCGTCACCAGGAACATCAACTTCACCAACGTCTGCTACACCGGCTGCCGGTTCTGCGCCTTCGCGCAGCGCCGCACCGACGCGGACGCGTACACGCTGTCCCTGTCGCAGGTCGCCGACCGCGCCGAGCAGGCGTGGGAGGTCGGCGCGACCGAGGTGTGCATGCAGGGCGGTATCCACCCGGACCTGCCGGGCACCGCGTACTTCGACATCGCGCGGGCGGTGAAGGAGCGCGTGCCGGGCATGCACGTGCACGCCTTCTCGCCGATGGAGGTCGCCAACGGGGCGACGCGTACGGGCATGTCGATCCGCGACTGGCTGGCGGCGGCCCAGGAGGCCGGGCTCGACTCGATCCCCGGCACGGCCGCCGAGATCCTGGACGACGAGGTGCGCTGGGTCCTCACCAAGGGCAAGCTGCCGACGGCGACGTGGGTGGAGGTCGTGAAGGCCGCGCACTCACTGGGCCTGCGCTCGTCCTCCACGATGATGTACGGGCATGTGGACCAGCCGCACCACTGGCTGGGCCATCTGCGGCTGCTCGCCGAGATCCAGCAGGAGACCGGCGGCTTCACGGAGTTCGTGACGCTGCCCTTCATCCACACCAACGCGCCCGTCTACCTGGCCGGTATCGCCCGCCCCGGCCCGACGCTGCGGGACAACCGGGCGGTCACGGCGATGGCCCGGCTGCTGCTGCACACCCATATCCCCAACATCCAGACGAGTTGGGTCAAGCTGGGCGCGGAGGGCGCGGCGGAGATGCTGCGCTCCGGGGCGAACGACCTGGGCGGCACGTTGATGGAGGAGACCATCTCCCGGATGGCCGGCTCCAGTTACGGCTCCTACCGGTCGATCCAGGACCTGGTCGCCATCGCGGAATCGGCCGGCCGGCCGTCCCGTCAGCGCACCACCCTGTACGGCGAGGTCTCCGCGGAGCGCCAGGCGGCGGGCCTCGCCTCCGACGGCCATCTGCCGGAGCTGCTGCCGGTGCTCGACGCGTAGGGGTCGGCAGTGGAGGGGACGGCGGTGGAGGGGACGGACGGCATCCGTGATGGGGGCGGACGGCGTACGGACAGGGGGCGTGCGACGGGCCGTGGGGGCGTGCGACGAGCCCTGGCCGGTGCACCCCCTGTGCCGTCGGGGACACGGGACGTGAGCGGCAATGTCGACTATCGTGCTGCGACTGACAGCTGCTGACCGAAGGGGCTCGCTTTGACGGCGGTTTGGGGACGGGCGCAGCAGCAGGATTTCCGCAGCCGCGTACGCGGCTGCCTGCTCGGCGGGGCGATCGGCGACGCGCTGGGCGCGGGCATCGAGTTCGACTCGCTGAAGGCGATCCGGGCGGAGCACGGCCCGGACGGCGTCACGGACTTCGTGCCGGCGTTCGGCCGCCGGGGCACGGTCACCGACGACACCCAGATGACCCTTTTCACCACGGAAGGCTTGATACGGGCCCAGGTGCGGCGCGACAGCGGCGCCTGGCATCCGCCCACCGACGTGCACCGCGCCTATCTGCGCTGGGCGGCCACCCAGAGCGACTGGGGACCCGACGAGCGCCGCAAGGACACCGGCTGGCTGGCGCGCGAGGAGTGGCTGTACGCGCGCCGCGCGCCCGGCCGGGCGTGCCTGAACGGGCTCGGAGACGACCGGATGGGCACCGTCGAGCATCCGAAGAACCCCGACTCCAAGGGCTGTGGCACGGTGATGCGCTCGGCGCCGTTCGGGCTGCTGGTCGGCTGGGAGCCGGGGCTGGTGTTCCAGCTCGCGGTCGAGTGCGCGGCGCAGACCCACGGCCACCCCACCGGGCAGCTGGCCGCGGGCGCGTTCGCCGTCATCGTGCACGGGCTGGCGCGCGGCGACGCGCTCGACGGCGCCGTGCAGCACGCGCTGGCGCTGCTCGGCTCGCGCCCCGACCACCAGGAGACCACGGACGCCCTGCAGCGGGCGCTGGGCGCCGTCCGGCAGGGGATGCCGTCACCGGAGCGCGTGGAGTCGCTGGGGGAGGGCTGGACGGCGGAGGAGGCGCTGGCGATCGGCGTGTACTGCGCGCTCGTCGCCGAGGACGTCCGGCACGGCCTGCTGCTGGCGGTGAACCACGGCGGGGACAGCGACTCGACCGGTTCGGTCTGCGGCAACCTGCTGGGCGCGCAGCACGGCGAGACGGCGCTGCCGCCGTCGTGGATAGCGGAGCTGGAGGGGCGCGGCACGATCCTGCAGCTGGCCGACGACTTCGCGATGGAGATGACACAGGCCCCGGCGCTGCACGGCCCGGCCGGGTCGTCACCGTCCTGGCTGGAGCGCTACCCGAACGCGTAAGGACCGGTCCCCTCGGGACCGGCCCTTACGTTTCGTAGCCGCCGCCTCAGTCGTGGGCGGGGACCGCCGCCGTGTCCTGCGGCTTGGCCGGCTCCGGGACGGCCGCGGCCGCGGCGGAACCGCTGTCGCCGCCACCGTCCGTGTTGATCTTCTCCAGCAGCGCGTCCCGCTCCGGGGTGTCCTCCGGCTTGATGAAGCCGATGACGATGTACAGGACGAGCGAGACCGCGAGCGGTACCGAGATCTGGTACTCCAGGTTCACCCCGCCGTCGATCGCGTCATTGACCGGGTAGTTGAGCAGGTAGAACGCCAGGAGACCCATCGCCCAGCTGGTGAGCGCGGCGGTCGGCCCGGACTTACGGAACGGTCGCAGCAGGCCGAGCATGAAGGGGATGGCGATCGGCCCCATCAGTCCCGCCACCCACTTGATGACGATGGTGATGATGTCCTTGAAGGTGGGCGAGTTGACCTGGGTGGCGATCGCCATGGACAGGCCGAGGAAGGCGAGCGTGGTGAGCCGCGCGGCGATCAGTCCGGCGCGCTGGGTCCAGGCCCGTGCCGTCTTGGAGAACGCCGGGGCGATGTCGCGCGTGACGACGGCCGCGATGGCGTTGGCGTCGGAGGAGCACATGGCCATGGTGTGCGAGAAGAAGCCGACGACGACCAGTCCCAGCAGTCCGTGCGGCAGCAGTTGCTCGACCATCAGGCCGTACGAGTCCGACCCGTCGGGCTTCTTGGCGGTCACCAGCAGCGGGGAGACCCACATCGGGAAGAAGAGCACCAGCGGCCAGATGAACCACAGGGCGGCGGAGAGCCGGGCCGAGCGGACGGCCTCCTTGGCGTTGGCGGTGGCCATGTAGCGCTGGGCCTGGTTCCACATGCCGCCGTTGTACTCGAAGGTCTTGATGAACAGATACGCCAGCAGGAAGATCAGCGTGTACGGCCCCGCGGTGCCGCTGGTGTGCCCCTGCAGCTTCGGGTCGTCCCAGACGTTCCAGATCCCGCTGATGCCGCCGATCTTGCTGAGGGCGGCCACCAGCATGGCGAGACCGGCCAGCAGCTGGATGACGAACTGCCCCAGTTCGGTGAGCGCGTCGGCCCACAGACCGCCGACGGTGCAGTAGACGGCGGTGATCGCGCCGGTGATGACGATGCCCTGGGTGATCGTGACGCCGGTGAACACCGACAGCAGGGTCGCGATGGCCGCCCACTTGGCGCCCACGTCGACGATCTTCAGCAGCACACCGGACCAGGCGAGCGCCTGCTGGGTGGTGAGGTTGTACCGGTTCTTGAGGTATTCGAGCGGCGAGGCGACATGCAGCCGGGAGCGCAGCCGGCTGATCCGGGGCGCGAACAGGTTGGCGCCGATGGCGATCCCGATCGCGATCGGGAAGGACCAGGTGACGTAGGACGTCACCCCGTACTTGTAGGCGATGCCCGCGTATCCGGTGAACATCACCGCGCTGTAACCGGACATGTGGTGCGAGATGCCCGCCAGCCACCAGGGCATCTTGCCGCCGGCGGTGAAGTAGTCGCCGACATCGTCGATGCGCTTGTGCGACCAGACTCCGATCGCGATCATCACGCCGAAGTAGGCGATGAGTACGGCCCAGTCGAGATTGTTCATGTCCCCTCCAGGGGGTCCGCCTTGTGAACGTGAAACGCACTTCGCTGTGACGTTCGCTGCGGCGGGTGCCCCCGTGCGGGAGTGGGGACTTCCGGGATTGAACCCCCTGTCAGGGCGGTCGGTCAAGGGTCTCTGCGTTCAAGAGTCTGAACAGAAATCAGAAAGCCGAACGATTTTACTCGTTCTTGACCTTCCTTGGCATTGTCGTGACCGTGACCGCGAACACACGATGAGCGGGCACTTCGCTGGACGTCCTGCGGGGCATGACGAAGTACCGCGCGGGAACGGGATCCCGCGCGGTAGAGAGAGGAGGGGGCCGGTCGCGCCGATTGCCGCTGCGTGTCCGCCGCGTCCGGGAGGGACGCCGGGCCGCGTTGCCGCCGAGTGCTACCGCATCAGCTCGCCGGCGTTCACCAGCAGCGACTGCCCGGTGATCGCACGAGCCCGGTCGGAGGCCAGGAAGACCGCGGCCTCCGCCACGTCCCCGTCCGTCGCCAGCTCCGGGAGCGCCATCCGCTCGGTGAGCCGGCCCAGCACCTCGTCCTCGGACACGCCTTCGGTGTGTGCCGAGAACTGGACGAACGCCTGCACCGGCGGGCCCCACATCCAGCCGGGCAGCACCGTGTTCACCCGGATCCGGTACGGGCCCAGCTCGCGCGCCACCGAGTACATGGCCGACGTCAGAGCGCCCTTGGACGCCGCGTACGCCGCCTGCCGCACCTGCGAGGGCGCCGCCACCGCGGACTGCGTCCCGATGATCACCACCGAACCGCCGTGCGCCTTCAGTGCCGGCAGGCACGCCTTGGTGAGCCGCAGGGTGCCGAGCAGATTGACGTCCAGGACCCGCTGCCACGAGGCGAAGTCCGCGTCCTCCAGACCGCCGAAGTAGCCGTCCATGGCGGCGACATGCACAACCGCGTCGATCCCGCCGAACCGCTCGACCGCCAGCGCCGCGAGCGCCTCGCACTGGTCGCCTTCGGCGATGTCGGTGGAGAGCCACGCCACCTTCGACCCTTCGGGGTCGATCTCCTCCGCCACTTTCGCGAGCTGCGCCTCGGTCCGCGCCCCGAGCACCACGTTCGCGCCGTCGCGCGCGGCGGTGACGGCCACGCGCTGCCCGAGCCCGGCGCCGACCCCGGATACGACCACGGTCTTTCCTGACAGCAACATGCGTGCCTCCGGCGCGGTTCCAGTTCTGACCCGAGCAGTTCTGACGGATCGTCAGGTTAGGGCCATGCCGACCAGAACGCCACCCCCGCGCCGGGCGGGTGCCGGTGCCGGGGTCCTCCGGGGCGGGGCTTCGACATCGACTGTTTACGGTCCCCCAACCTCCGGCCGGGGGTGCCCCCAGCCGGCCCCGGTCACCTCACGTTCGGACGGGTCGGCGCACCGTAGGTGCCGACGTTGCGGTCAGGGCATTGGCGAGGCGCCGCAGGCCCTCCGTGATCTCGGTGGGGGTGTGCGTCGTGAAGGACATGCGCAGGGTGGCCGGGTCGCCGGGGCCGGCGTAGAAGGGGGCGCCGGGGACGTACGCGACATCGTGCGCGACGGCGACCGGCAGCAGGGCGGTGGCGTCGAAGCCGTCCGGCAGCCGGACCCACAGGAACATCCCGCCGTCGGGCCGGTTCCAGGCGCTGCCCGCCGGGAGCGCGGCCGGCAGGCCGGCCAGCAGGGCGTCGCGCCGCAGGCGGTACGCGCCGCGCACGCGGTGGAGATGGGCGTCGAGGTCGCGGTCGGCGAGATAGCGCGCCGCCGCGGCCTGGTCGACGGTGGACGAGTGCAGGTCCGCGGCCTGCTTGGCGATGACGCAGGCACGCCGCAGCGCCTCCGGGGCCCGCAGCCAGCCGAGCCGCATGCCCGGCGCCATGATCTTGGAGAACGAGCCCAGCAGGACGGTGCGGTCGGCGGCCGCCTCCAGGGAGGCGATCCACGGCACGGGCTCCCCGTCGAACCGCAGCTCGCCGTACGGGTCGTCCTCGACGATCCACAGCCCGTGCCGTGCGGCGACCTCGGCGACCGCCTGCCGACGGGCGAGCGGGAGCGTACGCCCGGTGGGGTTCTGGAAGTTCGGGATCAGGTAGAGCAGTTTCGGCCGCTCGCGGACGACGAGTTCCTCCAGCGCGGCGGGATCGATCCCGTCCTCGTCGGACGGCACCGGCAGCACCCGCGCCCCCGTGAAGCCGAAGCACTGCAGCGCGGCCAGATAGGTGGGGTCCTCGACGAGAACGGTGTCGCCCGGCTCCAGCAGCGCGGTGGCGAGGAGCGCCAGGCCCTGCTGGGAGCCGGCGGTGACGAGCAGGTCGTCCGCGTCGGTCGGGAGCCCGCGCGCCCCGAGCCGGGCGGCGACGGCGCCGCGCAGCGCCGGGTCGCCCTCGGTGGTGGAGTACTGGAGCACGCGCTGGGGCGCCTCGGCGAGCACCTGGTCGTAGGCGGCGCGGATCCCCTCGGCGTCGAAGAGCTCGGGGGCCGGCAGTCCGCCCGCGAAGGAGATCACTTCGGGGCGCGCGGTGAGCGCGAGGATCTCGCGTACCGGCGACGCGCCGACCGAAGCGGCGCGGGCGGCCAGGGCAGGGACGTCGGCTCGGTTCGCTCGATGCATTCGCGTCATGCGCGCAGCCTACGAATAATCGGTGGCGTGTCCACCTATTTGACCAACATACGAACGGGAGCAGGGTTCGCGACGGCGTGCCGCTCGGCAGGCAAGCCCGCGCGGCCGGATCCGTCGCGCGGTCGCGACCGATCCCTCCCCATCTGACGTATCGTCAGCTACACCTGTAGGCATGACAGAAGAGACGCGCAGCGAGGTGTACGCGGAGCTGGCCTCCGTCGGGCCGTACGGGGTGCGGGTCGGGCACGCCCTGATCACCATGGTGGAACCCCTGCCGGGCCATGAGTACGCGTACAACAGGTGGTACGAGGACGATCACTTCATCGCGGGCGCGATGGCCATGCCCTGGATGTACGCCGGGCGCCGCTGGGTCGCCACCCGCGATCTGCAGCTGCTCCGCTACCCGGAGAAGTCCGCCGTCGCCCAGCCCGTCACCGCGGGCTGCTACATCTCCACCTACTGGGTCACCGCCGGCCGCTACGACGACCACATGAAGTGGACCGTCGGCATCAACAAGCGCCTCAACCGGGACGGCCGGGTCTACCAGGACCGCACCCATGTCTTCACGGCCTTCCAGGACCACTCCGCCACCGTCTACCGCGACGGCGCCGCCGGCCCCCGGGACTTCCACGCGCTCGACCACCCTTACACCGGGCTGGTCGTGGAGGTCATCGACGCCGAATCGGCCGAGCAGCGCGAGGAACTGCTGGAGTGGCTGCGCTCCCGGCACCTGCCCAAGCGCCTCGCGGGCTCACCGGCCGCGATGGTGACGATCTTCAAGCCGACGCCGCTGCCCGGCGACAGGATGACGTACGTGAAGCAGGTCGAGGGGGTCGACACCCGTCTGACGCTGCTCTGGTTCCTGCAACAGGATCCCCGCGAGGCGTGGGACGCCCATTTCACCGGCCTGGACGACGAGGTCGCCGCCTCCGGCCTGGGCCGCGTCGAGCTGGTAGCGCCCTTCGTCCCCACCGTCCCCGGCACGGACACCTACGTGGACCGGCTCCGCTAGCGGAGCCGGGTGCGGGCCTCTCACGGCCCGCAGTGGGCCCTCTCGGCCAGGACGGCGGGCCGGACGAGAGGGCTCTTCGGCACTGCTGATCGGTTCTGCTGCTCCCACCGGGTCAGTCGAGGTCGTACGAACCCCGGCCGACGTCGGTGACGAAGGCTGCCCAGGACTCCGGCGAGAAGTCGAGGGTCGGACCGTAGGGATCCTTGGAGTCACGGACGGCGACAGCGCTGAGGGTGGGTGAGGCCACCTCCACGCATGCGCCGTTCCCCTGAGAACGCGAGGACTTGGTCCACGCCTTGGTGTTGCCCAGCTGAATTGCCATGATCGCTCCGAGCTTTTCTGGTTGTGCAGCTCTGACGCGACTGAAGCTACTCGCCAACATCACCCACCGCAGGGTCTATTCACTCGACCGGATGGCATATTCCATGTGACTCTTCCGTATTGAGCCGACGGGGGTGTATTCTCCCGCCTTTCCCAGTCCAGGGTGGGTCGGAGAGCCGTGTTGACGGTTCGCCGACCCTCAACTCGTCTCAGCGCGCGTATTCCTTCGCGGCGTCCGCGATGAACTGACGGCTCGCTTCGGCACTCAGTGCCTGTGCACGGAGATGCTCGTACATCACGCTGTATCCGTGGACATCGACCGGCTTCTCCAGATACAGGTCGGAGGTCACGCCTTCGATGTACACCACACTGGAATCGGTCGCGTCCGGGAATTCGAGAATCGCGAAGTTTCCCGACATGCCGGGGTGTGCGCCGGCTTCGTACGGGAGTACCTGAACGGTGACGTGCGCCTGTGAGCCCATCTGCACGAGGTACTCGAGCTGTTCGCGCATGACGTCCTTGCTGCCGACCACCCGGCGCAGCGCGGATTCGTCCATGACGACCCAGAACCGCAGCGGAGAGGCCGGGTCGGTGATCCGCTCCTGGCGCCGCAGCCGGATGTCGATGCGCTTGTCGACCTGCTCGGGGGTGGCCTCGGGCAGCGTGCCCTCGATGACCGCCTCGGCGTAGTTGCGGGTCTGCAGAAGGCCCGGAACTACGAGCGAGTCGTACACCCGGAGTGATTCCGCTTCGGTCTCCAGGCCGATGTAGACGCTGTACGGCACATCGCCGAACGCGTGCCACCAGCCCTGCTGACGGGATTCCTTCGCCATGTGCATGAGGGAATCGACGATTCTCTGGTCCTCGACGCCGTACACGCCGCACAGGTCGCGGACATCGCGCTGGCTGATGCTGCGGCGGCCGTTCTCCAGCCTGCTGATCTTGGACTGCGAGACCAGCAGCCGGGCCGCCACCTCCTCCGCGGTCATCCCCTTGGTCTCGCGGAGTTTGCGCAACTCCGATCCAAGTCGGCGTCGCCTGACGGTGGGATTAACGTTGGCCGCCACGGGTGGTGCACCTCCGGCTCCGGACTACTTCTCGTACTTCTTCTCTGCCGCACTTGTGACGCTTTTCCTACCGCGTGCGTACTGCTGGTCAGCAGCCTGCCACTACCGGTCATCACCGCGCTGGCGATTGGTCGTACGAACTGCGCAAACGCAACGCGCGGGGTGGGGGACCGGCGTTGACCGGTGCCCCACCCCGCGCGTCGTAGCGGTTCCCTGGATTTCCCCGGGCCCGAGGGCCGGGGGAGGGTCGCTGAGGACGGCGGGCCTTCGGTGTCCGGTCCCTGCCGCCGGACACCGTGCCCTTGCCTGCCGTCCCTGCTGTCTGCGTGCTGCTCATCTGCCGGGTACCGCGAACTGCGAACTTCGCCCCGCGCACTGCTCCGGGGCGCCGCTATCGCGCTCCGGCCCGGGCCATGCTGTTGTGCCCGGCCGGCCCCACCGCTGCGGGCCGTCCCTGCACGGGAGCCCGCTTCGGCTGTGCCGCGGCGCCGTTCTGCACGTCCATGACGGCGTGCGCGACGAGACCGCCCATCGGGTCGTATCTGATCAGGTCCCGCAGGCGCGATCGCGATGACCGGCCCTCGTTCCCCGGATACAGGTGCTTGCCGAGGCCCACCGCGTGGGCGAGGGCAGCGAGAGCCGCGGTCCGCGGGTCCGGCGGGACGCCGGTGCGGATCGCGTTGTCGAGCCGGGCTCTGATGTCCCGGCTGACCTCGCTGTCGCTCGCCTGGTAGCGAGTCGTCGGCAGCACCCCGCACATCTGTCCCGCTACGGCATGCACCATGCCGCACCGCTCCAGATGCGCGAGATACGTCTGGCGCAGCCCCAGGCGGGGCCCGCCGATCCAGTGGACAGCGCGAACCGGACTGCCACGACGGCGCAGCAGCTCGAGCGCGGAGTCCAGTGTCGGATCTCCTGTCGGCCGTGGGTGTACCACGGCGATACGATCCCCATCAGGGGCTATCCGTCCAGCCAGGGCCAGCTCGACGAGCTGTGCCCCGGCGAGGCCGAGGTCGAGCGACTGCGGCTGCGCTGTGGTCCCGGTCGTCGGGTCCAGAGCGAGCAGCAACAGCTCTTCCGGAATCGTTCTGCGGCTCTTGCCCATCCATGCCTCCCCGCGTGGATGAATGACAGGGTGACGCCTCTCACATTCATCTGTCGAGAGCGCCTGGAGTGTTCGGGATGGAACCGACTGGTATGTCGTTCTCGTCTAGGGGGTGAGCGGTGGTGTCGCAGACGGGCCGCGAATGGTTCCGGCGGGTCTGATAGGGGCTTCCAGGCCGGGAACTGGAAACTGGTGGAGTGAGATGGGGCGTCGTGCGTCGTGCACGGGACCGCCCCTCGCGATGTGTGGAGGAGGTCTGCGTGGCGGGCGAGTCCCCCGGCAGGGAGCAGCAGCAGGAGTCGTCGGGGGTGGCGGCCGACAAGAAGGCGCTTGATCCGAGGCTGACGGTGTTCCGTGGGCCGAATGTGGTGCCTGAAGCCGTGCGCGAGGAGCACGGCGGCCTGTCCGACGACCCGGGCTCCGGCACGGACCCCCGTCCTGAAGATCACCCGGTGTCCTCCGGGACCACCGGCGGGGCCGGTGGCGAGGACGCGGACAGCGGCCGCGGGAGCCTGCCGCGCCAGTCGGGCGCGTCTGCATCCGGCACTGGTCCGGATACGCCGGACGACGTACCCGGTCCGGACGACGCCATCGCGGAACCTACGATCCCCGAGGACGCGCACGACGGGACGGATGACGCAGCGCCTGCCGATGCGCCCGTCTCTCCGGCCGTGGACACTCCCGAGAATTCGCTTGCGGAACCGGAGCCGGCGGCCGACGAGCCTGTTGACGAGTCCGTCGAGGAGCCCGTCGGCGAGGCGGCCGACGAGCCCGAGGACGCAAGGCCGGTGGGTGCTGAGGACGCGTCCGAAGCGTCCGACGCACCCCGAGCGCCTGCCACGCCCGAGGACGAGACCCCGGACGAGCCGGCGGCCGAGCCCGAGGACGAGCCCCGGGATGCTTCCGCGGAGGCGCCGGCGGAAGAACCGGTGGAAGAACCGGCGCAGGAGCCGGTGGCCGAGCCGGTCCACGCGCCCGCCGCCGAGCCTGCCGACCGCAAGCCGGAGTGGAAAGCCGCCAGGAGCGCCCCGGCGGACGTGCCGGCCGCGCCGCGCACGCAATCCCCCGCGGAGCCCCCGCGGGTCTCACAGGAGCAGTCAGCGTCGCCGTACGCCCTCGCATGGCCGGAGGTGGAGCGTCCGGCGCGCCCGGCCGCCCCTGCAGCCGCCGCCCCGGCAACCCCGTCCGCCCCCGCTGCCCCGTCCGCCCCCGCTGCCCCATCGACCCCTTCGGCCTCGGCCCCGGCGCCGAAGCCGTCCGCGTTCGGCCAGGCTCCCGACGCGCAGCCCGACGCGCAGCCCGAGGCCGGCCCGCAGGGCACCCGGCAGATGCCGTTGCCGCCGGCGCCCGCGCAGCCGCTGAAGCTGCTGGCGGAGCTGACGAACACTCCGCCGCCGCCCCAGACGAAGCTGCGGACGGTGGTCAGGCGGTTCAAGATCTGGACGCCGCTGGTGGTGCTGCTGCTGATCGCCGTCGCGGTCGCGCAGTCGCTCCGTCCGCTGCCGGCCCCGGCGCTGACGCTGACCTCGGCGTCCTCGTACACCTTCCAGGGCGGTCCGCTGTCGCTGCCGTGGCCCGTGATGGGCCAGTCGGTCGTCGAGGTCGAAGGCGTCGGGAACATGGGTGTGCGCGGCGCGCAGACCCCGGTGCCGATCGCGAGCGTCACGAAGGTGATGACCGCGTACCTGATCCTCCGCGACCACCCGCTCAAGGGGAAGGAGACCGGCCCGAAGATCAAGATCGACCAGACCGCCGCGGACGAGGCGGCGTCGGTCGACGAGTCCAGGGTGCTGGTCAAGCTCGGCCAGGAGTTCACCGAGCGGCAGATGCTGGAGCTGCTGCTGATTCCGTCCGGCAACAACATCGCCCGCGCGCTGGCCCGCTGGGACTCCGGCACGCAGGAAGCTTTCGTCGTCAAGATGCAGAAGGCCGCCGCCGACCTGGGCATGAAGAACACCACGTACACCGGGGCGAGCGGGTTCGAGGAGACGACGAAGAGCACGGCGGTCGACCAGCTGATGCTGGCGCGGACGGTCATGAAGAACGAGGTCTTCCGCTCCGTGGTGGCCATGGAGAACGCCGACATCCCCGGCGTGTCCAGGATCTACAACAACAACGGGCTGCTGACGGACACCCCGGGCGTCATCGGCATCAAGACCGGCTCCAGCACCCCGGCGGCCGGCGCCCTGATGTGGGCGGCGCAGAAGACCATCGACGGCAAGCCGCGGCTGATCCTCGGTGTGGTGCTGCAGCAGCGCAAGGGCTCGACGCCCAACGACATGCTGAAGTACGCCCTGTCCACCAGCGACACGCTGGTCAGGGGCGCGCGCGCCGCGCTCGCCTCGGCCGTGGTGGTGAAGAAGGGCGACGTCGTCGGCTATGTGGACGACGGTCTCGGCGGGAAGACCCCGGTGGTCGCCACCAAGGATCTGACGGCGATCGGCTGGTCGGGCCTGAAGTCCGATCTGAAGCTGGCGGCCGGCACGTCCGGAGTTCCGCACTCGGCGAAGGCCGGGACCGAGGTCGGCACGCTGAGCCTCGGCAGCGGTACGGGCGAGACCAAGGTGCCGGTGGCACTGCAGTCGGACCTCAAGGAGCCGTCCTTCGGGGACAAGCTCATCCGTCTCGGCTGATCAGCCGGACGGCACGGGAGAAGACGGCGGCCGGGTCCAGGTGACCCGGCCGCCCTCGTGTCAGCGGGTAGCAGGCGAAGCCGAGCAGCACGGCGGTGAAGTGGCCGATGTCGGTGAACGTGCGGCCGTGGACCAGGGCGAGACCGTAGAAGCCCAGGACGCAGAAGCCGTAGAAGAACCGCCAGCGGAGGACGAGGAAGTACGTCAGGACGGCCTCGACGACCGCCAGGCCGTAGCTCACGCCCACGTCCAGGGTGTCGACCGAGGTCTCGGGCGCCCGGCCGTGGTGGATCGCCCAGAGCAGCACGCCCTCGCTGATGTACGTCGCCACGACATGGCCGATGAGGACGACGGTCAGCCAGCGCAGGGTGCCGAGCCAGCGCTCGGCGGTGGCGTGGAAGACGGTGTAGAGGAACGCGTAGAACAGCCAGCCGCCGCCGCTGATCCACAGCGCGCTCCGGATCAGCGCCCTGACCGGTTCCTCCGACAGGTTGTGCAGGTTCGTCGACCGCTCGCCGAGCAGCTCGTCCAGCTGGGAGGGCGAGACATGGCGCATGACGACGGTCGTCACGAACAGGATGGCCAGCCAGATGTAGGTGCCGGGGGCGCTCCGGATGTAGGACCGTACGGCGCGCAGGAGCGACGTGAGGCGCGACCGCCAGGAAGTGTCCACGCTCGGATTGTGCTCGGAATGTGTCCGATAAGTGGCTTCTGATGACTCCCGGCGCGCCCCGGACGGCAGCAAGGCACCGGGCCACGCATGGCCCCCGCGGTCCGCTCAGGCCGACAGTTCCCGCTCCAGCGGCGTACGGAACCGCGGGGTGACCCGGACGTCCCCCAGCCAGTCGCCGAGCCGCGCCGCCGCGGCCTCGATCGCCGCCACCGCCTCCTTGCCGGGCCCCTTGCCCGAGCTCTTCCCCGCGCCCTTTCCCGACCCCTTTCCGGGTCCGGGCAGCAGCCGCCACACGATCTCCCCGTCCGGGCGCTGCGCCCATCCGCCGACTACCTGCCCGTCCCACCACACCGTCGGTCCGACGTTCCCGGTCTTGTCGAAGAGCGCGGGCCGGTGTTCGTCCGGCAGGAACCAGCCCCGCTGCTGCCAGCCCATCGGCGTCGGGTCGAGACCCGGCAGCAGGGCGGCCCACGGCGCGGCGGCCGGCGCGGGTTCCACATCGCCGGGGAGTACGTAGCCGGTGCCCTCGTCCAGCGCGACCTGCTGGGCGCCGACCGCGGCCAGCGCCTTGCGCACGTCCGTCAGCGTCCAGCCCGTCCACCACTTGAGGTCGGCCTCGGTGCCGGGGCCGTACGCCGCCAGCCAGTCACGGGCCAGCGCGGCCTTCGCCTCGGCGGCGGGCGGTTCGGAGAGCGGCTCGGCCACCGCCCACCGGAACTGACTGCTCGTCCACGACCCCACCGGTCTGCGCCGGGTGATCCTGCCCTCCGCCGCGAGCACCCGGATGATGCGGCTCGCCACGTTCTGCCGGGTCTCGTACGGTTTTCCGGCCGCGATGACCACCTGCTCGCGCAGCCGCGGTTCGTACCCGCCCAGCTGCGCGGCGGTCGACTCGCCGTGCACCGCCAGCGCGGCGACCACGGCCTCCTCGACCTCCGACAGCCAGGCGCCGTCCCAGCCGCCGCCCTCCGCGAGGTGCTTGAGCAACCCGGCCCGTTCCTTCACGGCGATCGCGCGGGCCGCCGCCGCGTACACCACCGGTGCGGAGTCCAGAGTGACGACGAACATCGTCCGCCGCATCGCCAGCAGCCGCACCAGCGAACCGTCCTCGTACAGCGCCCGTTCCACATCCGTGAAGCCGGGCTCGGTGAGCCGGGCCGCCGTGGAGAGATAGACCGTCGCCGCGTCCGTCGCGTGCAGCGCCACCAGCGACCGGGTGACCTGCTCCGCGGACTTCGCGCGCAGCCCCGGCGCCAGGCGATGCCGCACCCCCAGCCGCGCCCGCCGCTCGTCCCCGCCGATCCGCCGCACCGCCCCGTCGCCCGTCATGTCCCCATGCTCACACGCACCTCTGACAGCGGCCCCGAGCGGCACGTGGCGCACATCACAGCGATCGGGACCGAAGTCGCGTAATCCCCGGCCCGATTTCCCTGTCTTGGAGAGGAGTGGACACTACCCAGCGGGAGAGGGACACCTCATGCTGACCGTCATCGACCAGACCCTCCGGGCCCGGCTCTGCGCGTCCCCGGCCGGGGACCGCGTCATCGCCGCGACTCTGATCTACCAGTGCGACGACCCGCTGGCCGCGCGGATGTCGTTCCCGGCATCGGCGACGCTCGACGGCCTGGACGTCACCTGGACGTTCGCCCGCGATCTGCTGGCGGCCGGACTACGGATGCCGTCGGGCGAGGGCGACGTGCACGTCTGGCCCTGCGGGAAGCGGCGGACGATGATCGAACTCTCCTCGCCGGAGGGCATCGCCCTGCTCCAGCTCGACACCGAGGACGTCCAGGACTTCCTCACCCGCTCGTACACGGCCGTCCCGCCCGGCGACGAGCTCCGCCACATCGACCTGGAAGCCGACCTGGCGGCGCTCCTCGCGGACGAGTAGGCGCGCTGGATCAGTCCCTGAAGTCAGGCCCTGAAGTCAGGCCCTGAAGTCAGGCCTTGAGGTCAGGCCTTGAAGCTGCGCAGGCGCAGGCTGTTGCCGACGACGAAGACGGACGAGAAGGCCATGGCGGCGCCCGCGATCATCGGGTTGAGCAGCCCGGCCGCGGCGAGCGGCAGGGCGGCCACGTTGTAGCCGAAGGCCCAGAAGAGATTCACCTTGATCGTGCCGAGGGTCCGGCGCGACAGCCGGATGGCGTCGGCCGCGACCCGCAGGTCGCCCCGTACGAGGGTCAGATCGCCCGCCTCGATGGCGGCGTCGGTCCCGGTGCCCATCGCCAGGCCCAGGTCGGCCTGGGCGAGCGCGGCGGCGTCGTTCACGCCGTCGCCGACCATCGCGACGGAACGGCCTTCGGCCTGCAGCCGCTTGATGACGGCCAGTTTGTCCTCGGGCATGACCTCGGCGATGACATCGTCGGCGGCGATCCCGACCTCCTCGGCCACCGCCCGCGCCACCGCCTCGTTGTCGCCGGTCAGCAGCATCGGGGTGAGGCCGAGGGCGCGCAGCCGCGTCACGGCCTCCGCGCTCGTCGGCTTGACGGCGTCGGCGACGACGAGGATCCCGCGGGCCGCCCCGTCCCAGCCGACGGCCACCGCCGTACGGCCCTTGGCCTCGGCCGCGTCCTTCGCGGCCACCAGGTCCGCGGGCAGGAACGCGGTCCACTCGGTCAGCAGCTTCTCGCGGCCGACCAGCACCGCGTGTCCTTCGACGACGCCCTGCACCCCGAGCCCCGGGACGTTGGCGAAGTCCTCGGGCACCGGCAGCGGGCCGCCCGTGCGCTCCTCGGCGGCGGTCGCGACGGCCCGGGCGATGGGGTGCTCGGAGGCGTGCTCCAGGGCGCCGGCCAGCCGCAGCACGGTCTTCTCGTCCTCGCCCTCGGCGACGTGCACCTCGGTGAGCGTCATGACGCCGGTGGTCACCGTGCCGGTCTTGTCGAGGACGATGGTGTCCACCGCGCGGGTGGACTCCAGGACCTCCGGGCCCTTGATGAGGATGCCGAGCTGGGCGCCGCGTCCGGTACCGACCATGAGGGCGGTGGGCGTCGCCAGTCCCAGCGCGCACGGGCAGGCGATGATCAGTACGGCGACGGCGGCGGTGAAGGCCGCGGAGGCGCCCTCGCCCACGCCGAGCCAGTAGCCGAGGGTCGCGACGGCGAGCGCGATCACGACGGGCACGAAGACCGCCGAGATCCGGTCGGCCAGCCGCTGCACGGCGGCCTTGCCGTTCTGCGCGTCCTCGACGAGCCGTGCCATCCGGGCGAGTTGGGTGTCGGCGCCGACCCGGGTGGCTTCGACGACGATCCGGCCGCCCGCGTTCACCGTGGCGCCGGTGACACCGTCGCCGGGGGCGACCTCCACCGGTACGGACTCGCCCGTCAGCATGGAGGCGTCGACGGCGGAGTTGCCCTCGCGGACGGTGCCGTCGGTGGCGATCTTCTCGCCGGGGCGGACGACGAACCGATCACCGACCGTCAGCTCGCCGGTGGGGACGCGCACTTCGCGTCCGTCCCGCAGTACGGCGACGTCCTTGGCCCCGAGCTGCAGCAGCGCCGTGAGCGCCGCCCCGGCCTTCCGCTTCGAGCGGGCCTCGAAGTACCGGCCGGCCAGGATGAACGCGGTCACCCCGGCGGCGGCCTCCAGGTAGATGTTGCCGCTGCCGTCACCGCGGGAGATCGTGAACTCGAAGGGGTGCTTCATCCCGGTCATGCCGGCCGTGCCGAAGAAGAGCGCCCACAGCGACCAGCCGAACGCGGCGAGCGTGCCCACCGAGATCAGCGTGTCCATGGTCGCGGCACCGTGTCGCAGATTCGTCCAGGCGGCCTGGTGGAACGGCCAGGCCGCGTACACGACGACGGGCGCGGTGAGCGTGAGCGAGAGCCACTGCCAGTTGTCGAACTGCAGCGCCGGCACCATCGCCATCGCGATCACCGGCACGGCCAGCACGACCGCGGTGAGCAGCCGCTGCCGCAAAGACGTGAGCTCGTCGGGCGCGGACTGCTCGGGACCGGATCCGGCGGAAGCGGGAGGGGCGGGCAGCACGGCGCTGTAGCCGGTCGCCTCGACGGTGGCGATGAGGTCGTCCACGGCGACGCCGCCGTCAAAGCTGACCTTGGCCTTCTCGGTCGCGTAGTTGACGGTCGCGGTGACGCCGTCCATCCGGTTGAGCTTCTTCTCGATGCGTGCCGCGCAGGAGGCGCAGGTCATGCCACCGATCTCCAGCTCCACCTGTCGGCCGGCAGCCGCCGTGGTCATCGCCACTTCACTCCACTCCTTCGATCAGGGCCGGTCCTTCGAACGGGGCCGACATGCCCTACATGCCCTGGTGCGAGGCCGGGCGCGGTTCCGGGGCGGCCGGTCCGCCGCCGTCCCCCCGCACCGCGCGGCCGAGGCCGAACGCGGCGCCGAGGACGACCAGCAGGATCAGCAGATAGCCGCCCAGCCTGACCGGTGCGGTCACGCCCGGCCGACCAGTTCGTAGCCCGCCTCGTCGACGGCGGCACGGATCGTCTCGTCGTCCAGCGGCTGCTCGGACGCGAGGGTGACCAGCCCGGTGGCGACGTCGACCTTGACGACGGTCACGCCGGAGACGGTCGCGAGCTCCTTGGTCACCGCGGACTCGCAGTGGCCGCAGGTCATGCCCGAGACGGAGTACACGACGGTGCCCGCGGCCTGCGACTCGTCGGTCGCGCCGTCGGTGTGGCAGGTTCCCTCGGGGGAGCAGCAGGACATGGCGTTCTCCTCATGCGTCTCGTGCGGTGACGGCTGTCGCCGTCCACTGGTGACCACCATATACCCCCCCAGGGTATTAAGCGAAGCCGGACCCGCTGTGGCCCTGCGCGTCGTTAGGCCCGCCGCTCACCGGGTAGGCGCCGCAGCGACGGATTCGGCCACGTTCGGCCACCGTTCGACAACCGGAGGTGACTCGGATGCTGTTCCTGGGATTGGTGCTTCTCGCCGCGACCGGAACACTCACGGGACTATTGATCGCGGGCAACCTGGGCGGCGGGCCCGACTACACGGTCGCCCTGCTGGGCCATGACCTCATCACGATGAACTCGCTCTCCATCTTCTGCGCCGGCCTCGCCCTGGCCCTGGTCGGCTGCCTGAGCCTGCTGATGGCGGGCGAAGGCGCCGCGCTGCGCCGCCGCAAGGCGGTAAAGCTCAAGGAGGCGCGCAACGACGCGGCCGTGGCGGCCGCCGAGCGCGACGCCCTCGCCGCCCGGGTCGAGCAGCAGCGCACCGACAACGCCCACCCGGCGCGGACCTCCGCCCCGGAGATGCCGCTGCAGCAGCCGCGCAAGCACCGCGCGCCGCACGCGCTCGGCAGCTGACCGCGGGTCGTCGCCACCCAGGTCCCTCATCTCCCCTCCCCTTCTCCGCTCCCCGCGAGTGGGAGAGGGGGATCGGGGAAGGGGAGGAGAGGGCTACGGATTCTGCCGATTCTGCGGGGAGTGGTGCGCGATGGACTGGTGGATCTGGATCGTCGTCGTGGTGGCGGTCCTGCTGGTACTGGCCGGATCGGCGGCGGGCGTGCAGGCACGGCGCCGCAGCGGTGGGGTGATCGCGGTACGCCGCGGCGCCATCGGCCGGCGGGCCGGGAAGGGACGCGTGAAATGACCGCGCCGACGCACGAGCCCGGGCCCGCTTCCTCTCCCGCGATGATGCTCGCCTCGGAGATCACCAAGCGGCCGGTCGTGACACTGGCCGGTGCGGCTGTCGCGCAGGTCAAGGACCTCGTCTTCGACGGCACGGCCGGCCGGATCGCCGGCTTCACCCTGAGCGGCCGCGGCCTGCTCTCCGGACCGCTGCGGCACAGCCTGCCGTGGTCGGGGGTGCACGGGCTCGGCCACGACGCCGTGATGATCAAGGACGAGAGCGTCTTCGAGAGCAGGGCCGACGTCCTGGAACGCGGCTCCGCCGGCCGCGGCGACGTACTCGGCTCGCGGGTGCTGACCGACGGCGGCACCGACCTGGGCAGGATCTCCGACGTCGTCGTCGAGGTCGTCGAGGGCACCACGGCCCACGTCGTGGGCTACGAGATCGCCTCCTCGGACGCCCTCGACCGGCAGGGGCGCAAGGTGTTCATCCCGCTCTCCGAGACCACCGCGGTCTCCGGTGAGGCACTGGTCATCCCGGCGGCCGCGGCCGAGTTCGTCGCCGACGACCTTCCCGGGTTCGCGGCGGCGGTCCAGGCGTACCGCGCCCGCCGCGGAACGGAGGTCTGATGCTCTTCTCGGAAACGGCCGGCCGCCAGGTGGTCAGTGCCACCGAGGCCCGCACGGTCGGCATCGTCGACGGTTTCGTCGTCGACCCGGCGACGGCCTCCGTCGTGGCCCTGCGGCTCAAGAAGACCGACGGCTCCGGCGACACCCTCGTCTGGGAGCACATCCACGCCATCGGACCCGACGCCGTCATCGTCCGCTCCGGCGCCACCCTCGGCACCCCCTCGGGCGAACTGGCCCCTCTCGCCGACAAGCACCGTTCCCTGCCGGGCAAACGCGTCCTCGACGAACGCGGCGAGGCCCTCGGCACCGTCTCCGACGTCGACTTCGACGCCGACACCGGCGCGCTCCTCACCATCCGCACCACGACCGGCGACCACCCCGGCAAACGGGTCCTGGGTCTCGGCCCCTACGCCCTGATCCTCCGCGAACCCTGACCACCCCGCCCGCGACGCACCGCGGCCCGGCCCCCGCCGAAGCGGGGACCGGGCCGCGGTGGTGTGCTCCCGGGGATCAGGGGGCGTAGTAGCCGTTGAGGTCGGCGATGAGCTCGACGCTGCCCGCACTCGCGTTGTAGAAGCTGTTCATGCCCGCTTCGTTGTTCGCGACGACCACCTGATTCGCGATGGTCTGCCCGGCCGTCCAGTTCAGGTTGGAGACGGTCGGACGGGCGGAGTCCCGCGGGTAGACCGTCATGAAGCCGATCTGGGTGCCCTGTGTCACCGTGACGTTCAAGGACACTGCCTCAGCGTTCGAGTAAGCGACGTCCCGGACGCCCTGGGTCTGATGGCCGCCGACCGGCGCGGCCGGTATCCATTCACCGACACCGTCCGCGAACCACGGTGCCCGGGTGTCGATCACCCGGTGCGGTGCTACGGCGTGGAACTTGTCGCCGCCGGACGCGGTGAAGTAGCCGGTCACGTCCGCGAGCACCTGTACACCGTCGCTGTGGTTGTAGAACGACACCTTGCCGTCCTTGACCGGAACGGTCACCAGGTTCGGGATCGTCTGCCCCTTCGACCAGTTGAGGCTCGAAGCGGTCGGACGGTCGGTGCCGTGCGGGTACACCGTCAGGAAGCCACCGCTCTTGGGCTCGGTCGCGGTGACGTTCAAGGTCACTGAGGTCAGGCCACTGGCCGGGATGCCCTTGACGCCGGCCACCTGCAGGTCAACCGTGGCACCGGATCCCAGCGGGCCCTTGGGCGCGCCCACCGCGGACCGGGTGTCGAGGAGCCGGGACGGCGTGGTCGGCGTGAAGCCGCTTCCGGTGGTGCTGAAGTAGCCGAGCAGGTCGGCGAGCACGTGCACGGTTCCCGCGCTGCCGTTGTAGAACGACACCTTGCCGTCCTTCACCTGCACGGTCACCAGGTTCGGAATCGTCTGGCCCGGGGTCCAGTTCAGGTTCGACGCCGTCGGCCGGTCATCACCGTGCGGGTACACGGTGAGGAAGCCGCCCGCGACCGGCTCGGTGACCGTCACGTTCATGGTCACCGCCGTGACGCCGTCCGCCGGCACACCGTGCTGGCCGGCGACCGGCAGTTCGACGGTGCCGCCCGCCGGGACGGTACCCCCGGTGGTGCCGGTGCCGTCACGGGTGTCGAGGACCCGGACCGGGCCGATCGGTGTGTAGCGCGTACCGAAGTTGTCCTGTTCCATCGCCCCGCGATCCCGGTGGCCGGAGCCGGTGCCGGTGTCGGCGACCCACGGGTCGTCGACGGCGCGGGTCCCGACACGGTCCGTGGTGGGCATACCCGGCGCGTTCTCGTCCGCCGAGTCGATGAGCGGGGAAGGCGTTCCGCCGGAGTCGCCCACCCAGGTCTCCAGCGTGACGTCGCCGATGAGGTCGTGGTCGCCCTGGCCCGTGGCGGCGGTGAAAGCGGACACGTTGTCGTACGTCGTGTCGGCCCAACTGTAGGCGGGACCGTCGTCCTTCGAGTCGAAGGCGTTGTAGGCGACCTTCGTACCGCTCGTCGCCGCGGTGTCCACGCGCAGACCGGCGACCGTGCCGCCCCCCGCACAGGGCTGTTCGCCCGTGTCGGAATGCGAGATCACGTTGTTCTCGACGACCGCGCCGGTGGATGCACCGGCCAGCCCGATCGCGTCCTGGCACCCGGCGGAGATGGTGTTGGCGACGATCACGGTGCCGGGTGCGGCGTCGGCCACAATGCCGGTGAGGTGGGTGCTGAAGATCAGATTGCCGGCGATGACCGTGCCCTGGACCCCGGGGTCCATCTTGGCGAATCCGTCCCTGGTTATTTCGTTGTTCCGGAGGATCCGCACCGATGATGCGGCCCCCGCGATCCGGACAGTGGGCCAGCTGGCTACGTCACCCGCCGCCAGGCCGCCCGCGAGCTGGTTGCGGGAGATCGTGATGTCGGAGCCGCCATTGACCAGTACCGCCTCCTGCTTGGCGGACAACGTCATCTCAAGAATCCGGATGTGCTCCGCACCGGAGAGCAGGAACGCATGGGCCTTCGAGCTGCCCAGGCCGCCGCCCACGGTGGTGGGGTTGTTGCGGTACTGGCCGGGCCCGCCCATTCCTGTGAAGGTGATCGGGGCCTCGGCCGTGCCCGAGCGGGTGACGGTGACCTGCTCCGGGTAGTCGCCCTCGGCGACATGCACCGTCTCGCCGGGCAGCACCTTCGCGGCGGCGGCCGAGATGGTGCAGTACGGCTGCGCCGGCGTGCCCTGACCGGCGTTGGAGCAGTGCGCACCGGCTGCGTTGTTGACGTACAGATTCACGACGGCCGCCGCCGCGCCCCCGGTACCGAGGGCGGGCAGCGCGACCGCACCGAGCAGGAGGGCGCCGGTCAGGGCGCCGATGCGTGTCTTGATGGTGTCTCCAGAAGCTGAAAGGTATGACATGGCTCAGACCGCCTGGTAGCCGAATTGGTCGACCACGAGGTGGATCGGCTTCGTGCTGCCGTTGTAGAAGGCGACCTTGCCGCCCTTGCCCACCTTCACCACGACCGCGTTGGGGATGGTCTCCCCGGCGTTCCAGTTCAGGTTGGACGCGAGCGGACGGGCCTGGCCCGACGGGTACACCGTCAGGAAGCCGCCGGCGCCGGGCTGGGTGACGGTGACGTTGAGCGTCAGGCCCGTGACCCAGGGCAGGCAGTTGGTGATTTCGAGGGTGCCGCCGGCGGGGATGGCGGACGCCGGGCGCGTCTTGTCCGTGCAGCCGTCGGTGGTCGGCTCCCGGGTGTCCATGAGCCGCTCGGTGAAGTAGCTCCGGTAGGTGTTGTGCCCGGTGGCGTCGAAGTAGCCGGCCACGTCGGCGATGACCTGGGTGGTGTTGCCGCCGCCCGCGACGTAGAGCGCGACCTTGCCGTCCACGACCGGGACCGTCACCAGGTTGGCGATGGTCTTCCCGGCCGGCCAGTTGATGTTCGACGCCGTCGGGCGGGCCTGGCCGTGCGGATACACCGTGAGGAACCCCTGACCGGTGGAGCCGGTCACCGTGACGTTCAGGGTCACGGCCGTCACGCCACTGGCCGGTACGCCCTTGGCCCCCGTCACCTGCAGGTTTACCGTGCCGCCGGCCTTGACGGCGCCCTTGGGGGTGCCGGTGCCGTCGCGGGTGTCCAGGGCGCGTGCCGGGCTGGTCTCATGGAAGACGCTGCCCTTGGCGCTGTAGTAGCCCTCCACGTCGGCGATCACGTGGGCGCCCATGCCGGCGCCGAAGTACTCGAACGTGACCTTGCCGTCCTCGCTGACCGGCACGGTGACCAGGTTCGC
This sequence comes from Streptomyces sp. SID13666, assembly GCF_010548325.1. Taxonomy (NCBI): domain Bacteria; kingdom Bacillati; phylum Actinomycetota; class Actinomycetes; order Kitasatosporales; family Streptomycetaceae; genus Streptomyces; species Streptomyces sp. SID13666. The sequence continues at coordinate 201,245 of NZ_JAAGLX010000004.1, read as the reverse complement.
GATGGTCTCGCCCGCGGTCCAGTTGAGGACCGACGACAAGGACCCCGTCCCGGCCGCGAACACCTTCAGATAGCCCGCGCCGGTCGAACCGGTCACGGTGACGTTCAGGGTCACCGCGGTGACCCCGGCCGCCGGAACGCCGGCCTTGCCGCCCAGCTGAACGTCCATCCACGAGTTCAGCAGCCCCTTGGGAGCGCCGGTGCCGTCACGGGTGTCCAGGACACGGGTCGGCCCGGCAGGCGTGTACACGCTGCCGAGGTTCCCCATCTCCTCCGCACCGCGGTCCCGGTAGCCCGACCCCGTACCCGTGTTGGGCGTGATCGGGTCGTCGAGCGCGGCTGTCCTGTAGACGTCGGTGGTGAGCATCCCCGGGGCGTTCTCGTCGGCCGAGTCGACCGTCGGGAGCGGCTTGGCGTGCCGGTCGCCCTCGTTGGGGACGGTCGGGTCGGCGAAGACGTCCCGTGCGCCCTGTCCGGTGGCGGTGGTGAACGCCGCACGGTTGGCGTACTTGGTACCCGACCAGTTGTAGGCCTGCTCGCCGTTGGACGTGTTGATGACGTTGTAGTCGGTCTTGGTACCGGGCACGGATGCGGCCTCGACCATGACCCGGGTGGTCGCGGAGCAGCCGTCCGAGGTTCCCGAATAGTTGTCCGTCGTGACGACGTTGTTCTCGATCGTCGCGTTCGGCGACGTACCGGCCAGCACGATGCCGTCCTGGCAGTGGCTGTAGACCGAGTTGCCCACGATGACCGTGTTCGGCGCGTCCGTGACCGAAATGCCCCTGACGTTCGCGTTGAGGCTGTTCCCGGTCACCACGGTGCGCCGGGCACCGGCCTCGACAGCGACGCCGGCGCCGGAGTTGGCCCAGACGTTGAACTTCCCGAGCGTGACGTCTTCGGACGCTCCGGTCACGCGCAGCGCGACCGACTGGGCCCCGGCCACCGTGCCGTTGATGACGGAGACGTCCTTGGAGCCCTCGACGTGCACGCCTTCGTCGACGGCGTCGTAGTTGAGGTCCTTGATCCTGATGTGCTCGGCGTTGGTGACGGACAGCGCCCGCGCCGTCCCCCCGGTCGCTTCGTAGCTGCCGATGATCGCGGCGTCCTGTATCGATCCCCACTCGGAGACATCGCCGGTGAAGGTGATCGGGGCCGCGGCCGTACCGGACTTCGTGATGCTGACCTGCTCGGGGTACGTCCCCGTCGCGATGTGCACCGTCTGGCCCGGCAGCGCGGCGTCGGCCGCGGCCTGGACGGTGCAGAACGGCTGGTCCTGCAGTCCGGTGCCGGCGTTCGAGCAGTGGGCCGCGGCCGCGTTGTCCACGTAGATGTTGGCCGGGACGGCTGCGGCGCCCGGTGCTCCGGCGGCCGGCAGTGCGATGGCTCCGAGAAGTACGGCAGCGCTGAGCATGCCTGTTCGCGTCTTGATGATGCCCCCCATGGGCGAAGAGATGAAGTGCCGAAAGCGGCCCCACCGCCCGGAGGCGGTGGGGCCGCATCAGCGCGGCAGGACCTAGAGGGCCTGGTAGCCGAAGACGTCGATCACCAGGTGCACCGCACCCTTGCTGCCGTTGTAGAACGAGACCTTGCCGTTGGCCCCGACCGGGACGACCACCTGGTTCGGAATCGTCTGGCCCGGGGTCCAGTTGATGTTCGACGCAAGCGGACGCTGCGCGCCGGCCGGGTAGGCCGTCAGGAAGCCGCCGGCCGCGGGCTGCGTGACGGTGACGTTCAGTACGACGGAGGTGGCGGGAACGGGCAGCGCCGACAGGGTCAGGGTGGCGCCGGGGGCGACGGTCCCCGCCTTGCGGATCAGCTCGCCTTCCTCGTACTGGTCGGAGCGGGTGTCCATGATCCGCCAGGGGCCGACGGGCCGGTAGGTGTTGTACCCCTTGGCGCTGTAGTAGCCGGCCACATCGGCGATCACGTCGACGCTTCCGGTGGGACCGCCGGCGTAGAACGAGACCTTGCCGTCGATCACCGGGACCGTGACGAGGTTGGCGATGGTCGTGCCCGGGGTCCAGTTGACGTTCGACGCGGTCGGACGCTCCTGGCCGTGCGGGTAGACGGTCAGGAAACCGCCGCCGACCGGGTTCGTCACGGTGACGTTCAGGGTGACCGCGGTGACGCCCTGCGCGGGTACGCCCTTGACGCCGGCCACCTGGAGGTCGACGGCGCCGCCCTGCGCGACCGGGGCCTTGACGCCGCCGGTGCCGGTGCCGTCACGGGTGTCGAGCACCCGGGACGGGCCTGCCGAGGTGAAGACGCTGCCCTTGGCGCTGTAGTAGCCGGCCAGGTCGGCGATCACATCGACGGCGCCCGCGGTGCCGCCGGCGTAGAAGGAGACCTTGCCGTCGACCACGGGGACCGTGACGAGGTTGGCGATGGTCGTCCCCGGCGTCCAGTTGAGGTTGGACGCGGTCGGGCGCTGCGCGCCGTGCGGGAACACCGTCAGGAATCCGCCGCTGGAGGGCTTGGCCACGGTGACGTTGAGCGTCACCGCCTGGACGCCGGTGGCCGGAAGGCCCGCGACACCGGCGAGCTGCAGGTCGACCGAGGAACCGGTGTGGACCGGCGCCTTGACGCCGCCGGTGCCGACGCCCTCGCGGGTGTCGAGCACGCGGGTCGGGCCGGCCGGGGTGTAGACGCCGCCGAAGTTCTGGAACTCCATCGCGCCGCGGTCGTGGAATCCGCTTCCGGTACCGGTGTTCGGCACGACCGGGTCGTCCAGCGTCGGCCAGCCCCAGGCGTCCAGGTCGATGACGCCGGGCGCGTTCTCGTCCGCCGAGTCCACCCAGGGGGCGATCTGCGGGGACTTGCCGTCGTACGGCATGGTGGGATCGGCGACGAAGTCGTGGGTGCCCTGGCCGGTCGCGGTCGTGAAGGCGGCCCGGTCCTTGTACGTCGTGCCGGCCCAGTCGTAGGCCGGGCCGCCGCTGGTCGGGCTGATGACGTTGTAGTCGACCTTCGCGGTCGACGCTGCCGCCGCCGAGATGGTCAGCCCGGTGTCCGAGTCACCTTCCTTGCAGGGCTTGGTCGGGTAGTCGGCGGTGTCGCCCGTGTCGATCACGTTGTTCTCGACAACCGCGTCGGTCGAGGCGCCGGCGAGGGTGATCCCGTCGTTGCAGTGCGACTGCACCGTGTTGCCGACGACGACGGTGCCGGGCGAGCCCAGCGCCACGATCCGGGTGTCGACCTGATTGGTGCTGACGACCGTGCCGGTCGCGCCCTCGTCGACCAGGACGCCGGGGCCGTCGCTGCCACCGAGCTGGGATCCCGCGATGGTCACCTTGCTGGAGCCGGTGCTGACGCGCACCGCGGCGGTGCCCTCATAGCCGCCCCACGTGTTCGCCCGGGTCACCGAGACGTCGGTCGCGTGGTCGAAGAGGATCGGCTCGAGGGTGCCGGTGATGGACAGGTTCTGGACCCGGATGTGCTGAGCCCCCGCGACCAGCAGCCCGTTCTCGGGTGTCGGAGCGTCAGGGTTGCCGATGGACACCCGGTCGTCGGAGTCGTCCCGGTCGACCGTCGTGTGCACGAAGGTGATCGGCGCGTCCGCGGTGCCGGACCTGGTGAGCTTCAGCTTCTGCGGATAGTCACCCCGCGAGATGTGCACCGTCTGGCCCGGCAGCGAGACGTCCGCCGCGGCCTGGACGGTGCAGAAGGGTGCGGCCTGCGTGCCGGTGCCGCTGTTCGTGCAGTGGGCGCCGGCGGCGTTGTTGACATAGAGATCGGTGGTCGCCGCGTTCGCGCTGACCTGCCCTACGGCAGGGATCGCGAGCGCGGCGAGGAGTGCGGCGCCGGTCACGGCGCCGATACGAGTCTTGATAGTGCCCCCCCAAGGGCGTGAACGGGATGTCCCGTCGGCCGACTCGGCGGGAGTCCCCACCCTCGGCAGTCGGCCGAGCCGGATCATTTCACACGGTTCACACAGGCACCATTGGTATCCCGACCACTCCGCCGCCCACGCGAAAGGCCCTCCCGTCAGTGCTGACGGGAGGGCCTCGCGGATGGTGTGCCCCAGGCAGGATTCGAACCTGCGACACCAGCTTTAGGAGAGCTGTGCTCTATCCCCTGAGCTACTGGGGCGGGGTGAGGACAGGTTAGCGGATTCGGGGCGCCCGGCGCTGGCGGGTCCCGGCGGCCGCGGTGTCGGACGGCCGCGGTGCCGGGCGGCCGGGTTACTCGGGGGCGGGGTCGGCCGCCGGGTCCGGGGTGGCCGCGTCCAGGGTGGTGGTCAGGTGGTGGAGGCGCGTGCGCAGGTCGGTCAGGTCGGTGAGGGTGAGGCCGGTGGCCGTCGCGATCTGTTCCGGGACCCGCTGGGCGCGCTCGCGCAGGGCGTCGCCCGCGGTGGTGAGGCGGACGGTGACCGAGCGCTCGTCGAGGGCGCTGCGCTCGCGCTGGACCAGGCCTGCGGCCTCCAGGCGCTTCAGGAGCGGGGAGAGGGTGCCGGAGTCGAGGCGCAGATGCTCGCCGATCTTCTTGACGGGCAGCTCGCCGTGTTCCCACAGGACCAGCATCACCAGGTACTGGGGGTAGGTCAGGGCGAGGTCGCGCAGCGCCGTCCGGTAGAGGCTGCCGAACGCTCTGGACGCCGCGTGCAGCGCGAAGCAGATCTGGTTGTCCAGTCGCAGGTATTCGGCGGGTGCCGTTTCGGTCGTCCTCATGTAACCAGCGTACCCTTTAGTTGTGCACAATTGAGTTGTGTGCTCTAGTAGTGCTGAGCGCGGCCCGGGGCAACCGGGCCGTGAAGTGTGGAGAGGGATGGTTCCGATGAGTGCGCTGTACACCGCTGTGGCCACGGCCAATGGACGCGACGGCCGGGCCGTGAGCTCGGACGGTCAGCTGGACCTGCAGCTGGCCATGCCGCCGGCCCTGGGCGGGAACGGCAAGGGCACCAACCCCGAGCAGCTCTTCGCGGCCGGCTACGCGGCGTGCTTCTCCAGCGCGCTCGGGCTCGTGGGGCGTGAGGCGAAGGTCGACACCAAGGACGTTTCGGTGACCGCCGAGGTCGGCATAGGCGCCGATGCCGCGAACGGCGGCTTCGAGCTCGCCGTCACGCTGCGCGTGGAGCTGCCCGCGGAGCTGGAGGGCGAGATCGGCCGCAAGCTGGTCGAGCAGGCGCACGGTGTGTGCCCGTACTCGAAGGCGACCCGCGGGAACATCACCGTCGAGATCGTCGTGGAGTAGGTGGCGTAGTCAGCCGGTTGCATGACCGAGCGGTTCCCACGGACCCGCTCCTGGATTTCCGACAGGCGCCGATCCGCCTTGGCTCACCGCAGCCAGGGCAGGTCGGCGCCTTCCGGTTGCAGGCCCTCGGCGATGATGCGGGAGATCTCGCCGAGCTGCTGGACCTGCTCGGGGGTGAGCCGGTCGAAGATCGCCGAGCGGACGGCCGTGACGTGTCCTGGCGCGGTCCGCACCAGCACCGCGTACCCTTCGTCGGTGAGCACGGCCATCTGACCGCGACGGTCGGAGGGGCAGTCCTCGCGGGCGATCCAGCCGTTCTTCTCCAGCCGGGTGACGGCGTGCGAGAGCCGGGAGCGGGTGATCTTCGTCTGCTGCGCCAGTTCGGTCATCCGCATCCGGCGGGTGGGGGCGTCGGAGAGCGTGGTCAGCAGCGCGTAGTACATGTGCGGCATGCCGGCGTCGCGCTGCAGCTGCCGGTCGAGGTGGTCCTCCAGGAGCGTCGTGGCGTGCACATGCGCGCGCCAGGAGGCCTGCTCTTCTTCCGTCAGCCATTTCATGCTGTCCATCCTACGTCCACTTCTTGAAGATTCAATGAAAGTGCGGGAAGGCGCTCCGGACGGCTCGCGACCGGCCGTTCGCTGCCTGGTCGCGGACGTTGATCCGGGATGTGTCGCAGGTCACACGGGGGACCCGAAATATCCGGGGACCATCTCCCCGTTTAGTCTGGTGTCAGAGCGAAGCGGGGACTGATTCCCCGCTTCACCTTCCCCTTTCGCCAGAAGGAGTGTCCGGTGGTCGGCAGCGCCGTGAAATCGCGATCCCCCCGGTTGCGGGCAGATGCCTCGCGCAACCGGGAGCGGATCGTCGCCGCCGCGCGCGAAGCCTTCGTCGAGCACGGGGCCGAGGTCCCGCTGGACGAGGTCGCGCGCCGCGCCGGAGTCGGCAACGCCACGCTCTACCGGCACTTCGCGGACCGGGCCGAACTCGTCCGGGAGGTGGTCCTGTCGGTGATGGCGCGGATCACCGAGCGGACCGAGGCCGCGGTCGCACAGGAGCCCGACGCCTTCGAGGCCCTGCGGCGCTTCGTCTTCGAATCGGCGGAGGACCGGGTCGGCGCGCTGTGCCCGATGCTCTCCGAGGCCTTCGACGGGAACGATCCGGCGATCTTCGCGGCTCGTGACCGGCTGAATCGCTCGATCGAGGACATAATGGACAGAGCGCGAACCTCTGGCCAACTCCGCACCGACATCGCCGTCGGTGACCTGATGGTTGCGATCACGCAGCTCACGCGACCGCTGCCCGGTAAGGCGTGCATGGACATGGACCGGTTCGTGCACCGTCACCTGCAGATCTTCCTCGATGGGCTGCGCGCCCCGGCGCGGTCGGCGCTACCGGGCGCCGCCGTGACGTTGGAGGACCTGCAGCAGCAGCGCTGACGAATTCCCACAAACGTCCCCATTTCCTGCCCCTCCGCACCCTTAGTGAGTACAGCTATGCCTGCTATGCCCGACAAGACACTGCAGCCGGATCCCCGGCGCTGGAAAGCACTCATATTCATCGCGATCGCTCAGCTGATGGTCGTGCTCGACGCGACCATCGTGAACATCGCCCTTCCCTCCGCCCAGACGGACCTCGGCATCTCCGACGCCAACAAGCAGTGGGTCATCACGGCCTACAGCCTCGCGTTCGGTGGACTGCTGCTCTTCGGTGGCCGTATCTCCGACCTGTTCGGCCGTAAGAACGCCTTCATCGTCGGTCTGCTCGGCTTCGCCGCCGCCTCCGCGATCGGTGGCGCGGCCGTCAACACCGGCATGCTGCTCGGCGCCCGCGCCCTGCAGGGTGCGTTCGGCGCACTGCTCGCGCCGGCCGCCCTGTCGCTGCTCGCGGTGCTGTTCACCGATGCCAAGGAACGTGCCAAGGCGTTCGGTGTCTACGGTGCCATCGCCGGTGCCGGTGCCGCTGTGGGTCTGATCCTCGGCGGTGTCCTCACCGAGTTCCTGAACTGGCGCTGGACGCTCTTCGTCAACATCGCCTTCGCGGTCGTCGCCGCCATCGGCGCCTACCTGGTGGTGCACGAGCCGGCCGGTTCGCGTAACCCGAACCGCCTCGACATCCCCGGCGTGATCCTTTCCACCCTGGGTCTGGTCTCCCTGGTCTACGGCTTCACCGTCGCGGCCGAGGACGGCTGGAGCTCCACCAAGACGATCGCCCTGCTGATCGCGTCCGTCGTGCTGCTCGCGGCGTTCGTGTTCTACGAGAGCCGCGCGAAGGCGCCACTGCTCCCGCTGCGCGTCATCTCCGACCGCAACCGTGGCGGCGTCTACCTGTCGCTCGGTATCGCGATCATCGGCATGTTCGGTCTGTTCCTGTTCCTGACGTTCTACCTGCAGAACATCCTGGGCTACTCGGCGATGAAGTCCGGGTTCGCGTTCCTGCCCATGGTCGCGGGCATGATCGTCGGTTCCACGCAGGTCGGCACCCGGCTCATGCTCCGTGTGCCGCCGCGCATGCTGATGGCACCGGGCTTCCTGGTCGCCTCCGTCGGCATGCTGATCCTCACCCAGATCTCGACCACCCCGAACTACGCGGGCATCGTCCTGCCGGGCCTGGTCCTGATGGGTCTCGGCATGGGTTCGGCCTTCATGCCGGCCATGAGCCTGGCGACGCACGGCGTCCAGCCGCGCGACTCCGGAATCGCTTCCGCGATGGTCAACACCTCGCAGCAGGTCGGTGGCTCCATCGGCACCGCGCTGCTGAACACCATCGCCGCCAGCGCCACCACCACGTGGGCCGCGTCCAACCTGGCCTCCGCCGGGAAGCTCGGCAAGGTGGGCTTCGCGAACGAGGCGGCCGTGCACGGCTTCTCCACGGCGATCTGGTGGGCCTTCGGCGCACTGGTGCTCGCGGCCCTCATCGCGGCGACGTTCATCAACACGGGCGTCCCCGGCAGCGAGGTCTCGGGCCAGAGCCTGGAGGACGAGATGGCCGAGGGCCTGCCGATCCCGGTCATCGTTCACTGATCAGGATCCACACCCGTGGTCAGCAGTAGTCAGTAGTACGCAGTAAGTCAGTACGCGGAACCAGGAAGGGCCCCGTCTCCGGACAACCGGAGGCGGGGCCCTTCCTGTGCCGGCTGTCGAACGGTCGCCGTCAAAGGGGCGCCGTCAAGGGTTCTCCGACGGTCAGACGCCCGCGGGGAAGGCGTAGGCCGACGGCACCTCCGTGCCGGGCTTGCCGTAGACGATGGCGATCTCCGCGTGCGCGGTGAGCTTGACGGCGGCCGGATCGCCGCTCTGCTCCTTGCCGTTGACGTAGACGTGCAGCTCCTTGCCGCCGCCGGTCCTCAGAGGGCCGAGCCGGTCCTTGGTGAGCGGCACGTTCCACTCGGTCATGAACTGGCCGAGGGTGAAGTCGGCCTGCACCGGCGACTCGATGTGGACGATGCCGGTCGTGTCGTGGGTGTGCAGCGGGCTGATCTTCTGCTGCTCCAGGTCGATGCCGATGTCGGCGGGCACCACCAGGGACCTGCCGTTGACCAGTACGTCCACGTGGCTGTGGATGTGCAGCACCTGGCCCTCGGCGCCCAGCATCGGCAGTCCGGCCACCTTGGCGCGGGCGGAGGCGTCCGCGGGCGCGGGCCAGGGCGCGCCGCCGGTGACGGGAACGGGAGCGGCGGCGGTGGCGGAGGCCGGGGTGGAGGCGGGAGAAGTGGGCTTCGTGCCGCCGCCGTCCCCGGAACCGCAGGCGGCGAGGGTGACGGTGCCGGCCAGGACGGCCGATCCGATCAGGAGGCGGCGTACGAGCATGGTGGGTGGCTTCCGTTCAGCTGATCGGGCGCGAGAGCTGGGCGCCGTCGAGCGTAAACGAAAGGCGGGGGCGCCCGGAGTGGACTCCGGAGAACCCCCGCCATGCCCGCGCATGGGATCCTGGGGTCGTGGGGTCCGTTACAGGGCGGGCTCGATCAGCTCGGTCGCCCGGACGGCTGCCACGAGAGCGTCCGTACTGCCGGTGGCGGCGGCCACGTCGAGTGCGGTGTCGGCGAACTTCACCGTGTGCTCGTCGCCGTGCCGGGCCGCCCGCGCGAAGAGTTCCTCGGAGGCCTCGGCCACGGATCCGGCCGGGGGCTCGGGCAGTCCGGCGGCGGGGGTGGGCGCGGTGGGCGAGTAGAGCGCGGTCACGGCCGCGCCGGCCGCCCAGGCCGCGCCCAGGCTCGGCACCCACAGTTCGGACGGCAGCGCGGGGAGGGTGCGCAGCACGGCGTTGGGCGCTGTCGCGGCGTGCACCAGCATGACCGGGTTCTGGTGGCCGTAGGCGGCGTAGCGGTACGTGGCCGCCCTGACCAGCTCGGCGAGCAGGTCCCGGGCCTCGTCCGGGGTGGCGGGCGCGCGGAGCGAGGCGCTGGCCGCCGTCCAGCCAGGGGTGTCGGCGAGCAGGGCGATGCCGTCCCGGTACCCCGACCCCTGGCCGGCTATCGGCGGGACGCCGTCCAGGGCCTCGGCCGGGGCGGCCGTGCCGGACAGCGGCGCGAGGCCGGGTGTCGGGAGGCTGCGGGCCGCCCAGTAACCGAGCCCGTGGGCGAGTTCGGCGAGCCGGGGGCCGTCGGCCGCGACCGCTTGCCCGTTGCTGCCTGACCCGCCTGACCCGCCTGACCCGCCTGACCCGCCTGACCCGCCTGACCCGCCTGGCCTGCCTGCCCCGCCTGACCTGTCCGCCTCATCGGCGAGCAGGGTGCGGACGGCGTGACCGACGCGGATCACCGGATGGGTGGCGCCGGCGGCGATCCCGGGAAGCAGCCGCGGCCAACACTGCGCCAGCACGTCGCGCCACGGGCGTTCGCTCGTCTCGCGGACGAAGTACTCCGTCCAGTCGGCGGTCCTGCGCGGATCGCCGAGCGCCTCCTGCCAGCCGCCGGCGGTGATCGGCTCGGTGGGGCGCGGCGGATCCTCCAGTTTGGTGCGGTAGTAGTCCAGCCAGCGGTGGACCTCGGCGGCGTGGCCGCCCCGGACCAGGGCCTCGACGGCCATCGGGCCGTGGTTCGTCAGCCAGCCGTTGAATTCCGGGCCGGTGGAGTGCAGTCGCTGGAGGGCCTCGTCGAGGACGCCGGTCGTGTCGGTCGTACGCCTGGGTTCCATGGGGCCGACGGTAGGCCGGGGTGCCATTGGGGCGTAACGGGCTGGGGACCTAGGTCCCGGGGACCAGGGTCGTTCGGGGCTTCTTCGCCTGTTTGGGCAACCAATATGCGGTACGGGCCGTCTTGTGGGTAGGAGAGCAGCCACGGGCGGCGAAGCCCGGGGCGCGGGACCCGACAGCGGACAGTGACGGCGGACGGTGCCAGTGGATGCCGACGCCGGATGCCGGTCACGGGCCACGGATGTGAGCGGCGTCTCACGGGCACAGCGGCCGTGGAGGTCCGCCAAGGCCCCGGATCGCCCCGCGACCGGCCCTGACCTGGGCTTCCCGGCAACCCACAGCGCTGCGCCTCGCTGTGTGGCGGCACAGGGTACTGCAAGATCGCGAAAATCAGTGATCGACAGGGGAATTGTGTCCGGATTCCAGTCGTTATCCAGATCAGAGCGGGCAGCCGAAGGGCAGCATCAAGAGTCCCGCTCCAACCGACACCCGACCGAACCTTCGCAAGGGAGCACGCATGGCAACCCGTGCCGTCGCCCGTCGTTCCGCAGGCGGGAGCAGCAGCGTCCGCGCCGTTGGCGGGGAAGCCGCAGACCGCGACCTCGTCGGTATGTACCTCGACGAGATCGCTCGTACGCCGCTGCTCGACGCTGCGCAGGAAGTCGAACTGTCCCGGGAGATCGAGGCCGGCGTCTACGCCGAGCGCATACTCTCCGGTGACTCCCAGCTCGTCGAAGGTGCCGGGGCCGGTGCCGATCGCGAGGAGCTGGAGGCGCTGGTCGCCATCGGCGACCGCGCCAAGGACGTCTTCATCCGCTCCAATCTGCGCCTCGTCGTAGCGGTCGCCCGCCGCTACCCGCGCAGCGGTCTTCCGCTGCTCGACCTCATCCAGGAGGGGAACGCGGGCCTGGTGCGCGCCGTCGAGAAGTTCGACTACGCCAAGGGCTTCAAGTTCTCCACGTACGCGACCTGGTGGATCCGCCAGGCCATCACGCGCTCCATCGCCGACCAGTCCCGCACCATCCGGCTCCCCGTCCACCTGGTGGAGGAGCTGGGCCGGATCCGGCGTGTGCAGCGGGAGTTCAACCGTGAGCACGGGCGCGACCCGGAGCACGAGGAGATCGCCGCCGAGCTGGACTCGACGCCGTCCCGCGTGCATGACGTGCTCGACTGGGCCCGTGACCCGGTCAGCCTGAACATGTCCGTGGACGCGGACGGCGAGACCGAGTTCGGGGATCTCGTGGAGGACGGCGCCGCCGCCTCTCCCGAGCAGTCCGTCCTCGTCATGCTGCGCCGCGAGGAGCTCGAAGAGCTCATCGGCCGACTCGACGAACGCACGGCTTCGATCATCCGGTCCCGGTACGGTATCGAGGACGGCCGCGAGCGGACGCTGACCGAGGTCGGCAAGCAGCACGGCCTGACGCGTGAGCGCATCCGGCAGATCGAGAAGCACGCCCTGGCAGACCTCAAGCGCATGGCCCGCGACACGGGCCTGGAGTACGAGGCCGCCTGACCCGCGGCGGGGTCCGTCCCCGCCGCCCCTGAACCCGAACCTCGGCGCAACCCCCCCCCGCGCCGGGGTTCGGCCATGTCCGGCCCCGGTCCGGGATCCATCGCCCCCTTCCTGGCCATGACGTCCCGCCTATGTCCGAATGAATCCGCCGCATGCCTGTTTGTGTTTACTTTCGGTCGAACCGTGCGTACGGTGACGGCATAGCAACACACTCGGGCATGAGGCGGAGGCAAAACCACATGTACGCCCCGGAGCGGCAGCAAGAGATCCTGCGGCGGGCCCGCGATCTGGGAAGCGTCGACGTCCCCTCGCTGGCCGAGGAGTTCGACGTCACGCCGGAGACGATCCGCCGCGATCTCAAGGCACTCGACCGGGCCGGACTGATCCAGCGCGTGCACGGCGGGGCCATACCGGCCGGGCGCCTCGACTTCGAGCCCGACCTCGCCGAGCGCGAGGCGACGGCGGCCGACGAGAAGGACCGGATCGCGCGCGCCGCGCTGGCCGAACTGCCCGCCGAGGGCAGCGTCGTCATGGACGCGGGCAGCACCGCGGCCCGGCTCGCCGCCGTCCTCCCGCTCGACTCACGGCTCACCGTCGTGACGCACGCCCTGCCGATCGCCGCGCGCCTGTCGGAGTACCCGGACCTCACCCTGCACCTCGTCGGCGGCCGGCTCCGGCACCGCACCCGCGCCGCGGTGGACGCGTGGGCGCTGCGCGCCTACAGCGAGATCCACGCCGACGTGCTGTTCCTCGCCGCGAACGGCTTCTCCGCCGAGGGCGGGCTCACCACCCCCGACCTCGCCGAAGCCGCCGTGAAGCGGGCGATGATCGCCGCCGCGCGGCGCGTCGTGCTGCTCGCCGACTCCTCGAAGTACGGACAGCGGAACTTCGCACGCTTCGGAGACCTCTCCCATGTCGACCTGCTCATCACCGACCAGGGACTCAGCCCCGAAGCAGCCCGCGCGATCGAGAGCGCGGGCACGGAAGTAGTACGCGCATGATCGTCACCGTCACGCCGAATCCGAGCCTGGACCGTACGTACGAGATCCCCGCGCTCGAGCGCGGGGCCGTGCTGCGGGCCACCGCCGACCGGGTCGACCCCGGCGGCAAGGGCGTCAACGTCTCGCGCGCGGTGGCCGCCGCCGGGCGGCGCACGGTCGCCGTGCTGCCGATCGGGGGTCCCGAAGGTGCGCTGCTCGGCCGGCTGCTGGGGGAGCAGGGCATCGAGGTCGCGGGAGTCGGCATCGCCGGCTCGACCCGGGTCAACGTCTCGGTCGCCGAGCCGGACGGGACGCTGACCAAGCTCAACGCGGCCGGACCCACGCTCACCGCCGCCGAGTCGGAGGCACTGCTCGACGCGGTCGGCACCCGGTCCGCCGACGCCCGCTGGATCGCCTGCTGCGGCAGCCTCCCGCGCGGGCTGCCGCCCGAGTGGTACGCCGAACTCGTCGCCCGCGCGCACCGGGCCGGCGCCCGCGTCGCCCTCGACACCTCGGGTCCCTCGCTGCTCGCCGCGCTCGTGATGCGCCCCGATGTCGTCAAGCCCAACGCGGAGGAACTGGCCGCGGCCGTCGGCCGATCACTCACGACGGTCGGCGACGTGGTGAAGGCGGCGGGAGAACTGCGCGCCCTGGGCGCGCGGGCGGTGCTGGCCAGCCTCGGCGCGGACGGCCAGCTGCTCGTCGACGACTCCGGTACGTACTTCGGGCAGGCGCGGGTCGCGGTGGTCCGCAGCAACGTCGGGGCCGGGGACGCCTCGTTGGCGGGGTTCCTCGGCGCGGGCGGCGACGGGGAGGCGGCCCTCGCCTCGGCCGTCGCCCATGGGGCGGCCGCCGTGCAGCTGCCGGGCAGCGTCATGCCGGCGCCGGCGGATCTCGACCCGTCGGCGGTCACCGTGACCGCGGACGTTCCCCTCTCCCGGCTGCTGCGGGAACCGGCATGAGGGGCGCCGGCATTACGGACGCCTGCATAACGGGCGTCCGTATGACGGGCGCCGGGCAGCCGATCTGCCCGGTGGCCGCAGCACCCCGTTCCACCCACAGTCCGTTCCGCCCGCCGGGCGGGGACGCGAGCAATGGAGCCGCGCGATGAGTGCCATGATCACCGCGGAGCTGGTCGATCTCGACCTGGCCGCCGACAGCAAGGAAGCGGCGGCACGTTCGCTCGCCGAGCGGATGGTGGCCGCCGGACGCGTCACCGATCTGGAGGGGTTCCTCGCGGATGTGGCCGCGCGCGAGGCCCAGATGCCGACCGGTCTCGACGGCGGCATCGGGATCCCGCACTGCCGCAGCGCGCATGTCGCCGAGCCGACCCTCGCGTTCGGCCGCAGCGCCACCGGTATCGACTTCGGCGCCCCGGACGGCCCGGCCGACCTCGTCTTCCTCATCGCGGCACCGGCCGGTGCCGACACCGACCACCTGACGATCCTGTCGGCCCTCGCCCGCCGCCTCATGGACCCGGAGTTCACCGCGGCCCTGCGCACGGCCGAAGACCCGGCGCCGGCCGCGGCCCTGATCGCGGGCGGGCCGGTGGCGGAGCCCGCGACCGTGGAGCCGGAGGTCATACCGCCGGCCACCCAGGCCGTCACCGCACCGGAAGCCGCACCGGAAGCAACATCGGAAGCCGCACCGGAAACCGCAGCCGAAGGCGTTCCGCAGGAGCGGCCGTTCCGCGTCGTGGCGGTGACGTCGTGCCCGACGGGCATCGCGCACACGTACATGGCGGCGGAGTCCCTGGAGAACGCCGCCCGGGACGCCGGTGTGCAGATCACCGTGGAGACCCAGGGCTCGGCCGGCTTCAAGAAGCTGCCGAAGGCGGCGATCGAGGCCGCGGACGCGGTGATCCTCGCCCATGACGTGGAGGTCCGCGACAAGGAGCGCTTCGCGGGGAAGCCGACGGTGGACGTCGGGGTGAAGGCGGGCATCAGCCGCGCACCGGAGCTCATCGCCGAGGCGCGGGGCAGGGCGGAACGCGGCGAGGTGACGGCCGCGGCACACCCGGCGGGCGCCGACGGCAGCGATGCGCCGTTCGGAACGGCCGGCGAACCCGACGAGTCCGCCGAAGGCTTCGGCACGCGGCTGCGCAAGTGGCTGATGACCGGCGTCAGTTACATGGTGCCGTTCGTCGCCGCGGGCGGGCTGCTGATCGCGCTCGCCTTCGCGATCGGCGGCTACGAGATCAACGCCGCGCCCTCCGTCACCGATCACTTCCTCTGGAACGAGGGCGCGAGCTGGGCGGCGCTGCTCTTCCAGATCGGCGACACCGCGTTCACGTTCCTCGTCCCGATCCTGGCCGGATACATCGCGTTCGGGATGGTGGACCGGCCGGGGCTGGTCCCCGGCATCGTCGGCGGCGCCATCGCGCTGACGATCAACGCGGGCTTCCTGGGCGGCCTGGTGGCCGGTCTGCTCGCGGGCACCGTCGTCATGGCGATCCAGCGGATCGCGATCCCACCGGTGCTGCGCGGCATCATGCCGGTCGTGGTGATTCCACTGATCTCCTCGGCGGTGGTGGGCTTCCTGATGTTCCTGGTGGTCGGCAAGCCGATCGCCTGGCTCCAGAAGCAGCTCACCGACTGGCTGAACGGCCTGACGGGCTCGAACGCGATCATCCTCGGCGTCGTCCTCGGCCTGATGATGTGCTTCGACATGGGCGGTCCGCTGAACAAGGTCGCGTACGCCTTCGCCGTCGGCGGGCTGGCCGACCCGAACGACGGCAGCCTGAAGGTCATGGCGTGCGTGATGGCGGCGGGCATGGTGCCGCCGCTGGGCCTGGCGCTGGCGACGACCGTCCGGGGGCGGCTCTTCACCCGTACGGAACGCGAGAACGGCAAGGCGGCCTGGGTGCTCGGCGCTTCGTTCATCACCGAGGGCGCGATCCCGTTCGCCGCGGCCGACCCGCTACGGGTCATCCCGTCGGCGATGGTCGGCGGCGCGGTCACCGGCGCCCTGTCGATGGCCTTCGGCTGCACGCTGCGCGCCCCGCACGGCGGCATCTTCGTGGTGCCGCTGATCGGCAACCCGTGGCTGTACCTGGTCGCCGTCGCGGCGGGCACGGTCGTCACCGCGGCCCTCGTCGTCCTGCTGAAGGGGCTGCGCAGGCCCGCCGCGCCCGAGGCGGCGCTGCCGGTGCCGGACGACGCCAGGACACCGGTCGCGGCCTGACCGCCCGCGGGCGGTCAGGAATGAGACCCTCGCGGCATGAGTGACGGCGGGCAGAACGGCGAGGACAGCGGTGAGCGGGACGGCGGCGCCGGCCCCGTGGAGCAGGGCGAGGTGGAGCAGGGCGAGGTGGAGCAGGGCGAGGTGGAGCACGGCGAGGTGGAGCACGGCGAGGTGGAGCACGGCGAGGTGGAGCACGGCGAGGTGGAGCACGGCGAGCCGCACCACGCGGGCGGGCTCGCGAGCCGGCTGAACTGGCTGCGGGCGGGGGTGCTGGGCGCCAACGACGGAGTCGTGTCGACGGCCGGGCTGGTCGTCGGCGTGGCCGGGGCCACCGACTCCCGTTCGGCGATCCTGACCGCCGGGCTGGCCGGACTGCTGGCCGGATCCCTGTCGATGGCGGCAGGGGAGTACGTCTCGGTCAGCACCCAGCGCGACTCCGAGCAGGCCGCCCTGGCCATGGAGCGCGAGGAGCTGGCCACCGAGCCGAAGGCGGAACTCGCCGAGCTCACCGGTCTGCTGGAGGACCGCGGGCTGACCCGGGAACTCGCCCGCGAGGTCGCGGAGCAGCTCACCGAACGCGACGCCCTCGGCGCGCACGCCCGGGTCGAGCTCGGCATCAACCCCGACGAACTGACCAACCCGTGGCACGCGGCGGCCGCGAGCTTCGCCGCGTTCACCGCGGGGGCGCTCCTGCCGCTGCTGGCGATCGTGCTGCTGCCCCCGCCGCTGCGGCTGTCCGTCACGGTGGTGGCGGTGCTGATCGCGCTCGCGCTGTGCGGCTGGGAGAGCGCGCGGCTGGGCAGCGCGCCGGCCCGCCCCGCCGTCCTGCGGAACATGGCGGGCGGGGCGACGGCGATGGCCGTCACGTACGCGGCAGGATCACTGCTCGGTGCCACGGGTCTCTGACGCGACTCTCCCATGCGATGAGACCCGTGGCGGGGCCATCAGGCTTCGGCCGGAGCTGCCGGACCAACGGAGCCGGCCGGAGCTGCCGGACCGACGGAGCCGGCCGGAGCCGCCGCGGCCTCCGCCGCTTCCGCGGCCACCCGCCGGGCCTCGCCCTTCCTGCCGGTGCGGATCGTGTAGAAGACCAGCCCAGCGGTGAACACGAACGGCAGCACGCCGGAGACGCCCACCATCGTGTCGGTGGAGAGCACGTACGTCAGGGCGATGCGGATGCCGGACTCCACGAGGAAGGTGACGCCCCACACCACCGTCAGCATGCGCTGGGTGGCGCGGAAGCCCGCGTACTTGTCCCACAGGCCGTTCCAGGCCGTGACGCCCGCGTCGGTGCCGTCGGTCGCGAACTTGCGGCCGAAGTAGAAGATCAGCGGCCGCTTGGCGAACAGGCTGAGCAGGAAGGCCAGTCCGAGCAGTCCGGTCAGCGCCGAGTCCTTGATGAACACCATCTTGGTGCTGTTGTAGGCCAGCGCGCTGACCGCGCTCAGCAGCAGCGTTCCGAGGATCATGATGCTGAACTCGTCCAGGCGGCGGTGGATCGCGAAGTACACCACCATCTCCACCACCGGCCAGCCGGAGATGATCAGCAGTGCGGGAACCTGCGCGACACCGTGGTCCGTCAGCATCCCGTAGGTGACCCACGGCAGGATGATGCTGAACAGCACCGTCGGGCCCCAGCTCAGCAGCATCGCTCTGCCGCGGCCCGGCCCGCCCGCCGTATCCGTCTTGATCATTTCCGGCTCCCCCTTGACGTGACACCGCGGCGCCGTGGCGCCCCGCCGCCGTAACGCCGTAATGCCTGGTCAGGCTGGTCGTCGGGGCAGATCGTACGGTCGTGGGGATGCGGTGGGAAGGACTTTGCCCATCCTTGATCAGACCTGTGGGGAGACGCTGCGACGCGCCAGCGTGACCCCGACCGCGACGGTCAGCGCCGACACCACCCCGGCCAGCAGCACCGCCGATTCCCCGGCGAACGTGCAGGCCAGGACCAGCAACGAGGCGACCGGCAGGACGAGTTGCTGGGCGAGGCCGCTCTTGTAGTGCCGGGAGTGCAGCAGCCAGACGGTGAAGAACAGGACGGCGGTCGGCACGGTCACCGCGGCGGAGGCGGCCCGTACCGAGATCTCCGCCTTCCCGACGCTCTGCTCCACGGCCACTTCGAGGCCGGCGCCGATCGCCGCGGCGGAGACGAACACGATGTAGTGGCCGTAACCCCAGGGGATCGCCTCGCGGTTGGAGACCAGGTGCTCCTCGATGGGCACGGCGAAGTAGATCCACCAGGCCGCGAAGACGATCAGCAGCCCGCCGCCCGCGATCGGCAGCAGCTCGGCCACCGCCTCGTGCTCGTCGAGCGCGGACTGCACCGCGACGGTCGCCGCCGCGATCGACTCGCCGAGCACGATGATGGTGAACAGGCCGTACCGCTCGGCGATGTGCTGCGGGTGCCAGGGCGTCTGGTGGCGGCGCTCGGCGAACAGCGGCACCGACAGCTCGACGACGATCAGGCCGAGGAACGCCCACACCTTCGCACCGTCGGGCAGGAAGAGCAGCCCGATCCACCCGAACTGGCAGACGGTGACGCCGAACGCGTACCGCAGCGCGCAGCTGCGCGCGTCACCGGTCTCACCGCGCGCGGCCCGCAGCCACTGCGAGGCCAGCGCCAGCCGCATCACCGAGTAGCCGATCACCGAGATCGTCCAGTCGTTGTCGTCGAAGGCGCGCGGCACGCCGGCGGCGAAGATGAGGACGCCGGTGATCTGCACCAGCGTGGTGATCCGGTACAGCACGTCGTCCGTGTCGTAGGCGGAAGCGAACCAGGAGAAGTTCATCCAGGCCCACCCGTGGACCAACGGAGCAACACCGCCACTGACCTGCGGAAACGTGGTTTCAGGCGGCTCCGAGCGGTCAAGGGACCTCAAAGGTTCTCGACGCCAACGCGGGCTGGCCAGGAAACCCAAGCGCTCCGGAGGAAGGGACGGCCACCTCCGAGGAGCGGATGAGCATGGAACGCAGTGACCTCCCGACCCTGCGCGCAATGGGGTTCAAGGATGACGAACTACAGCGCTTGGGTCTGTGGGAAGCGCCGAGCGGAACTCCGGCTGAACTCGCCGAAATGTACGTGCGGCGAAGCAAGAAGAAAGACACCCTTTCGACTCTCCGGCAGCAAGTGCGCGAGATGCTTGGATATGCAACTGCGGAAGGCAAGCGCGTCAGGCACATCTGGTTTGAGCAGCGCTCGGCCAGTAAGGCGCACGTCCGACGTGAAGAGTTCGACAGCGCAACCGGCGCCGTGATAAGCGGACTCTCAAAAACTCTGTACGTCTACAAGACAAGTCGTCTTTCTCGACGTGGCATGGGTCAGGTAGGTCCGCTTCTTGATCTGTTCGACCAGCGTAGGGCGCGAATTGTAATGACCGTTGAGAAGATCGATTCTTCCAAGGGTTCGCGGATGGTCCTTGCCATCCTGAGTGAGCAGGCACGCGAGCAAGCTGCCGAAATCGCACACTGGACGAAAGTCGGCGGAGACGCACATAAAGCGGAGGGTCGCTGGCCAGGCGGCGTAACGCCGTACGGCTTGGAATGCCCAAAGGGAACAGGAAAGTTGCGTGCGAAGCCCTCTGAGTACAAGTACGCCCGCCCTCTGATTGCCGAGCGGCTGCTCAAGATGGTAACTCCGGCCGAAATCGCCGAGGACTTGAATAGGAGGAATATCCCTACCCGCAAGGGCAAGAAGTGGCGAGCGCAGACAGTAATTCAGCTTGCCCAGTCTCCAAGTTGGGCGGGTCTCATCCCGAACCGCGAACGTCAAGTGGACGACTTCGGCTCTCCCATCGACAAATGGCACCGAGCAGGAGAACCCCTAATAGGACCGAACGGTCACCCCGTGCAGGCCGGAGAGGGAGTTGTAACGTTCGCCGAATGGGAAAAGATCAGAGCCATAATTTCCGGACGTTCCCGCCCGGGTACAAGCATCGGTGATCGGACACGCGGCGTGCGAAAAGCCGTAACCATCATGACCGGCACTCTCCGCTGTCCGCACTGTAAAGGGCTAATGGGTAACGGCGGAAGGAATTATCGTTGCCTTGCACGCATCAATCAGGGCCCATCCGTGTGTAAGGGAGTAGCCACAATGCGTGGGCGCGTAGACGACGCAATGGCAATGCTCTGGGCAAATCACATTCTAAGCTTGCCGCCCGAGTCCGCCACTATCATGGCAATTGCTCAGCGATGGCTGTCATACCAAGACCCAGCGAAGGAAGCGCGGAAGCAGGCAGTCTCTGCGGCTTTGGATAACGCCGTTTCTCGCGAACTCAAACTCAACAAGGAGTTCTTCCTTGGGGGTGGAATGGATGAAACGCAATTCGAGACGCTACGCGGAGACCTGGCCGCGCAGATCACAGGCTTGAAGACGGAAATCGCTCGATTGGGGAAGGCGCCCGACCTGACACCATTGATGTCCGGCGAGGCTTTGTCGATCCTTTGGGACGGGGCGGGAATCGACGGACGGCGGGCGCTGATACAGGCGGCTCTCAAAAGCGTGACTGTATTGCCTGCAAAGGCGCGCGGGGATAAGACTCCGATTGCTGCGCGGCTCGTTCCAGAGTGGCGAGACAAGAGCGATGCACGAAATATTCATGCGGCCCTCTCCTACGTGGAGAAGTGCAGGAAGCGAAAGCAGGACGGCGAGGCTGCCTAAGTCATTCGCCGACGGCCCGTTACCGACTTACTCGGTGGCGGGCCGTCTGCATGTCCAAGGTAGGTAACCGGGACACTCTCTCTCACTTGCATGGCGAAACACGGCAGAACTCGACCGGCCCAGCAAACCATTACGACGGTATACGCCGTGCAGAAACGGAGTTACGTCGAAATACGACAGGGAGCCAGCATGGATACAACGCAATTCGCCGAACTCATCAGAAAGCTACGGGCAGCCGAGACCGCCGCATGGGAGGCCATGGGCGGACAGCAGGAAAAAGCTGCCATGGCGCACGTGCTGATACAAGGCGCCCTGTGGTCCGCTGAAGCCATGGCGGGCGGCAAGCCATGCCAGGGGCCCGAATGCCCGTCAACGGTTGCGTACGGTGGCAAGGGAAGGCCCGCGCGGTTCTGTGGTCGGCCCTGTCGTGACCGCGCTGCCTACCGAACGAAGCGTCAGCGGGGGTGAGTGCGGTGAAGCGGTGAAACTTAGGTCTTTTTTGTAGTCCTTTAAGAAACCCACGAGGAATACAAAAGAGACCCTTGTTTCACCGCTTCACCGCAAGTGGTCGGCGTCACTCCGCCGAATGATGTCCGCCGTACTTCAAAGTCCCAGAATCAGGCAACCGTCACGCTCTAGTAAGGGTGGGGCAGAGGAGTGCGCGCACAGACAGAGGGCTAGAGGGCTTCGCTTGAACGGACCAGTGCACCACGTGGTGCACTGCTTCCCAGGTCAGCGCGCTACACGCCCTCGTTGACACGCGCCGCACTCGCCCCCTTTCTGCGCATGGCGGTGCGCCTATGAACTTGCCCGGATCTCTCGCGAATGCTGCTGCCACAGCGTGCGAGAGGTCCGGGCTTTCTCTATTTGGGGGCCGCTTTGACTACAGCCATGGAAACCCGCGCCCTTGTGCGCGCTCTATCCGCGCGCAGTGCAGGAAGTGTTCTGACGCTGCGCGGCTACGGAATCGTTTTCAATTCGCCGTCCCGGCCAATGGGATTCCCGTCGTTCATAGAACAGATCAGCCCCGCCGCTTGGAAGCCGGAAAATGACGCGACCGACGTTCTCTGTACATTCGACCATGACTCAAAGAACTATCTCGGCCGTCGTTCCGCTGGAACCCTTCGCCTTGGCGCCGACAGCACCGGCGTGTGGTTCGAATGCGATCTGCCTAATACGGCTGCTGGTCGCGATATTCACGCACTCGTAAAGCGTGGCGACGTAGCCGGATGCTCATTCACGTTCGCGGTCGAGGATGACGAGTGGTCGCAGGCGGCGGACGGGACACCCTTCCGTACCGTTACGCGAATGCGAGTTGTCGAGCTAGGGCCGGTCCTCAATCCCGCCTACCCGGATACGTCCGTGGCCGTGCGCTCAATGCGCGGGGCAGGCATCGCCGTTTCTAAGGAGTCTGACATCATGAGCGAAATCTATCCGTCTGGTGTTTCGGGCGTTCTGACAGAGCATGCCGACCGCTCTCGCGCCGAAGTCAAGGTATTTGGGCGGGCGTTTGCTGAGACCCGAGACGCTGACTGGGTCGACGCGACAGCATCCGGGTACGCTCCCACGATCCTTTCCGCTGCCGGTAAGGGATCGAAGCTGATTGCAAAGGTAGTGAGTTTCCCCTTTGCCCGGCAGCGCGGCTACGTTCCTATTGCTCCGAAGGTCACTGCTGTAATCCAAGCTAGGAACGAGAAGGCCACATTCATTGAGAACGAGGTGACCGCCCCCGATTTTCAGGCCGTCAAGATTACGGCCATGGTGAGCATTGACAAGGATGTTCTTACCGACGTTCCGCCCACGGAAATAGCAATCAACACAAGCCTTGCCGCCGCCATCGGCCAACGAATAGACCACATCCTGATTAATGGCGGAACGGACGGAGACGTGACGATCACGGGAATGATTGCGGACGGAACATCTACCACGGTTGCCGCCATCGGATTTGATGAACTTGCCGATGCCGTCGCCCGGATTGAGGACTCTCGCGGTGAGGCTGTCGCAATCATCGGTCGGCCCAGTTCAATTGCCGCTATCCGCAAGCGAGTAGACGGCAGCAAGCTCGGCGAACTTCCTGAGCTGATTAGCATTCCTGACCTGGCGGACGGAACGATCGGAATTCCCGCTAACACGGTCCTCGTCGCAGACCTCTCGGCTGTGGCCGTCGCGCTGCGCAAGAACCTTGAGGTCCTAAAGTCCGAGCGGGAGCCCGAGGCATTCAAGCGGGACCGTGTGTTTATCGCGGGGCGTGCGCGCATTTCGTCCGTTGTGCTTGCCGACCTTGCACGGGTCCAGGTTCTCAAGGTGGGCCCGTAATGGCAGAACGAACAGCACGGCAGG
Organism: Streptomyces sp. SID13666; assembly: GCF_010548325.1. Classification (NCBI taxonomy): domain Bacteria; kingdom Bacillati; phylum Actinomycetota; class Actinomycetes; order Kitasatosporales; family Streptomycetaceae; genus Streptomyces; species Streptomyces sp. SID13666. Next base: position 178,253 of record NZ_JAAGLX010000004.1, on the reverse strand, counting down.
ATCGCGAATCGGCCTTCCTGGAAAGTGCGGCTAGCAAAGCCGAGGAAGCGGGATACCCGCACTGCCTTCCCTGCATCGTCGGAGGGTGCTCTAAAGATGGCGAACCGATCAGATACTACCCGCCGGAACAAGTGGACATTGTCGAGCCGGAGTTGGTGCGCAAGCGATGCGGTGTGAAAATCCCAGCCGGTAAGAAATCGGGGCTGTCACTCGCTTGCAAGGAGTGCCAGAGCGCACTTCATTGGATGGGGGTGTTTCTCGTTGACTAGGGCGCGCATGCTGGAAAAGCTCAGGTGCTGGATTGCGGTTGTCCACCCTAGGTATGTCAGCCGTGAGCCTCTGCTAATTGCGTCAGCCGCCCGAATGGAGAGCTTTGGCCGACGTGGCATCCACCTTCGTTGCGAGAGCTGCGATGGAAAGGGCCCGGTATCGGCCCTGGTTTTGGCGTGGGGGTTGCCTCTCCGCGAAGGTGGGCAGAGGGAGCGCCACAACATACGAATGGTGTGCGTCGGCTGTTGGCGCGAGACAGGAAGAACCGATGGACTCTCCATCCTTGAAGGCGCGGCCCTCTACCGCAGGAGCAGAGTGCATGAGAACCAGAAAGTCATCTGCCTTTGATGCGCGCGGTGGGGTGGGGCGGGGCGGTCGGAAAGTTCGGGAGATAGGACCGCTGGCAATCCCGGCTCAAGCTCCCAATGCGCACGCTAGGTGTAGCTCCGGACCCCGGCCCCCCAACCGCCCCAACCCTTGCTAATGCTGGCTTGGGGACGGTTGGGGCATGCGAGAAAGGCACCCGTAAGAGGTCGTTAAGCCCTCGGAAGGTGGTGTCAACGTGCCCCGAAGCAAGGCAGAAGACTGGCGAACCAGTCGCTGCCGCTGAACCCTGCCCCGCGCCTACTCGCTTCGTCGCGGGCAGGTGCGGGGCCATCTTGCGTTGATCACATGGCGTGATCAACGGGTGGACCCTGCGGGCTTTGTGTCCGGTTCTGGGAGGAAAATTTGACCCTCCGGCCGGCCGGACTCTGCTATACGGAGAGTGATGATCGCCTCATCCTCGACGCCAATATCATCGGGCTAGAGGCACCCTTGACGTACTACGCCGCATGGGTAACTCTCGTGCAATCAAGTGCAATTGGATCGACAGAGGGAGAGGCCATGCGCTTGCGTTTCCTAGGGATCATCCCGAACACGCCCGTAGACGACTCACCAACAATCTGGCTGGACACCGACACGGGGGATCTGCTGATTCAGTCGTACAAGGCCACGGACGACGAGGTGAAGGCGTGCCAGGAGATCGGTTCAATTCCTGGTCACAGCACAGACGTACCCGATCATGAGACGACGATTCGACTTCCTGCTGTGATGCTGAAGTACATCCCGCGACCGGAGGACAGCGACAGTGAAGTTCCCCGTACGTGAAGGGATCTCCAAGGCGCAGCACTCTGCCGTGCACTTGGAAATGCGTGATAGCTACACCCCCGACGATCCGGAATTCGCGCGCTGGCGTGCTGGCTACCGGTACCACTCGGACCCTGCGAGGCTCCCGGATTGGTGGGGCACATGGCACGACCTAGCGCAAGAGACAACGGCGCGCGGGGTTGTCATGCGTCGGGCCCGCATCATCTCGGAACCGACCACGGACTACATCAGGTATGAGCATGATCTGACGTTCGCAAACGTGGCAGCGGGTGAACTGGTGCGCTGGCTTCCCCGCCGCAAGGCTGCTGACATTCCGCTACCGGGTACGGACCTGTGGATGTTCGACAGCGAGTCGGTGTTGTTCACGTACTTCTCCGGCGTCGGGGAAGTCGTTGATCGGGAATGGCGGACCGAACCGGAAGTTGTCCAACTAGTCGCGTCCGCCTTTGACTTGGTGTGGAGTCGGGCGACGCCTCACGAGGAGTACGAGCCGGTCTAGTGAGCCATGCCCCAGTCAGCGTCATCTAGCGTCCAGCAAGCCCGGCAAACCCTTGCCAACCGCCTTCGGGAGTTGGTTAGGGATGCCGGGCTTGAAGGCAAGGACCTTGCCGCCCTGTGCGGCTGGCATCCGTCCAAGGTGTCCCGGATCTCGACAGCCAAGGCGCAGCCCAGTGCCGACGATATTCGGGCGTGGTGTCGTGCGTGTGGCGCGGAGAGTCAGGCAGAGGACTTGATTGCCTGGCTGCGTGCCGTTGAAGGCATGTGGGTGGAATGGCGTCGCATGGAGCGCACAGGACTCAAACGGGCACAGGAGTCAGTCCAACCATTGTTCGAGCGCACCCGCTGGTTCCGGGCTTACTCATCCTGGCTTGTGCCCGGCTTGGTCCAGACGCACGGCTATACCGAGGCCGTATTGCGCGCTGTGCAGCGGAGACGGGTTCCGATTGATGACGTTGCCGAAGCTGTGGCCGTCCGCATGGAACGTCAGCATGTGTTGTACGAGGGGCAACGACGCTTTGCATTCCTAATTGAGGAGTCCGTATTGAGGAGCGGATACGGCGACGCCGATACTCAAGCGGAACAGCTAGAGCGTCTGTCTTCCCTCGTTGACGGCGAGTTGCCGCACGTGAGTTTGGGTGTGGTTCCCACTCGGCTAGAGCGAGCCCGTATGCCGGTAGAGGGCTTCGGAATCTACGACAAGGCACAAGTGAGCGTTGAGCTTGTGTCCGGCTACCTCACGATCACGCAGCCCAGCGAGGTAGCGGCCTACGCGGATACGTTCGCGACGCTGGCCGACATGGCCGTCTACGGCAACAAAGCCCGCGCGTTGATCACCAGGGCCCGTAACTCTCTCGTGTGATCCGCGCGCAATCGTCCGCAATCGGCTGTGAGTTTTGGCGCTGCCGTTCCTAGCGTTGTGGCATCGGACCACGCAAGGGGACGGCGGCGATCATGAAGACGCAGACGACGCAGGAACAGCCCGTGGAACTCCCGCTCCGATTGGACAGCGATCCGCAGCCGGTACCGGGGTGCGCGCTGTGCGACAACGTCGCTATGGAGCGCGACCGGGCCAAGGCGAACGGTGACGCAAGCGGGGTGAGCGACTGCCACGTCAGGATGCGCCGACACCAAGAGGGCACGCACTGATGGTCGCGCCTGCCGTAGAGCCGCACAAGCGCCGTACGCCGCCTCTCCCGGACCCCGAGTTAGTCAGCCTCATAGATGACCCTGACGGCCCGTACGCGGGCTCCCCGGCCGGTTGGTGGACGCAGTACGGCGGAGCGCTGGACGTTGCCTCAGGCGTTGTCTATCTCCCCGGCCCAACGCATCCCCCATCCCTGTTCCACCCCAAGGGGTGCCCACACTGTCTCTTACGGGGCAGCGCATGAGGTATATCCGCCGCTTCGGCTGGTCCGCGTATGTCTTCACAGTCGCCGTACTTGTTGCGGCAATTCCGACGCTGGCCGCTACCGGTCACCTTTGATCTCCCGCCCCTGCCGGACGTAACCGGACTCGTTCCCCCGCGCATTCGGAATCTCGGCAGGGGCGGGGCACGAACTACCAACGGTCGCAAGGAGTCTCGATGAGCGCTGCCCGAAACCAACTCTTATTCGCGTGGCTAGAGGTGACGGGACTCTGCAACGAGTTCTGTGAGCACTGCTACGCCGACAGCGGGCCCAAGGGAACACATGGCAGCATGACGGTTCAAGACTGGTTGACCGTGATTGATCAGCTTGCGGATATGGGCACGCTCGATGTCCAGTTCATCGGCGGTGAACCGACTCTCTACCCGAGTCTCCCTGTACTCATCAAGCACGCCCATGGGCGCGGCCTCGGTATCGAGGTGTTCTCGAACATGACCCACATCCGCTCCGAACTGTGGGACGCGTTCGCGGAACACGGCGTCAAGCTCGCTACGTCGTACTACTCGGATGCTGCCGCAGAGCACGACCAGGTGACACAACTTCGGGGTTCCCACAAGAAGACCCGTGCCAACGTTCAAAAGGCGTTGGACCTCGGTATCCCGCTGCGAGGCGGAGTAGTCGCCGTGCGGGACGGACAACGTGTCCAGGAAGCGGCGCAGGACCTCACGGCGCTCGGTGTCGCCACAGTCGGCGGAGACCGGACACGCGCATTCGGACGGGCAAGCAACGGAGCCGCGCCGACCATTGCGGATCTGTGCGGCCACTGTGCCCGCGAGAAATGCGCCATCGGCCCGACCGGCGACGTGTGGCCATGCGTCCTCGGTCGATTCCTCAACATCGGCAATGTACGGGAAAGGCCGATTGCCGACATCTGGGGCGGGGCGCTGATGAACGGCGTTGCAGCCGACATTGCAGCGGTACACGGGGCAGGCGTCCAGGCGTGTACTCCCCCGCAGTTTCTGCCAATGTGCGGTCCGTGCGGCCCGTGTGTTCCATCGGTGGGGCACTGCGACCCGAAAGAGGCAGACAGCGCGGCAGGCGCGGCTACGATCGGCGCACCGGTTTGAGACTCAGGAGCGCGCCAATGGATGATCACGGGGACGACTTCGGTAAGTGGGATTCGGAGCCCACCTCCAGCGCAGTGCAGCGGACCGAGGAAGAATGGACCGTCATTGCCGGGTACATCAGGCACGCTGCGAACAAGGTTGGCCCGGTGCTCCCGCTGTGCCTGCCGGGCGAACCCCAAGAGTGCGGCCGTACCGCGCAACAACACGTCTTGGCCTGGTCGGCGCATCTCAAGGCGGTGGCCCATCACCTGATCGAGCAGTCGGCCCCGAGTCAGGCACGGGCGGCTCACGTGGCCGGACCCCTGTACCAGCGGCGGCTAGGTGACCTGCGGGCGCAGGACGCGCCTGGGAGCGCTCAGTACTGACCAGAACGGCCCCGCTCGTGTGCTGCCCCTGTGGCGCACGGGCGCGGCTTTTCTGCGTTCATCACCGCTGGTCAGACGCCTCGCGGTAACCTGTTGCTCTGTTGGTTCACGCCCACCAGATACCGAAGAACACCAGCAGATAGCCGACGACCCCGTTGCCGGGATGGCCCGCGGCCAGCGCGTGCACCAGCCGGGCGCCCGCCTGGGCGACGGCGACCACGAAGCAGAGGTCGAAGAAGAGCTCGAGCGGGGTCGAGGCCCGGTGCGCCTCGTCACGGCTGCGGGCGGTCATACGGCGGAACGCGGCGCCGGCGGGGTTGCTCATGGAGGCCACCTTGCGGCAGAACCCGCGCGAGGAACACCATGGCACGCTGCCGTATCCGGGTCTTTCGGCCCTGGCGGCCGGTCCGCCCCACACGGACCCTGGAAGGACCATGGTCACTGCCAAGCCCGACATCGCCGACCGCGCCGACCTCGGCACGCTGCTGCGCCGCTTCTACGAGGCGGCGCTTGCCGACCGGCTGATCGGCCCGTACTTCACCGAGATCGCGGGCCTCGACCTCGAGGACCACCTCCCCAGGATCACCGACTTCTGGGAACGCGCCCTGCTCCGGACGGCCGAGTACAGCGGCAACGCCTTCGCCCCGCACGCCGCCCTGCACGACACCCGGCCGATGACCGCCGAGCACTTCGGCCGCTGGGTCCAGCTGTGGCGCGCCTCCGTCGACGGGCTGTACGCGGGCCCCAACGCGGACCACGCCAAGGCGCAGGGCGAACGGATAGCCCTGTCGATGCTGCGCCGGCTGTCGGGGACCGACGCCTCCACCGAGGGATCCGGCCCCGGCTTCGTGCCGCTCGCCGCCGTGCGGCTCCGCACGGAGGCCTGACGGCGCCGGTCCCCGGCCCGCTGAGCGTCAGACGGCCTGCGCGGCGTGCTCGCTGACGGGCGCGACGGTGCTGGGCGCGACGGTGCTGAGTTCGCCCGTCGTGAGGAAGTGCTCGATCCGCGCGGTGAACGGGGCGATGTCGATGCCCTGCGCGGCCAGCCACTCGTCCGAGTAGTACTTCTCCAGGTACCGCTCGCCGGGGTCGCACAACAGCCCCACCACGCTGCCCTGTTCGCCGGCCGCCCGCATGTCGGAGATGATCCGGAAGGCGGCCCACAGGCCGGTGCCGGTGGAGGCGCCGGCCTTGCGTCCCAGCAGCCGTTCCAGCACGCGGATACAGGCGACGGACGCGGCGTCCGGCACCCGCATCATGCGGTCGATCGCCCCGGGGACGAAGCTCGGCTCCACCCGCTGGCGGCCGATGCCCTCGATGCGGGAGCCGCGGTCGGTGACGACGTCCGGGTCGTCCGACTGCCAGCTGGGGAAGAACGCGGAGTTCTCCGGGTCGGCGACACAGACCCCGGTGTCCTGCTGGGTGTAGTGGACGAAGCGGGCGATGGTGGCGGACGTTCCGCCGGTGCCGGCGGTCGCGACGATCCAGGCCGGGACGGGGTGCCGCTCCAGCGCCAGCTGCCGGAAGATCGAGTCGGCGATGTTGTTGTTGCCGCGCCAGTCGGTGGCGCGCTCGGCGTACGTGAACTGGTCCATGTAGTGGCCGCCCGATTCGGCCGCGAGCCGCACCGCCACCTCGTAGACCTCACAGGGGTCGTCGACGAGATGACATCGGCCGCCGTGGAACTCGATCAGGTCGATCTTGGAGCGCACGGTGCTCTTCGCCATCACGGCGATGAACGGCACCCCGATCAGCTTCGCGAAGTACGCCTCGGAGACCGCCGTCGAGCCGCTGGACGCCTCGATGACCGGCTTCCCGGGGCGGATCCAGCCGTTGCACAGCCCGTACAGGAACAGCGAGCGGGCCAGCCGGTGCTTGAGCGAGCCGGTCGGGTGCGTCGACTCGTCCTTCAGATACAGGTCGATGCCCCACTCGGCCGGCAGCGGCACCGACAGCAGATGGGTGTCGGCGGACCGGTTGGCGTCGGCCTGCACCTTGCCGACGGCGTCCTTGAGCCAGTTCCGGTACACCGGGTCACGCCGGTCGATGTCGAGTTCCATGGCCCCAGGTATAGCTGGCGGGGTGTCCCAAACCGGCGCTTGGGGTTTCTCCCCGCTGACGCTTGGGGGCCGTTGGGCCGCCGCGGCCGGTGACCTTCGCGGAACGATCAGGTGGCCAACGCGCCCTACCACCCCGGCAGCGACCGGCCACGGCTGAACCGGCCGGTGCGCGAGCGCTCCCCCCGGATCCGCCCGACCAGCGGCTACGGCGACCCCCGGGTGCGCCACACCGGCCCCGGTCCCGGCGCCGGCACCGACCAGGACCCGGAGTGCTCCGCCAAGCTCTCCGCCCGGCCGGCGCCGGCGATCACGGTCGTCATCGGCCAGCTGTGAGCGCTGTCCATCGCCGTCAATGAGTGGATGCGGGGCGACACGTCCATCGCCTGGTGGTGCGCCGGCTTCCTCGGGGTGTCCTTCCTGGTGGTGCCCGGTATCTGGCTGCTCGGCCCGAAGGACCGATGACCGTAGGACCGCGCGGGGCGGCCCGGTGCGCGCGAGGACGCGGAGCCGCCCGGCAGGCCCGCGGCCGTACCCTGGAGGCATGAGCACCGCTCCCGCACCCGAGTCCGACCCCCGGCCCGAAGCACGGCCCGGTAAGCCGCGGCGCGACCCCGCCGCCGCGCTGGTCTTCGACGACCCGCTCAGCCGGCAGTCGTCCGACGACACGGACGGGGGCTGGGGCGAGCGCCCGTCGGGCGGCGGGAACGACGACCTCGCCCGCTTCCTCGACGAGAAGCCCCCGCACCACATCTGATCCAGGTGGCTCAGCTGCGCTGGGACACCATGACGTCGCGGATCTCGCGCAGCAGCGCCACCTCGGCGGCCTCCGCCTCCGCGTGCACCACGGCCTCCTGCCGGGCCCGCGCTGCCTTCTTCGCCAGGTAGCGGGACATCGGCAGCACCATCAGGAAATAGACCACCGCGGCAGTGATCACGAACGTGAGGACCGCGCTGAGCACCGAGCCCCACAGGATCGGAATACCGCTCACCGCGTCGCCCGCGTCGTTCACCACGCACGGGCCCTTGAGGCACGACCGGTAGTGCTCCAGATCCTTGGTGCCGAACGCACCGACCAGGGGATTGATGACGCCCTTGACCACGGAGCTCACGACGCTGGTGAACGCGGCACCGATGACGACGGCGACGGCCAGGTCGATCACGTTCCCGCGCATCAGGAATTCCTTGAAGCCGCCCAGGACCCCGGTCTTCTCGTCGCTCATTGAATTCTCTCTTTCCCCGCACACAGGTGACGGCACAGCAAGGCCCGCAACCTATGGCATTCCGGGAGTGAGGTGTCCAATCCGTACACACGAAAGAGTGAGTCAACACAGCGTCACCGCCAGGGGAGTTGACGCTGCCGCGCCGATGATCGCAGCAGCCGTCCGGCGCGGCACCGCCAGCACGATCAGCGCGCCCTCACCGATGCGTCCGGCCGCCTCGCCGCCGTCCGCCGGCACGGACACCACCGGCGCCGCAACGGCCACCACCCGGTCGGCGGCCAGCACGTCCACCCGGTCGCCGGGCCGTAACAGCCGCACCGCCGCCGCGTCCGCGATCCGCACCGGCGCCCGCACCGTGTCCGGGGCGTCGCGCACGTCCTGAGCTGCTGTCGCATCGCGACCGGATGCTATGGCCCGCGCGCCCCGGGCGTCCTGTGCGGCAGTCGCCGCCGGGGGTACGTGTGGTTCACCGCGTGGTGCCTGGGAGTCCGCGCGCGGGGCGATGGCCGCCAGCGCGGCGGCGGCCATCGCCAGCCCCGCGGCCACGGCCCGGCGCTTGCGGTGCACCGGCCTCCACAGCCGGATCCGCCCGCGCCCGCCACCGGCCCGGATCGGCTGGAAGGACGGCACGACGCAGCGCGGGAGCGCGTAGGAATCCGGGGGAGTGGGAGCAGGAGAAGGGGATGCGGCGGGAGAGGGAGAGGGATTGGGAAATGCGGGCACGGCGACCACCGCCTCTTAGGGATCTCTGCGACTGGGATCCCTACGATCCCGCACCCGGCTGACGGCCCTCTCGGGCCTGTGGATTACTCACCAGTTGTGGAAAACTCCGTCACCCGCGCGGGTGAAAATCCCGAACCCGCAGATCCGCGAACCCGCGCACCCACAGCCCTACGGCAGCGTGATCCCCGGGTCCTGGCCGCCCCACGGGTCCACGCACAGGCAGTTCCGCTCCGCGATCGGCGGCAGCCCGCCGACCACGTCGAACAGCACGGTCCGCATCCGGCCGACGTTCGCCGCGAAGACCTCCAGGACCTCCTCGTGGGAGACCCCCTCGCCCGTCTCGGCGCCCGCGTCCAGGTCCGTCACCAGCGTCAGGGACGTGTAGCAGAGCCCGAGTTCCCGCGCGAGGATCGCCTCGGGGTGCCCGGTCATGCCGACCACCGACCAGCCCTGCGCCGCATGCCACCGGGACTCCGCCCGGGTCGAGAACCGGGGCCCCTCGACGACGACCAGCGTCCCGCCGTCGACCGCGTCCCAGCCGCCCGCCCGCGCGGTGTCCACCGCGACCTGGCGGCCCACCGGGCAGTACGGGTCGGCCAGCGAGACATGCACGACGTTCGGCTGCCTGCCGTCCGGCAGCACCTCACCGTCGAAGTACGTCTGGACGCGGGACTTCGTGCGGTCCACGAGCTGGTCGGGCACCAGCAGGGTGCCTGGGCCGAACTCCGCGCGCAGTCCGCCCACCGCGCACGGGCCGAGCACCTGGCGCGCGCCGACCGAGCGCAGCGCCCACAGGTTGGCCCGGTAGTTGATCTTGTGCGGCGGCAAGTGGTGCTTGCGGCCGTGCCGCGGCAGGAATGCCACCCGCCGGCCGGCCACTTCGCCGAGGAAGAGCGAGTCGCTCGGCGGACCGTAGGGGGTCTCGACCGTGATCTCGGTCACATCCTCGAGGAACGAGTAGAAACCGGACCCGCCAATGACGCCTATATCGGCTCGCGCACCGCTCATCTCCACCATGCGGATCACCCTAACGGCGGCCGGATACGACGAGGACCCCGCCGACTGGATCGGCGGGGTCCGTCTTCGACGCGTAAGCCTTGCGACTCGCTCGCGGGCTCACACGTGCACAGCGATCAGGCTGCGGAAGACCCGCTGGAAGAGCTGCTCGAACCGGATGAGGAGCTGCCGGACGATGCCGAGGACGGCGCGGACGTCGTCGAAGGCTTCGCATCCGAGCTGCTCTTGGCCGCGGGGGTGCTCGCCGAGGACGAGCCACGGCTGTCGGTCCGGTAGAAACCGGAACCCTTGAACACGACCCCGACCGCCGAGAAGATCTTGCGCAGGCGTCCGCTGCAGGTCGGGCAAACGGTCAGAGCGTCATCGCTGAACTTCTGCACCGCCTCGAGGCCCTCGCCGCACTCGGTGCACTGGTACTGGTACGTCGGCACTTGATCCTCCTGGCACTCTCACTCGATGAGTGCTAACGACATTCAATAGTGCAGCATTCCGCCGCGTCAGTCCACCGTGACCGGCACGCGGTGACTCATCCCACGTGTCGAACCCTGGACGATCCGTCCCTCGGAGCGTGGTTTGAGCCGCTTGCGCAGCGCCACGAGGGTGGCCAGAGCCAGCGCCGTACCGGCCAGCGGCACCACGAAGGCGGCGCTCGCGCTGACCCGGTCGGCCAGCTGGCCGGCGGCCGTGACCGCGATGGCCTGGCCGAGCGCGACCGAGCCGGTCAGCCAGGTGAAGGCCTCGGTGCGGGAGGTGGCCGGCACCAGGGATTCGACCAGGGTGTAGCCGGTGATCAGGGCGGGGGCGATGCACAGCCCGATGAGCAGGCCGAGCGCGCCGAGCAGCGGCACCGAGTGCACGGCCCACAGTGCGGAGCAGGCCAGTGCGAGCGCCGCGTACGCGATCAGCAGCCGGCCCTGCGGGCTGCGGCGCCAGGCGATGGCCCCGCAGACGACTCCGGCCAGCATGTTGCCCGCCGCGAAGGTGCCGTACAGCAGCCCCGCGATGCCCTGGCGGCCGATCTCCTCGGTGAAGGACGTCAGGCCGACCTGCATGCCGCCGAAGACCGCGCCGATGCCGAGGAAGGCCACGGCCAGCGCCCTGACGCCCGGGATGGTCAGCGCCGAGGTGTGCTTCGCGCGGACGCCGTCGACGGTCCTGTTGGGCGCCGGTGCGGTGCTGCGCTGGGCGGCGAAGAACAGGCCGCCGACCAGGGTGAGGGTGGCCTCGGCGATCAGGCCGGCCGCCGGGTGCACTCCCGTGCACAGCGCGGTGGCCAGCACCGGGCCGATGACGAAGGTGAACTCGTCCGTCACGGACTCGAAGGCCGCGGCGGTCGACATCAGGGGCGAACCGTCCAGCTTGGCCGCCCAGCGGGCCCGGACCATCGGTCCGATCTGCGGCACTGAGGCGCCGGCCGGCACGGCGGCCGCGAACAGCGCCCACAGGGGGGCGTGCGACAGGGCCAGCACGGTCAGCAGGATGACGGAGGCCGTGTGCACGAGGACGCCCGGCAACAGGACGGCGCTCTGTCCGAAACGGTCCGCGAGCTTGCCGTTCTGCGGGGCGAAGATCGCCATGGAGACACCGGTCACCGCGGCGACGGCGCCCGCCGTGCCGTAGGAGCCGGTGGTGTTCTGGACGAGCAGCACGATGCCGATGGTGAGCATCGCGAAGGGCTGCCGGGCCGCGAACCCGGGCAGCAGGAACGTCCAGGCGCGGGGTGTGCGCAGAAGTTGTCCGTAACCGGGCCGCTTGGTGGCGGGGCTGTCCGGCTGGTTCACCGTGGATGCCACGGCTTGGTCCTTTGTGCTGTCTGGTAGCGGCATCCGTCACGGATGGCGCCGAGAGCTGTCCGCTCGCGCAAGACACGGGACGACTGTGGTCGTCCCGTCGCGCCAGCTCTGCGTCAGACAGAGGTCTGTGTACTCAACACGTACGTGGTCAAGACGTACCGGCCCAGCTTAGCGGCACTCGGTGCCATTCGCCCCGAGTGCCACCCATTTCCCCCTGAGACCTCGCTCACCCCGGCTCGCTCACCCCTCGCCCAGCCAGTTCGCGAGCTTGCCGCCCTTCCCGATCGCGCGCAGCCGCCGCTCCGCCGCGTCCCGCACCGGATCGGTGGCGACGACCAGCAGCTCGTCGCCGCGCCGCAGCACCGTGTTCGGCAGCGGTACGAAGCTGGCCCCGTCCCGTACGACGAGCGTGACGGCCGCCCCGGCGGGCAGCCGCAGCTCGTTGACCTCCACGCCGTGCATCCGGGACTCCTCCGGGATGGACACCGAGAGGAGGTGGCCGCGCAGCCGTTCCAGCGGCGCCGACTCGATGCCCAGGTCGGCCGCCCCGTCGCGGACGCCGAGGCGCAGCCGCCGGGCGAGCCACGGCAGCGTCGGGCCCTGCACCAGCGTGTAGACGATCACCAGAATGAAGACGATGTTGAATATCCGGCGGCTGTTGGGCACGCCCGCGACCATCGGGATGGTGGCCAGCACGATGGGCACGGCGCCGCGCAGCCCGGCCCAGGACATCAGCGCCTGCTCGCGCCAGGGGATGCTGAACGGCGCCAGGCTCGCGGTCACCGACAGCGGTCTGGCCACCGCGGTCAGGATCAGGCCGATGACCAGTGCGGGCAGGATGTCGTCGCCGAGTTCGTGCGGGGTGACGAGCAGTCCGAGCAGGACGAAGAGGCCGATCTGCGCGATCCAGCCGAGCCCTTCGGCGAAGCCCCGGGTGGCCGGCCGGTGTGGCAGTTTCGCGTTGCCCAGTATCAGGGAGGCGATGTAGACGGCGAGGAATCCGGAGCCGTGCGCCGTCGCGCCGGCGGCGTAGGCGAAGACCGCGATGGCCATCACCGCGATCGGGTAGAGGCCGGAGGCGGGCAGGGCGATGTGCCGCAACGCGTAGGCGCCGAGCCAGCCGACCGCCAGTCCGATCGCGGCGCCGATCGCCAGCTCCATGGCGATCTCCGCGACGAGCACGTACCAGTGGTCGACGGGTCCCGCGGTGGAGAAGGCGACCACGAGGATGACGACCGGGGCGTCGTTGAAGCCGGATTCCGCTTCCAGAACTCCGGTGATTCGTTTCGGCAGCGGCACGTTGCGCAGGACCGAGAACACCGCCGCCGCGTCCGTGGACGACACCACCGCTCCGATGATGAGCGCCTGCCGCCAGTCCAGCCCCACCAGATAGTGGGCCGCACCCGCCGTGATGAAGACGCTCAGCATGAGGCCGAACGTCGAGAGCACGGCGGCGGCGGGCACCACCGGTTTGATCTCCTGCCACTTCGTGCCGAGTCCACCTTCGGCAAGAATCACCACAAGTGCCGCATATCCCAGGACCTGGGTCAGCTGGACGTCGTCGAAGGTGAAGCCGAACGGGCCGTCCTGGCCGATCGCGACGCCGATGCCGAGGTAGATGAGCAGAGTGGGCAGGCCGCTGCGGGACGCCAGTCGCACGGCGACCACCGCGATGAGCAGCACGAGGGCGCCGATCAACAGGAGTTCATTGAGACGGTGGACAGTCAGGGCGCGGTCCTTCCTCGAAGGCCAGGGAGAAGTTCATTGCCTTGCCTAACATTTTACCGGTACTTGAACTTCCGCGGTCAACGATGACTCCGCGTAGGGGTGCCCCGATCGCTGCGCCTATGGTTGCTCCAGCACCAATCCAGCACCAAGAGCACCCGGTCCACCCTGCCCCTCGAAGGACAGAGATGCCCGCCAAGAAGAAGTCCCGCCGCCTTCGCCTCTTTGTGATCGCGTTCGTGGTCCTGCTGGTGGGGGGCATCGGATACGGGTCGTACTGGAGCGTCAGCACCGTGCGGGCCTCGTTCCCCGAGACCACCGGTTCGCTGAAACTCAAGGGCCTGACCGCGCCGGTCGACGTGGAGCGTGACGGCAACGGCATCCCGCAGATCTACGCGGACACCTCCGAGGACCTGTTCCGGGCCCAGGGCTTCGTCCAGGCGCAGGACCGGTTCTACGAGATGGACGTCCGACGCCACCTCACCGCGGGCCGGCTGTCGGAGATGTTCGGCTCCGGACAGGTCGAGACCGACGCGTTCCTCCGCACGCTCGGTTGGCGCGGCATCGCGCAGAAGGAGTACGACACCAAGCTCGACGCGACGACCAAGAAGTACCTGCAGGCCTATTCGGACGGCGTCAACGCGTATCTGAAGGATCACAGCGGTGCGAGCCTGTCCGTCGAGTACGCGGCCCTGTCCTTCTCCAACGACTACAAGCCCGAGCAGTGGACCCCGGTCGACTCCGTCGCCTGGCTCAAGGCCATGGCCTGGGACCTGCGTGGCAACATGCAGGAGGAGATCGACCGGGCGCTCATGACGAGCCGGCTCGACAGCAGCCAGATCGAGTCGCTCTACCCGGGCTACCCGTACCAGCGGCACCAGCCGATCGTCGACGGCGGCAAGCTCGACCCGATCACCAAGAAGTACACACCGGCCGGCGCCGGGGGCACCCCGATCGCCGCCGGCGCCCTGAACAGCCAGCTCTCCGGGCTCTCCGAGATCATCGACCAGATGCCCAATCTGCTCGGCCCGTCCGGCAACGGCATCGGCTCCAACTCCTGGGTCGTCTCCGGCAAGTACACGACCACCGGCAAGCCGATGCTGGCCAACGACCCGCACCTGGCACCGCAGATGCCGTCCCTCTGGTACCAGATGGGGCTGCACTGCCGCAGCGTCGGCACGGCCTGTCCGTTCGACGTGGCCGGCTACACGTTCTCCGGAATGCCCGGTGTCGTCATCGGCCACAACCAGAACATCGCCTGGGGGATGACCAACCTCGGCGCCGACGTGACCGACCTGTACCTGGAGAAGGTCACCGCGGACAGCTACCTCTACGACGGCAAGCAGAAGCCGTTCACGACCCGCAAGGAGACCATCAAGGTCGCCGGCGGCGCCGACCGCGACATCGTCGTGCGCACCACCAACAACGGCCCGATCATCTCCGACCGCTCCGACGAACTGCTCAAGGTCGGCGAGAGCGCGCCCGTCCAGGACGCCGCCCCGGACCGCAGCGGCGGTTACGCGGTCGCCCTGCGGTGGACCGCACTCGACCCCGGCAAGAGCATGGACGCGGTCTTCGAGATCGACAAGGCGCAGGACTTCACCCAGTTCCGGGCCGCGGCGGCCGACTTCGAGGTCCCGTCACAGAACCTGATCTACGCCGACAAGCAGGGCCACATCGGCTACCAGGCCCCGGGCAGGATCCCGGTGCGCGCCAACGGCGACGGCCGCTACCCCGCGCCCGGCTGGGACTCGCGCTACCGCTGGGACACGTACATCCCGTTCAAGTCCATGCCCTGGGAGGAAGACCCGGCGCGCGGCTACATCGTCACCGCCAACCAGGCCGTGATCGACGAGGACAAGTACGGCCCGATGCTGACCAAGGACTGGGGCTACGGCGCCCGCAGCCAGCGCATCAACGACCTCATCGCGTCCAAGATCAAGGACGGCGGCAAGGTCTCCATGGACGACATGCAGTCCATGCAGTCCGACAGCAGCAGCGAGATCGCGAAGCTGCTGGTGCCCTATCTGCTCAAGGTCGACGTCAAGGACTCCTACGTCCGCGACGCCCAGCAGCTGCTGGAGGGCTGGGACTTCAACCAGGACGCCGACTCCGCGGCCGCCGCCTACTTCAACGCGGTCTGGCGCAACACCCTCAAGCTCGCCTTCGGCAACAAGCTGCCCAAGGAGCTGCGCCCCGAGGACCAGTGCCTGCGCGTCCCGGCCGTCGACCGGTCGGGCCCGGTCGACGACCTCAACGGCAAGAGCGAGACCGTCAACGAGTGCGGTGAGCGCGAAGCCGACCAGGCGCAGCCGGACGGCGGCGACCGCTGGTTCGAGGTGGTCCGCAAGATCCTTCCGGACGAGAAGAACGCCTGGTGGACGATGTCGCCGACCGCGTTCTTCGACAAGACCTCGGCGCCGTCCGCGCACACCACGCGGGACCAGCTGCTCCGGCAGGCGATGCAGGACGCGCGGTACGAGCTGACCGCCAAGCTCGGCAAGGACATCGACACCTGGAGCTGGGGCCGGCTGCACAAGCTGGAACTCAAGAACCAGACGCTGGGCACCGGCGGCCCCGCCGTGGTGAAGTGGCTGCTCAACCGCGGCCCGTGGCAGCTCGGCGGCGGCGAGGCGGCCGTCAACGCCACGGGCTGGAACGCGGCCGGCGGCTACGACGTCGTCTGGGTGCCGTCGATGCGCATGATCGTCAACCTCGACGACTTCGACAAGTCCCGCTGGATCAACCTCACCGGCGCCTCGGGGCACGCGTACAACGCGCACTACTCCGACCAGACGGCGCTGTGGGCCAAGGGCGAGCTCCTGCCGTGGGTCTTCTCCAGACCCAAGGTGGACGGCGCGACGGACGACAAGATGGCGCTCACGCCGTAACCCCCTTTCAGGGGGTGAAGCGGTGGATCCCCTCGGGGGTGACCGCGAAGTGCACGGGGTGGTCGTGCGGTTCCCTCGGGACCCGGGCGACCACCTCGTTCGCGTAGAGCAGCACCATGAGGGCCGGCCGCCCGCCCGCCCGCTCCAGCCGCGCCAGCACGCGGTCGTACGAGCCCCCGCCGCGGCCCAGCCGCAGCCCGCGCCCGTCCACCGCGAGCCCCGGCAGCAGCACCACCCGGGCCCGCGTCACCGCGTCGGGTCCCAGGCGCGCGCCGGTCGGCTCGAACAGCCCCCGGTCCGTGCGCTCCAGCGCCTGCGGTCCCTCGTACTCCGCCCAGTCCAGGTCGTTATCGGCCATCAGTACGGGAAGCAGCACACGGGTGCCGGCGGCACGCAGCGCGTCGATCAGGTCGCGGGTGCCGGGTTCCGTGCCCATCGACACATAGGCGGCGACGGTGCCCGCCGCCCGGACCTCGGGCAGGTCGGCCACCCGGTCGGCCAGCGAGCGGGCCGCCGCCGCGCGCTCCTGCGGCGTCCGTCCGCGCCGGACGCCCAGCAACTCGGCGCGCAGCGCCCCCTTGGTGCCGTGGTTGTCGCTCATACCCCGCACTACCGCCGCCTATCAGCCGTTATCAACCGGAACTTCATCTTCACCTCACGCGCAGCGGTTATGGTGCACGGCATGACTCAAGCACGTACTCGGATCACCAAGGCCGTCATCCCGGCGGCGGGTCTCGGTACCCGGTTCCTGCCGGCCACCAAGGCCACGCCCAAGGAGATGCTGCCGGTCGTCGACAAGCCGGCGATCCAGTACGTGGTGGAGGAGGCGCGGGCGGCGAACCTCAGTGACGTGCTGATGATCACCGGGCGGAACAAGCGCGCGCTCGAGGACCACTTCGACCGGAACTACGAGCTCGAAGAGGCGCTGACCCGCAAGGGCGACGAGTCGCGGCTGGCGCGGGTGCGGGAGTCCAGCGACCTGGCCACGATGCACTACGTGCGGCAGGGGGACCCGAAGGGTCTGGGGCACGCGGTGCTGTGCGCGGAGCCGCATGTGGGGGACCAGCCCTTCGCGGTGCTGCTGGGTGACGACCTGATCGACCCGCGGGACCCGCTGCTGTCACGCATGATCGACATCCAGGAGCGGTTCGGCGGCAGCGTCATCGCGCTGATGGAGGTCGACCCGGCGCAGATCCACCTGTACGGCTGCGCGGCGATCGTGCCCACCGCCGAGCACGACGTGGTGCGGGTGACGGACCTGGTCGAGAAGCCCGCGACGAACGAGGCACCGTCCTCGTACGCGATCATCGGCCGGTACGTGCTGGACCCGGCGGTGTTCGACGCGATCAAGAAGACGCCGCCCGGCCGCGGCGGGGAGATCCAGCTCACCGACGCGCTGCGGGAGATGTCCCACCGCGACGACGACGGCGGCCCGGTCCACGGCGTGGTCTTCACCGGGCGCCGCTACGACACCGGTGACCGCGCCGACTATCTGCGTGCCATTGTCAGACTCGCGTGCGAACGTGAAGACCTGGGCCCGGACTTCCGGACCTGGCTCCGCTCGTACGTGACTGAGGAGATGCAAGATTGAGCACCGTGGCTGACCGAATCTGGTCTGTCTCCGAGCACCTCGACAACATCCTCGGGCAGTTGTCCCCGCTGGAATCGATCGAGTTGCAACTCCTCGACGCCCAGGGCTGCGTCCTCGTCGAGGACGTCACCGTCCCCGTCGCGCTGCCGCCCTTCGACAACAGCTCGATGGACGGCTACGCGGTCCGCACCGCGGACACGGACGGGGCCACCGACGCGCACCCGGCGGTCCTGACCGTCATCGGCGATGTCGCGGCGGGCAGCGACCATCTGCCCACCGTCGGCCCCGGCCAGGCCGCCCGCATCATGACCGGCGCCCCGCTGCCGCCCGGCGCGGAGGCCGTCGTCCCCGTGGAGTGGACCGACGCCGGCACCGGCGGCGGACCGGCCACCACCATGCGGTCGCACAGCTCCGACCCGGCCGGCGCCAGCGGCGAGGTCCGGGTGCACCGTCCCGTCGAGGCGCGCCAGTATGTCAGGGCCCGCGGCAGCGACGTCGCCGCGGGGGAGCTGGCGCTGGCCGCCGGCACGATCCTCGGCCCGCCGCAGATCGGGCTGCTCGCCGCCATCGGCCGCGGCAGCGTCCGGGTGCGCCCGCGCCCCCGCGTCGTGGTGATGTCGACCGGCAGCGAGCTCGTACAGCCCGGCGAGGAGCTCAGCCCCGGCCGGATCCACGACTCCAACAGCTTCGCGCTGACCGCCGCCGCGCGGGACGCGGGCGCCATCGCGTACCGGGTCGGCGCCGTCGCCGATGACGTCGAGACACTGCGTGCCACCATCGAGGACCAGCTCATCCGGGCCGACATCATCGTCACCAGCGGTGGGGTGAGCGTCGGCGCGTACGACGTCGTCAAGGAGGCGCTCGCCTCGATCGAGGACGACGAGAGCCGTGTCGACTTCCGCAAGCTCGCCATGCAGCCCGGCAAGCCCCAGGGCTTCGGCCGGATCGGCCCCGACCGCATCCCGCTGCTGGCCCTGCCCGGCAACCCGGTCAGCGCGTATGTCTCCTTCGAGCTCTTCGTACGCCCCGCGATCCGCACGCTGATGGGCGCCGGCGCCGTGCACCGCGAGGTCGTGCGCGCGCTCTGCGACACGGCGATCGAGTCGTCGCCCGAGGGCAAGCGCCAGTTCCTCCGCGGCAAGTACGCGAACGGCACGGTGACCCCCGTCGGCGGCTCCGCGTCCCACCTGGTCAGATCGCTCGCGCACGCCAACGCGCTGATCGTCGTCCCGGAGGACACCACCTCCGTGGAGAAGGGCGCGGAGGTCGACGTGATCCGGCTGGACTAGGGCGTGGTGAAAAAGGTCCCGTGCGGTATCGACCGGGCCCTCCCGTTGAAGGCCCTGCGGCCCTTTTGATCCGCCCTCCCGGTACGGTGGCTGCCCAGAGGACCGGACCGGGAGAACGATGAGCAGCGCGCAAGAGCACCTCACCCACATCGACGAGGCCGGTGCGGCCCGGATGGTGGACGTCTCCGGCAAGGACGTCACCGCCCGCACGGCCCGCGCCACCGGCCGGGTACTCGTCGCCCCGCGCGTGATCGAGCTGCTGCGCGGTGAGGGCGTTCCCAAGGGCGACGCCCTTGCCACCGCGCGCATCGCGGGCATCATGGGCGCCAAGCGGACGCCGGACCTGATCCCGCTCTGCCATCCGCTCGCGCTGTCCGGGGTGACGCTCGACCTCGCCGTCACCGACGAGGCCGTGGAGATCGCCGCGACCGTGCGGACCACCGACCGCACCGGGGTCGAGATGGAGGCGCTCACCGCCGTCACCGTCGCGGCCCTGACCGTCATCGACATGGTCAAGGCCGTGGACAAGGCCGCCGTCATCACCGACGTGCGGGTCGAGACGAAGACCGGCGGCAAGTCCGGCGACTGGCAGCGGCCATGAGGGCGCTGGCGGTCACCGCGTCGAACCGCGCCGCCGCGGGTGTCTACGAGGACCGCGGCGGACCGCTGATCGTCGCTGCGCTGCGGGCTCTCGGCTTCGAGACCGACGGCCCGCGGGTGGTCCCGGACGGGGAGCCCGTCGGGCAGGCCCTGCGCGACGCAGTGGCGGCCTCCTACGACGTCGTCGTGACCACCGGTGGGACCGGGATCTCGCCCACCGACCGCACTCCGGAGGTCACCCGCGAGGTGCTGGACTACGAGATCCCCGGCATCGCCGAGGCGATCCGTGCCGCCGGGCGGGAGAAGGTGCCCACCGCGGTGCTGTCCCGTGGCGTCGCGGGCGTCGCCGGCGGCACCCTGGTGGTGAACCTTCCGGGCTCGACCGGTGGCGTCAAGGACGGCCTGGACGTGCTCGCCCCGCTCCTCGTCCACGCCGTCGACCAGATCCGCGGCGGCGACCACCCGCAATCCGGGCCCACCGGCCAGAAAAGAGGGGCGAGCTGAACGCGTCCTGGCCGGCCGAGCTGGTGGACGGTGACATCACCCTCCGCCCGATCCGGATGCGCGACCAGCGCTCCTGGCGCGAGGTCAACCGCCGTAACCGCGACTGGCTGCGGCCGTGGGAGGCCACCGTGCCGCCCGCGCCGCCCGGCCATGTCATCCAGCGCCCCACGTACCGTCAGATGGTGCGCCATCTGCGGTCGGAGGCGAACGCGGGCCGCATGCTGCCCTTCGTCATCGAGTACCAGGGGCGGCTGGCCGGTCAGTTGACCGTCGCCGGCATCACCTGGGGCTCGATGTGCTCCGCCCATGTCGGCTACTGGGTCGACCGGTCGGTCGCCGGACGCGGCGTCATGCCGACCTCCGTCGCGCTCGCCGTCGACCACTGTTTCCGCCATGTCGGGCTGCACCGGGTCGAGGTGTGCATCCGGCCGGAGAACACCCCCAGCCGACGGGTGGTGGAAAAACTCGGATTTCGCGAAGAGGGTCCGCGCCCGCGCTATCTCCACATCGACGGTGCGTGGCGTGACCACTTGGTGTTCGCGTTGACGGCGGAGGAAGTGCCGGAGGGGCTGCTCAACCGATGGCGGCAGGCCAGGCCGGGAACGCCGCAGAAATAAAATAAATGTTCGAAAATGAACCCAATCACAAAAAAATCTCGGCATATCAGCCAGATCGTGCGACACACCGTGCGGAATTGCGTATGGCGTGTCTCCGTGGCACCTACCGTGTAATCCGTGAGCAGTAGTGGCCTCATCTACGCAGTCATCGTCGGGGCCTGGGCTGCCTACTTGGTGCCGATGTGGCTCCGTAGGCAGGATGAGCTCAACGAAGCGCGTCCGACGGAACGCTTCAGCACCGCCATCCGGCTGCTGTCCGGAAGGGCGGGGATGGAGCGTCGCGTCGCGAAAGCGCGCGATGAGAGCGATCAGCCCGCCGATGCACCGGACTCCGTCGACGACGTGGTGGACGTCCGGGGCCTCGCCGTGCCCGCGACCGAGATCAAACCCGCCCCGGCGGCCGTTCCGGCCCAGCAGTCCGCCCCGGCGCACCACCCCGTCCCCGCGCATCAGAAGGCGCAGCGTTCCGGCCCGGTGCACAACCCCCGGGCCAAGGTCCTCGCGCGCCGTCGCCGCACCACCACGCTCCTCTTCCTGGCCTTCACCGTCGGCGCGATCGTCGCCGCCGTGGGCGGCCTCGCGTTCCTGTGGGCGCCGGCGGCGCCCGCCGCGCTGCTGACCCTCTACATCGGCCATCTGCGCCGCCAGGAGCGCCGCCGCTTCGAGGTCAAGATCGACCAGCGCCGGGCCGCCGACGCCGCCGTGCGGCTGCGCGACCGCCCGCGCCCCCAGGCGGCCGACGAGCCGGACCTCGACGATGAGCCCGAGCCCGCCACCTCGCCGCGCACCGCGGACCGGCGGGCCCTGGTCGAGCAGACCGATCACGCGGAGTGGGTGGACCAGCAGCAGCGCGAGCAGCACGCGGCCCCCGACGACGGCTGGGACCCCGTACCGGTGCCGCTGCCCACGTACGTCACGGCGCCGGTCGCGCCCCGCACCCCGGGCGGCATCGACTTCACCGCGCCGGGCAACTGGAGCTCGGCCCGTTCCGGCACCACGCCGGGCCACCCGCAGGCCACGCCGGCCCCGGCCGCGGCCCCCGAGCCGGAGCCGCAGCGCGAGCTCCCGCGCCCCACCACCGGCCGCCGCTCCCGCGACCGTTCCCGCACCCCCTTGTTCGACCAGTACGCCGACCCGGACCGGCCGCGCGCCGCCAACGAGTGAGCGATCGGTGACCAGCGAGGATCTCGTTAACAACCACCCCCGAGAGGGTGCTATCGTTTTCCTCGTTGCAAGGGCCTGTGGCGCAGTCTGGTAGCGCACCTCGTTCGCATCGAGGGGGTCTGGGGTTCAAATCCCCACAGGTCCACCGCAGCTCGAAGCCCCTGGCGGGGAAACCCGCCAGGGGCTTTTTGGTGTTCGGGGTGATTCCGGGGTCCTGCGGGGGTGCGCGGGGCGGCTGGGCGGGTCCGTGGGGCGCGTTCGTGGGGCGGGTGGGGGTCAGCCGGAGTCGCGGGCCGCTACGACGACACGGGTCAACTGGTGGGTCTCCGGGGCCGTTTCCGGCTCGCGGATGGCGCGGTCGACCAGGCCCACGATGCGGGCGGTGGGGATGGTGTCGAAGTGGACGCTGGTGAGGCGGGGGCGCAGCAGGCGGGCCAGGAGGAGGTCGTCGGCGCCGACGATCGCGAGGTCGCCGGGGATGGCCAGGCCGGCGTCCTGGAAGGCGCGCATCACGAGCATCGCGTACTCGTCGTTGTACGCGAAGAGGGAGTCGAGGCCGAGCCGGGGCCAGCGGGCGGCGAGTTCGGCCGCCGATTCCTCGGTGCAGTCCAGCGTGAGCGGCTCGACGTGGGTGCCGGTCTCGAGGGTGGCGGCCGCCCGGACGCCGGCGAGGCGGGGAACGCTGAAGAGGTCGAGGCCCGACTCGGTCGGCATGATGACGCCGATCCGGCGGCGGCCGCGCTCCAGCAGATGGGTGCCGGCGCGGGCGCCGAGCATCTCCTGGTCGAGGAGCAGGGCGTGCGCGCCCGCCACCGGCTGCATGCCGAGGGTGAGCACGGCGCGGGTGCCCGAGCGCTTGAGCAGCTCGACGGCGGACGGGGTCAGGCCGGTGCCCGGCAGGGCGAGGACGGCGGCCGGGCGCAGTTCCGCCCAGGCGCGCGCGGCCTGCTCTCCGGCGCCCGCGACGGGGCCGTGCCAGACGCTGGTGTAGCCGAGCTGGTGCAGAGCGCCCTGCAGTTCCATCAGGAAGTCGCCGAAGAGCGCGCCGATCCTGGGGATCGGGGTGGCCGGGGTGGTCAGCAGGACGAGGCCGGAGTGCCCGGCCCGCAGGGTGCGGGCTGCGGCGTGCGGCACATAGCCGAGCTCTTCCGCGGCGGCGCGCACCCGGTCCTGGGTCCGCGTGCTGACGCGGCCCGCGGCCTGGGCGTTCAGGACGTACGAGACGGTGGCGCGGGACACACCGGCGAGGCGCGCGACATCGGTGCTGGTCGGCGTGGCCGGGGGGCTCGTGGGCTCGGGTGACTGTGTCATTCCGCTCGGCATCTTTTCAGAGATCCGGTCTGGCCGAGAGTTCGGGGTGGATGCTACACATATAGTTACACGTGTCATGCGACAGGTGTCACCGCCCCGCGCCCGAAGATGGGACCGAACCCTCCGTCGGAGCCCCCGGCAGTCCGGCAGCACCCCAACAGCAGGAGAGGCATCAACACCATGAAGCTCAACACCCGCGAGTGGGGCACCGGCGACCGGATCGCGCTCCTGGTCCACGGCATCATGTCCGACCACCGCACCTGGCGCCGGGTCGGTCCCGCGCTCGCGGACCGGGGCTACCGCGTCATCGCCGTGGACCTGCGCGGTCACGGTGAGAGCCCGCGCGGCGAGTACAGCCCCGAGCTGTTCGCCGAGGACCTCGTCGAGACGCTGCCGGGCGGCGCGGAGCTGGCGGTCGGGCACTCGCTGGGTGGGCTGGCGCTGTCGCTCGCCGCCGAGCGCCTCGCGCCGGCGCGGGCCGTCTACTCCGACCCGGCCTGGGCCTCGGCGGACCCCGCTCAGCAGGTCGACCCGGCGATCTTCGTCCACTTCGCCCGGGCCACACGGGAGCAGATCGCCGGCCTGAACCCACGCTGGGAGGAGGCGGACATCGAGGTGGAACTCGCCACCCTGGCGCTGTGGGACACCGACTCCGCCGCCTTCCTGGGTGGCCGGCCGCTGACCGGCTATCTGCCGCAGAAGCCCGCCGTCCCGTCGCTCGTGCAGCTCGCCGAGAACAGCTTCCTGATCGGCCCGGACGACGCGGGGCTGCTCAGTGAGCGCGGCTTCGGGATCCGTACGGTCGTGGGCGCCGGCCACACCATCCACCGCGACGACTTCGACGGGTTCTTTCGTTCGCTGGACGGCTGGATCTGAGCCGTCCGAAGTCCCTCCGGTCTTGGCGCGGCGGGCGGCAAACCGGGCGTAAGGGGCGGCGCGCCGGCCGTAAAGCCGGACAACGTGACCCACACCACCCATCGAAACGTTTCCGTTTCGATGGGTGGTGTTCTACTCTCTGGGAGTCAGCTGTACGAAACCGTTTCGTTTGGATGGAGGCCGAGGATGTCGACGGATGCCCCGGCACGCCGCACCAGGCTCACGCCCGAACGCGAGCAGGAGCTCTACGCCGCGGTGGTCGAGATGCTGCGGGAGGTGGGCTACGAGGCGCTCACCATGGACGCGATCGCCTCGCGCACCCGCTCCAGCAAGGCCACGCTCTACCGCCAGTGGAAGGGCAAGCCCGAACTGGTGGCGACCGCGCTGCGGCACACCAAGCCGGTGCGGATCGAGGACATCGACACCGGATCGGTGCGGGGCGACCTGCGCGAACTGGTGCGGTGCCATGACGCGACGGGCGACTCGAAGCGGGACAACGAACTGATGCGGGCGCTCGGACAGGCCGCACATCAGAATCCGGACCTCTTCCAGGCGTTGCGGCAACTGCTCATCGAACCGGAAATGGCCGCCTTCGACGGCATGTTGCAACGTGCCGTGGAACGAGGCGAACTGGCGGCCGACGTGCCCGCCAGGCATTTCGTACCGCACATGCTGATCGGCGCCGCGATGGGGCGGCCGCTGATCGAGGGAGTCGAACCCGACCCCGAATTCGCCTTCCGATACATCGACGCGGTGGTACTCCCCGCCCTGCGTCTGACCTGATCCGACCGGTGGGATCAACCGCCTGATCCCACCGCCCGATCCACCGGAACAAGACCCCACCGGCACAAGATCACACCGGAACAAGGCCCCACCTGACACGCCGCTCTCGTCGTCGGGCAGGCACCGTACGCCCTTTTTTCCTCGACCTGACGGGAGCGCCGCGACTCGTGGCTACTTTCCTTTACAAACTCGGCCGGTTCGCCTTCAGGCGACGCTGGTATGTGGCCCTCGCATGGGTGGCTCTGCTGGTACTCGCCGGAGTCGGCGCCGCCTCGGCCTCCACTTCCACGTCGAGCAGTTTCTCGATACCCGGCACGGAGGCCCAGAAGGCTTTCGACCTGATGGAGCAGCGCTTCCCGGACGCCAGCGCCAACGGTGCCTCCGCGCGGGTGGTGTTCACGGCCCCCGGTGGGCAGAAGGTGGACGTCGGCGCGCCGAAGGCCGCCGTCGAGAACGTCGTCAAGGAGCTGAAGACCGGCAAGCAGGTCAGCTCCGTCGCCGACCCCTTCGAGTCGAAGGCCGTCAGCAAGGACGGCAGCACCGCCTACGCGTCCGTGAAGTACAAGCTCACCTCGATGGAGCTGACCGACGCGGACCGCGAGGCGCTCAAGGACGCCGCGCAGCACGGCCGTGACGCCGGGCTCACCGTCGAGATCGGCGGTGACGCGCTGCAGGCGATGCCCGAGACCGGCGCCACCGAGATCATCGGTATCGGTATCTCCGCGGTCGTTCTGCTGGTCACCTTCGGGTCGCTGGTCGCCGCGGGACTGCCGCTGCTGACCGCGCTCATCGGCGTGGGCATCGGTGTCTCGTCGATCACCGCGCTCGCCAACGTCCTGGACCTGGGCAGCTCCACGTCCACCCTCGCGATGATGATCGGCCTCGCGGTCGGTATCGACTACGCGCTCTTCATCGTCTCGCGCTTCCGGCACGAACTCACCGAGGGCCGGGAACCGGAGGACGCTGCCGGTCGGGCCGTGGGCACCGCCGGATCCGCGGTGGTCTTCGCGGGCCTCACGGTGCTGATCGCCCTCGCGGGCCTCGCCGTCGTCAACATCCCGATGCTCACCAAGATGGGCCTCGCGGCGGCCGGCACGGTCGCCATCGCGGTCCTCATCGCTCTCACCCTGATCCCGGCGCTGCTCGGCTTCGCCAAGCACCGGGTGCTCGGCCGCAAGGTGCGCAAGGGCCTCAAGGGGATCAAGGACGACGCCTCCGACGGCGTCACGGGTGGGGCCGGTTCCGCCGCGAAGAAGCCCAACATGGGCACCCGCTGGGCCAGGTTCGTCCTGCGCCGCCCGATCTGGGTGCTGGTGGTGGGTGTGCTCGGCCTGGGCGCGATCGCCATCCCGGCGGCCAGCCTGGAGCTCGGCCTGCCGGACGACGGGTCGCAGCCCGTCAGCACCACGCAGCGCAAGGCGTACGACCTGCTGTCGGACGGCTTCGGCCCCGGCTTCAACGGCCCGCTGATGATCGCCGTGGACGCCGCGCACAGCGACGACCCGAAGGCCGCTCTCGACAAGATCTCCCGGACCATCTCCGGGATGGGAGACGTCGAGAAGGTCACCGAGCCCGCGTTCAACAAGGCCGGCGACACCGCGATGCTGACGGTCGTCCCGAAGTCCAAGCCCAGTGGCCTGGAGACCGAGGACCTGGTCCACACCATCCGCGGCCAGGCGGCCGGGCTGAAGTCCGAGACGGGCGCCGTGACGCTGGTCACCGGCACGACGGCCATGAACATCGATGTGTCGCAGAAGCTCAACGACGCGCTGCTGCCGTACCTGGCGCTCGTCGTCGGCCTGGCGTTCCTGCTGCTGATGGTGGTCTTCCGCTCGGTGCTGGTACCGCTGAAGGCGGCCCTCGGCTTCCTGCTCTCGGTGGTCGCGGCCCTCGGCGCCGTCGTCGCGGTCTTCCAGTGGGGCTGGCTCGCGAGCCTGCTCGGGGTCGAGCAGACCGGGCCGATCATGAGCATGATGCCGATCTTCATGATCGGTGTGGTGTTCGGTCTCGCGATGGACTACGAGGTCTTCCTCGTCACCCGGATGCGTGAGGCGTACGTGCACGGCGAGAAGCCGGGACAGGCGATCGTCACCGGCTTCACGCACGGCGCCCGGGTGGTCGCCGCGGCCGCGGTCATCATGATCAGCGTCTTCGCGGGCTTCATCGGCTCGTCGGAATCGATGATCAAGATGATGGGCTTCGGTCTCGCCATCGCCGTCGCGTTCGACGCGTTCGTGGTGCGTATGGCCGTCGTCCCGGCGGTCCTCGCCCTGCTCGGCAAGGCCGCCTGGTGGCTGCCGCGCTGGCTCGACCGGGCCCTGCCCAACGTCGACGTCGAGGGCGAGCAGCTCCAGAAGAACCTGGCGGCGCAGGCCGCCGGTTCCGCGCCCGAGCGGGCACCGGAGCCGAGCCGCGTCTGACGCGGCACACCAGCTGGGGCCGCCGGTTGGCGGAGAGCTCGACGGCGGCCCCATGACGCGCCCGCCCCGTGGGGACGGGGGGATGGCGCGCAGGACAGGGCCCGGCGAATCGCCGGGCCCTGTGTCGTACCCGCGGAGCCCCGTGTCCCCCGGGCACTGTGCCGCCGGCTACGTGCCGCGCGGCTGTCTCCTGGCCCGCACCAGGAGGCCGACCTGGCCGACCTGGCCGATCCACCGGTGGAACGACCGGTGGAACGCCCGGCCCGTACCGGTGGTGTTGCGCTGCTCGTGCCGGTGCTGGAGCTCCCGCTCATAGCTGTCGGTGAGGATCCTCGACATCCGGACATTCCCCCTCGTCATCGTGTTCCGGGCCCGTACCGCCCTTGCCACGGCGGGCCACTTGAACGATTCTTGGGGGGAATTGGCCTGCGGGGCAGGGCCATTCGCGGGAGATTGGCATGGCAGACATGGGGACCGTCCAGAGTGCGGGCACACCGCAGGCGCCGGCGCCGGGCTCGCCCACGAACGCGCCCTCCGGCATACCGCTGGGCAGCAGGCAGTTGGCCGCGCTGCTCCCCGATCTGACGGGTCCCGCGGCCGGGGACCGGCCCGTGTACCGGGGCCTGGCGCAGGCGATCCGCGCCCTCGTCCTGGACGGACGCATCTCGCTGCGCGTCAAACTGCCAGCGGAACGCGAGCTCGCGACGACCCTCGGGCTGAGCCGCGCCACCGTGACCGCCGCCTACGACCTGCTGCGCGAGAGCGGCTACGCCCAGAGCCGGCGCGGGTCCGGGACCTGGACGGTGCTTCCGGAAGGCCACCGACACACCGGACTCGACCGGCTCTCCCGGCCGGAGAGCGCGATCGACCTCTCCAACGCCGTCGGCGGACTGCCCTCGGACGTGCTGACCGACGCGCTCGCCGAGATCGCGCCGCTCCTGGCGCAGCACGCGAACACCCCCGGATACCACCCCTACGGCCTGCCGGAGCTGCGCGCCGCCGTCGCCGACCGGTACACCCGCCGCGGACTGAGGACGCGGCCGGACCAGATCCTCATCACCTCCGGCGCCCTCCAGGCGCTGGGGCTGGCCGTCGGGATGCTCTGCGGTCCCGGCGACCGGGTGCTGGTGGAGAACCCCACCTACACCAACGCCCTCGACTCCATCCGCCGCGCGCGGCTGCGTACCGTGCCCGTCGCCGTCTCGGACGACGGCTGGGACATGGAGATCATCGAGGCGACCCTGCGCCAGGCGGTGCCGCGCCTCGCCTACATGATCCCGGACTTCCACAACCCGACCGGCAATCTCATGCCGCCCGCACAGCGGGCCGAACTGATCCGCGCCACCCAGCGGTCGTCGACGTGGCTCGTCGCCGACGAGACCATCACCGACCTCGCGATCGACGTGCCGCCGCCCGCGCCGTTCGCCTCCCACGCGGCACGCGGCGGCGCCGATCACGTCATCACCATCGGCTCGATGAGCAAGAGCCACTGGGGCGGGCTGCGGATCGGCTGGCTGCGTGCCACCCCGCGTCTCGTGACGGAACTCGCCGGCCTCCGGGTGTCGATGGACATGGCGGGTTCGGTGATCGACCAGCTCGTCGCGCTGCCGCTGCTGCGCCGCATGGACGAACTCGTCGCGGCCCGCGTCGCCGAGGCGCGCGACCGGCGTGGCGCGCTGGTCGCCGCACTCGTCCGCGACATCCCCGAGTGGAGCTGGCGGCTCCCGCCGGGCGGCCTGTCCCTGTGGGTGGACCTCGGCGAGCCGGTCGCCACGGCGCTGGCGGAACGGGCCGCCGGGTACGGGGTGCGGATCGAGGGCGGATCACGCTTCGGCGCGGAGCCGGGGACGTTCGAGCACCGGCTGCGGCTGCCGTTCACGCTGCCGGGCGGCACGCTGGACGAGGCCGTCCAGCGGGTCGCGCTGGCGATGGACGACGCGGCGGGCCGGCCGCTGGCGTCGGCGGTGAGCCGCCCGCACTGGATGGCCTGACCGGCCCCGCCGCCCGAGTCGGCGGGCGTCCGGGGTCAGAACAGCGCCGTCGGCTCGTGGGTGCCGTTCTCGAAGGCGAGGAGGTAGCGCTTGCGGTCGAGGCCGCCCCCGTAGCCGGTCAGGGAGCCGTCGGCGCCGACGACGCGGTGGCAGGGGACGATGATGCCGATCGGGTTCTTGCCGTTGGCGAGCCCGACCGCGCGGGAGGCGCCGGCGTTGCCGAGGAGGTCGGCGAGCTGCCCGTAGGAGCGGGTCTCGCCGTACGGGATGTCCCGCAGGGCGGACCAGACGCGCTGCTGGAACGGGGTGCCCAGCAGCGTCAAGGGGACGTCGAAGTCGGTCAGCTCCCCGGCGAAGTAGGCGGTGAGCTGCTCCTCGACGGCGCCGAAGGCGGAGTCGTCGCGGTCGCCGAAGGTCTCCTCGGCGGGGAGGTGCCGCTGCTGCGTCATGTACAGGCCGCAGAGGGTTCCGTCGAGGGCGACGAGGGTCAGCGGGCCGCAGGGGGAATCGGTCACGGTGTGGGTGCGGGTGGACATCACGCGGCTCCGTTCACGGGGAAGGTGTTGATGGCGTGGTCGCCGGTCGCCCACAGGTACTGGACGGCGTAGGCGCGCCACGGCGCCCAGGCGGCGGCATGGCGGGTGAGGGCGGCGGGGGTGGTGGGCAGTCCCAACTCCTTCGCGGCGAAGCGGATTCCGAGGTCGCTCGCCAGGAACGCGTCCGGGTCGCCGAGCGCGCGCATCGCGATCGACTCGACGGTCCACGGGCCGAACCCCGGCAGCGCGGAGAGCTGCGCGCGGGCGCGCTGCCAGTCGCTGCCGACGTCGAGGTCGAGTTCGCCACCGGCCAGGGCGGTGACCAGTGTGGTGAGGGTGGTGCGGCGGGTCCGCGGCATGGCGAGCGCCGCCGGGTCGAGGGCGGCCAGCGCCGCCGGGTCGGGGAACAGATGGGTCAGCCCGCCCGCCGGATCCTCGACGGGCTCGCCGTACGCCGTCACCAGCCGTCCGGCGTGCGTCCGCGCGGCGGCCGTCGAGATCTGCTGGCCGAGCACCGCGCGCACCGCGAACTCCGGCCCGTCCGCGACCCTCGGCACCCGGCGGCCCGGTGCCTTGGCGACCAGCGGTGCCAGCACCGGGTCCTTGCCCAGCTGCGCGTCGACCGCGACCGGGTCCGCGTCGAGGTCCAGCGTCCACCGGCAGCGGCTGATGGCGTGCGCCAGATCGCGCAGGTCCGTCAGGCGCAGCCGGCACGCGATGTGATCGGGCTGCGGGCGCAGGCTGACGATGCCGGGGCCGTGCGGCAGCCGCAGGGTGCGGCGGTACGCGCCGTCGCGCCACTCCTCGACGCCAGGCACCGCCGTCGCCGCCAGATGTCCGAAGAGGTTGTCCGGGCACAGCGGGGCCCGGAAGGGCAGCCGCAGCGACAGTTCGCCGGGTGTGGCGGCCGGGCGGCCCTTGGCGACGCGGGCGCGCAGTTCGGTGGGGGAGAGGGCGAAGACCTCGCGAACGGTGTCGTTGAAGGTGCGGATGCTGGAGAAGCCCGCCGCGAAGGCGGATTCCCCCATCGGCAGCGTCGTCGTCTCTATCAGCAGCCGGGCGGTCTGCGCGCGCTGTGCCCGCGCCAACGCCAGTGGCCCCGCGCCGAGTTCGGCGAGCAGCTGCCGCTCCACCTGCCGCGTGCTGTAGCCGAGCCGGGCGGCGAGCCCCGGGACGCCGTCCCGGTCGACGACGCCGTCCGCGATCAGCCGCATGGCCCGGGCCACGAGGTCCGCCCGCTCGTTCCACTGCGGCGAACCCGGGCTCGCGTCCGGCCGGCAGCGCTTGCAGGCCCGGAAGCCGGCCTGTTGCGCGGCCGCCGCGCTCGGGTAGAAGCTCATGTTCCTGACCTTGGGCGGCACCACGGGGCAGCTGGGCCGGCAGTAGATCCTGGTCGTCAGCACCGCGGTGAAGAACCATCCGTCGAACCGGGCGTCCTTCGACTGCACGGCTCGTACGCAGCGCTCGAAGTCGGTGTGCATGGCTCAAGCATCGCCCCGGGTCACGGCACCGGTCTAGCGAGAATCCGACATGTAGCTCGCGGGTAGCCCGGCCTCCGCACCGCGACGTGGATGTCGACGTCGATGTCGCAGAACTGCCGGACGATGTCACAGGGCGGTGATGGACTGTCCCCATGACTACGTCGAACCTCCGTGACAAGGCCCAGCTCCTCCACTCCCTGCACACCGCCGACCGGCCGCTCGCCCTCGCCAACGCCTGGGACGTCGCCAGCGCGCGGATCATCGAGGAGGCGGGGGCGGCAGCCGTCGCCACCACCAGCTGCGGCGTCGCCTGGAGCCTCGGCTACGCCGACGGTGACCGGCTGCCCCGCGAGCTGGCGCTCGCGCTCATCGGCCGGGTCGCGGCAGGGGTCGGCGTGCCGGTGTCCGCCGATATCGAGAGCGGTTTCGCGGACGACGCGGCCGGTGTCGCCGAGACCGTGCGCGGGGTGCTCGCCGCCGGGGCGGCCGGCATCAACATCGAGGACGCGCTCGTGAACGGGCCCGAGCCGCTGCGCACCCTCGCGGAGCAGGTGGAACGGATCGCCGCCGCCCGCAAGGCCGCGGACGAGGCGGGCGTCCCGCTCTTCATCAACGCGCGCACCGATGTCTACCTCGGTGCCGTCGGCGCGCCGGAGTCGCGGCTCGGGGTGGCGCTCGACCGTGCCGCCGCCTTCATCGAGGCGGGCGCGGACGGGATCTTCGTCCCCGGGGTGACCGATCTCGCGGTCGTCGCCGAACTGGCGAAGGGCATCGCCGCCCCGCTCAACATCCTCACAGGACCGGGCGGCCCGTCCGTCGCCGAACTCGGCGGCGCCGGAGCGGCGCGCGTCAGCATCGGCGGCCGGATGGCTGAGGCCGCGTACGGCGTGGTGCGGCAGGAGGCACGTGAGTTCCTGACGGACGGCACCTGCACCCCGGTGGTGGAGGGGCCCGGATACGGCGAGATGCAGGCGTTGTTCACGTCCTGAATCCTGGCCGGACAGGCCCTCGGGCCCGTGCGGAACGGCCCGTGCGGAACGGCCCGTGCGGAACGGCCCGTGCGGAACGGCCCGTGCGGAACGGACCGTGCAGAACGGACCGTGCGGAACGGACCGTCAGCCGGTCGCCGTTCCGCAGGGGCCGGTGCGGTCGCAGTACGGCGCGTGGCCCGTGGCGCCGCAGCCGCACAGGACGGCGCGGGTCTCGGTCCTGGCCTCGCCGTCCGTATGGATGACGAGGTCGCCGCGGATGGTGATGCCGCCGGAGGAGGAGCGGCTGATCTCGGTCGGGTGGGTCGGCTCCTCAGGGTGCCCGCCGTCGAGCCGGTACTGCAGCGCGCCCGAGGGGCAGCGCCGGATGACCTGCGCGACGAGATCGGCGGGAGCGCGGTCGGGCCGGATCCACGGGCGCTTGGCGGTGTCGAAGACCTCGGGGAGGCCGCGCACGCACTCACCGGAGTGCAGACAGCGGCCGGCCTCGAAGGTGACCGTGATGCCGTCCCCCGGATAGGCCTTCGCCCCCTCGGGAATCGGCACTTCGGCGCTTCCCGTCATGAGGTGTAGCCCTCCACGGTGATTTCCGACCGGACGGTGGCCTGGCCCGGGTCCTCGCCGGCCTCGCCCTTGGCGCGGCGCTGGCGCAGCAGGTCCCAGCACTGGTCGAGCTCGCGTTCCAGGGCGCCGAGCCTGGCCTGTTCGGTGGCCACGTCGATACTGCCGTCGGTCAGCTGCTCACGCAGGGCCTTCTCGTCCGCGACCATGGCCTTGATCCTGGAGAGGATCGCCTGTTCTGCCTTGGTGTCGTCGGGCTGGTCCATGGGGTGCCTCCTCAATGCGGCGATGCGGTGATCGGGCGGTGCGGTCATCAGGCGGTGCGGTGCTGCCGTGCCTGCGGCTCTTTCTCCACCTTCGCAGTTCACAGCGCGGTGCGCTCGAGATGCGCCTCCTCCTCGTCCAGGAGGCGGCGCGCGATGCCGTCGACGGCCCGGTCGAGGCGCGCCCGGTCGGCCGGATCCGCGACGTCCCAGTCGTCCAGGCGCTCGTCGAGCCAGCGGCGCCACGCTCCGGCGAGGAGGTCGATCTGCGCCCGGCCGGAGTCGGTGATGGCGAGCTGCTCGCCGTCGAAATCGGCGTAGCCGGCCTGGGCGATCCTGGAGAAGGCCGGTTCGAGGACCTCTCCGGGCATCCGGTGGGCCTTGGCGACGGTGCTGAGCCGGGCTCCGCCCTGGAGTCTGCCGCGCCAGTGGATCTGCCCGAGGGCCCAGGCCTGACCGGGGGTGAGGTGGCTGCCCGAGTCGGCGAGGATCCGCAGCGAGACCGGCTCCTCGGCCTTGGCCCGGCGCATCACGCGGGCGATGGAGCGCTCCAGCTGCCGGTCGGCGTCCGCGGAGTTGGGGGCGGCGAAGGCGTCACCCATGTCGGAGGCGCCGGCCCTGGCGCTGTCGCGCAGCGGCACCTCCTTGAGGAACCAGGCGACGACGAAGCCGACGAGGGCGACCGGTACGACCCACTGGAAGACGTAGTTCACGGTGTCGGCGTAGGCGTCGACGATATGGGTGATGCGGTCGGCGGGCAGCGCGTGCAGGGCGGCCGGGCTCTGTACGGCGGCGGGGCTGATGCCGGGCGACTGGGCGAAGGCCTTTTCGAGGTTGGGCCCGAGCTGGTTGCTGTAGAGCGTGCCGAAGATGGCGGTGCCGAAGGCGCTGCCCAGGGTCCGGAAGAATGTGACGCCCGAGGTCGCGGAGCCCAGCTCGTGGTAGGGCACGGTGTTCTGCACGGCGATGGTGAGCACCTGCATGGCCAGCCCGATACCGAGGCCGAGCACGAGCATGTAGAGGGATTCCAGCCAGACGCCGGTGGACGGGCCCATGGTGGACATCAGGTACAGGCCGATGGCCATGACGCCGGTGCCGACGATCGGGAAGATCCGGTACCGGCCGGTGCGGCTGACGACGATGCCGGAGAGCATCGAGGTGCCGAGCAGCCCGACGACCATGGGGAGCGTGCGGACGCCCGACATCGTCGCGGACACCCCGTCCACGTACTGCAGATACGTCGGCAGGTAGGTCAGAGCGCCCAGCATCGCGAAGCCGACGATGAAGCTCAGCACCGAGCAGATCGTGAAGACGGGGCTGCGGAACAGATGCATGGGGAGCATCGGTTCCTTGGCGTGCAGTTCCACGAAGACGAACGCGGTGAGCGCCACGACGGAGCCGACGAAGAGGCCGATGATGGTCGCCGAGCCCCACGCGTACTCATTGCCGCCCCACTCCAGGGCCAGCACGAGACCGGAGGCGCCGAGCGCCACCAACACGATGCCCAGGTAGTCGATGGTGGGGCGGGTGGCGGCCTTGACCGAGGGGATCGTCCGCGCGGCCATCACGAGCATGACGACGGCGACGGGCACGTTGACGTAGAAGCACCAGCGCCAGGAGGCGTGGTCGGTGAAGAGCCCGCCGAGCGTCGGGCCGACCACGGTGGTGACGCCGAAGACCGCACCGAGCGCGCCCTGGTACTTGCCGCGTTCGCGCAGCGGGATGACGTCGGCGATCAGGGCCATCGCGGTCACCATCAGACCGCCGCCGCCGATGCCCTGGATCGCGCGGGCGAGGATCAGCATGCCCATGCCGTTGGCGGCGCCCGCGAGGACGGATCCGCCGACGAAGACGACCGCGCTGAGCTGGAAGACGATCTTTCGGCCGAACAGGTCACCGAACTTGCCGACGAGGACGGTGGAGACGGTTTCGGCCAGGAGGTACGCGGTCACCACCCAGGCCATGTGACCGGCGCCGCCGAGGTCCGCGACGATGGTCGGCAGGGCGGTGGAGACGATGGTCTGGTCGAGTGCCGCCAGCAGCATGCCGAGGACGATCGTCACGAAGACGACGTTGGTCTGGCGGCGGCTGAGCGAGGACGGGCCCGTGGGCGGTCCCGTCGCGGGTCCGGCCTCGGCGAGCGTGGTCATCGGGCCGGTACCTCCTGCGCAGGGGGCGGGTCCCCCTCAGGATTGGACGCGGTGCCGGGTTCCGCCACCGCTGGTACGGCCGCCGGGTCCGCTCTTCGGTCGGAGCGGGGCGGCCGAAAGTGCGGCTTATGGAGCGGGGGTGGCCGGCGGGGTCGGGCCGGGTGCGGCCCCGGGCGCCGCGTGGTCCTGCAGCCAGCTCTCCAGCTCGGTCCTGACGCGCCGGTCCATGGCCAGCGACAGCTCCGCGTCGACCACGTTCTTGGCCAGCGGATGCAGCCGTTCCAGCGCCTCGGCGAGCCGGGTCACCTCGCCCGGCGGCAGGTGGTCGACGGCGGCGGCGTCCACCACGTGCTTGCGGATGAGCACCGTGAACAGATCGGCGAGCGCGTCCACATGGACGCGTACGGCGCGGCCCGTCTCCAGAACGGCGGCCAGCGGGACGCCCTCGCGGACCAGGGCGGCCGACGCGTCGAGCAGCCGGCGGCTGGTGTGGACGACGTTCTCGCCGTCGACGGCGATGTAGCCGATGTCGAGGGCGGTCGTCAGGTTCTCCGGGGTGACGTCCTCGCCGAAGTAGTCGGCGAGGGCCTCGGGGGTGAGCCTGACCGGGGTCTCCTCCGACCAGGGCGTGATCAACGCGCCTTCCAGGCCCAGGAGTTCGGCGACGCCGTCGAGGGTCCGGCCGTTCTCCCACGCGCCGATCAGCTCGGCGATGCCGCCGAGGGTGTGGCCCCGCTCCAGGAGGGCGGCGATCGTGTGCAGCCGGGCGAGATGGGCCTCGTTGTACCAGGCGATACGGCCCTCGCGGCGCGGTGGCGGGATGAGCTTGCGCTCGCGGTAGAAGCGAACGGTGCGCACGGGGATACCGGCCGCCTCGGCCAGTGCCTCCATCCGGTATTCCTGCCCCGGCTTCCGCTCCTCGGGCTGCTCCCTGGTCTCCTGCACGTCCTCGGCCACCTCGTCAGCCTATGCGCTCCCCGGAGCGCGCCGGGGCCGGTGCGCGGGTGCCGGGCGGGTGCGCACACCCCGCCCGGGGTCCGTTTCGTCTTGGGTGGGCCTGACCCCTACCGCCGGTAACCTCAGTGGTCTACCGTACGGATCGTGCCAGTGATTGCTGGCGTGATTGAGGCAGGGAGGCGGCGCCATGGCTGAGCACGTGCGGGTGGCGGTGATCGGATCAGGGTTCGGCGGGCTCGGCGCGGCCGTCCGGCTGCGGCGGGAGGGCATCACGGACTTCGTGATCCTCGAACGCGCCGGCTCGGTCGGCGGGACCTGGCGGGACAACAGCTACCCGGGATGCGCCTGCGACGTTCCCTCCCACCTGTACTCGTTCTCCTTCGCGCCGAACGCGGACTGGCCCCGTACGTTCTCCGGACAGCCGCACATCCGCGCCTATCTGGAGCGGGTCACCGACACCTTCGGGCTGCGGCCGCATCTGCGGTTCGACTCCGAGGTGCTCCAGGCGAGCTGGGACGACGAGGCCAAGCACTGGCACATACGGACCACGCAGGGCGACCTGACGGCCGATGTCGTCGTCTCCGCCACCGGCCCGCTGTCCGACCCCAAGCTGCCGGACATCCCGGGCCTCGACACGTTCCCCGGCGCGGTCTTCCACTCCTCGCGCTGGGACCACGACTTCGACATCAAGGACAAGCGCATCGCGATGGTCGGCACCGGCGCCTCCGCGATCCAGATCGTGCCGTCCATCCAGCCGCAGGTGAAGTCGCTGACCGTGCTGCAGCGCACCCCGCCGTGGGTGATGCCGCGGATGGACCGTGGCATCAACAAGGCCGAGCGGTGGCTGCACGGCACGGTGCCGGGCACCGCGAAGGCGCGGCGCGGACTGCTCTGGCTGATCAGGGAGTTCCAGGTCGGCGCGTTCGTCAAGCGCCCGCAGCTGATGAAGGCGACCGAGCAGATCGCGAAGAACCACATGCGGCGCGCGATCAAGGACCCGGTGATGCGGGCGAAGCTGACGCCGGACTACACCATCGGCTGCAAGCGGATCCTGCTCTCCAACGACTACTATCCGGCGCTCGCCCAGCCCAACACCGAGGTGGTCACCTCGGCGCTCAAGGAGGTGCGCGGCTCGACGATCGTCACGTCGGACGGCACCGAGCGCGAGGTCGACGCGATCGTCTTCGGCACCGGCTTCCATGTGACGGACATGCCGATCGGCGACCGGATCACCGGCGTCGGCGGCCGATCGCTGGCCGAGCACTGGAAGGACGGGATGGCGGCGCTGCGCGGCACCACGATCGACGGCTTCCCGAACCTGCTGCTGATCATCGGCCCCAACACCGGCCTCGGGAACAGCTCGATGATCCTGATGATCGAGTCGTCCATCAACTACGTCGCCGACTACCTGCGCACCCTGGAGCGGACCGGGGCGGCCGCGCTGGACGCCAAGCCGGCGGCGGTCAGGGCGTGGAACGCCGAGATGCAGCGGCGCACCGCCCGGACGGTGTGGAACACCGGCGGCTGCAAGAGCTGGTACCTGGACGCCGAGGGCCGCAACACGACGGCCTGGCCCGGCACGACGGCCGAATTCCGGCGGGCCACCCGCGAACTGAAGCTTGCAGAGTACGACCTGGTGCCGGCGCCCGTGCGCACGGCGGAGCCGGTGGAGCCCGTGGAGGTGCCCGCGTCATGAGCAGGATCACCGCAAAGAGCGCAGCGGCGGCGGACAGCCCGTTCACCCTCCCCGCTCCCCGCCGGGAGCTCGCCGTGAACTCGGCGGACGGCACCCGGATCCACGTCGAGGAGCACGGGCCCGCCGACCGGCCGACCGTCGTCCTGATCCACGGCTGGACCTGTTCCACGATCTTCTGGGCGCCGCTGATCCGGGACCTCGCGGCCGACTTCCGGGTGGTCGCCTACGACCAGCGCGGACACGGCCGCAGTGGCACCCCGCATCGCACCGGCTACAGCACACGGGTACTGGCCGACGATCTGTCGGCGGTGCTGCAGGCCGTCGTTCCCGAGGGGGAACGGGCGGTGCTGGTCGGCCACTCCATGGGCGGGATGACGCTGATGGCCGCCTCCGGCCGCGCCGCCGTCCGCTCCCGCACGGCCGCCACCCTGCTGGCCAGCACCGGCAGCGGACGGCTGCTCGCCGAGACCCAGGTGCTGCCGCAGCGGATCCGCTCCCAGAAGGTCCGGGACCGCTTCCACCGGCTGCTGCTCGGCTCGCGCGCCCCGCTCGGGCCGGTCAGCGGGATGTCGCGCGCCGCGCTCAAGTACGGCGTGATGGCGGCGGGTTCGACCCCGGAACAGGTCGCCGCGACCGCCCGTATCGTGCATGCCTGCGGGACCCGGCCGCGCTCCGCGTGGGGACGGGTGCTGGCGGGACTCGACCTGGACGCGGCGCTCCGCGGGATCACCGCGCCGACCGCTGTCCTGGTCGGCACGGCTGACAAGCTGACCCCGCCGGTGCACGCGCGCGGCATGGCCGCCGCGCTGCCCCACTGCGTCGGTCTGACCGAACTCGAAGGCCTCGG
Source organism: Streptomyces sp. SID13666 (assembly GCF_010548325.1). Lineage (NCBI taxonomy): Bacteria > Bacillati > Actinomycetota > Actinomycetes > Kitasatosporales > Streptomycetaceae > Streptomyces > Streptomyces sp. SID13666. The sequence goes on along the minus strand of NZ_JAAGLX010000004.1, from coordinate 139,422 downwards.
CCATATGACACCCATCGAAGGCACGGCCGCGGTCGCGGGCGTCGTCCGCGGTCTGGTCAGGGACCACCTGCCGGTCCAGGAGAACCTTTCCGTGAAGGAGCAGACGGTATGAGCCAGTCGTTGAACGGACAGGTCGTGGTGGTCACGGGCGCCGCCCGCGGGGTGGGCGAGATGCTCGCGCGCAAGCTCGCCCGCCGCGGTGCCAAGCTGGCGCTGGTCGGCCTGGAGCCGGACCAGCTCAAGCTGGTGGCGGAGGGCCTCGGCGGCGGCGCGGCGCACTGGGTCGCCGATGTCACCGACCTCGAGGCGATGCGGCGGGCCGCCGCCGAGATCCTGGAGCACTTCGGGCGGATCGACGTCGTGGTCGCCAACGCGGGTGTGGCGACCGGTGGTCCGTTCCTGGACTCCGACCCCGTCGCGTTCGAACGGGTCATCAACGTCAACCTGCTGGGCAGTGTCACCACCGCCCGCGCCTTCCTGCCCGCGCTCCTCACCTCGCGCGGCTATCTGCTGCAGATCGCGTCGCTGGCGGCGATCACCCCGGCCCCGATGATGACCGCGTACTGCGCGAGCAAGGCGGGCGTCGAGTCGTTCGCGCACAGCCTGCGCGCCGAGGTCGGCCACAAGGGCGTCAAGGTCGGCGTCGGGTATCTGAGCTGGACCGACACCGACATGGTGCGCGGCGCCGACGAGGACGAGCTCATGCGCCACATGCGCGCCAAGCTGCCCTGGCCGGCGAACCGTACGTATCCGCTGGAGCCGGCCGTCGAGCGGATCGTGGCCGGGATCGAGCGGCGCTCGCCGCATGTGTACGCGCAGTGGTGGCTGCGTGGCATGCAGTCGGTGCGCGGCTATCTGCCGTCGGTCATCGGCGGTGCGCTCGGGCAGCGGGAGATGCGCAGGGCCGAGCCGCGGTTCGCCGCCACGGCGGGCACCCGGCGGGGGCTCGTCGGACGGGGCGGAGAGGCGGACGAGGCAGCGCAGTCATCACGCTCCGTAGGGTGACAAAAGGGTAGCTGACCTGGGTATTTCCTCCCGACATGCGAGGCATGTCCACCCGTGTCAGTCTGGTCGAGGCCCCATCCCCACAAACTCCAGGAGGAGTGATCATGGGCGCTTTCGACCAGTTCAAGGACAAGGCCGGCAACCTCTCGAACAAGGCCAAGGAGGCCATGGGCGAGCAGCAGGACAAGTCCGCCGAGATGGAGGACGAGACCCGCGACAAGGCTGCCGACATGCGCGAAATGGGCCAGGACAAGGCCCGGGACGCGGCCGAGGACGCCCAGGACAACTGGAGTTAGTCCGCCTGCGCGGCGCGAACGGTGAAGGGGCGCACCCGTCAGGGGTGCGCCCCTTCATGTTGTGCCGACTCCTTCTGACCGCTGCCGCGGCGGCGTCCGGATCAGCGCGGTGGCAGCGGCGGGCGGCGGCGGTCCGGGCGCTCGGAGAGGTCCGGCGGGGTGACGGCGGGGTGTTCGGCCAGCAGCGCGAGGGCCGTGTCGACGGCCACGTCCAGTTGGGCGTGCCGCCCCTCCGCCCAGTCCAACGGGGTGCGCAGGGACTCGACATCGGGGTCGACGCCGTAGTTCTCGACGCCCCACCCGTACGCGTCGAACCAGCCCGCGTTCATCGGCACCGTGATCACCGTGCCGTCCCCCAGCTTGTGCCGGCCGGTCATCCCGACCACGCCGCCCCACGTCCGCAGCCCCACCACCGGGCCGAGGCCCAGCAGTTTGAACGCGGCGGTGATCATGTCGCCGTCGGATGAGGTCGCTTCGTCGGCGAGCGCGACGACCGGACCGCGCGGCGCTTGGCTCGCGTACGAGACGGGCTGAGCGTTGCGGGTCAGGTCCCAGCCGAGGATGGTGCGCGTGAGCTTCTCGACGACGAGTTCGCTGATGTGCCCGCCCGCGTTGCCCCGTACGTCCACGATGAGCGCCTCGTAGGCGACCTCCATCCGCAGATCGCGGTTGAACTGCGCCCAGCCGGAGCCGCCCATGTCGGGGATGTGCAGATAGCCGCACCGGCCGCCGCTCAGATTCCGTACGACGGCCCGCCGTTTGGCGACCCAGTCCTGGTAGCGCAGCGGCCGTTCGTCGATCAGCGGGACGACGGCGACCCGGCGCGGATGCCCCTCGCCGGGCGGGGTGAACGTCAGCTCCACGGTCGTGCCGCCCGCGCCCGCGAGCAGCGGATACGGTCCCGCGCACGGGTCGACGGGGCGCCCGTCGATATGGGTGAGCACCGCGCCCTCGCGGATTCCGGTGCCGGCCAGCGGGGAGCGGGCCTTGGAGTCCGAGGACTCACCGGGCAGGATCCGCACCACCGTCCACGTACCGTCCTTGTTGTGCTGGAAGTTGGCGCCGAGCAGCCCGATCGGCCGCTGGTAGTGCGCCGGGCCCTCGTTGCGGCGGGCGGGGCTGACGTACGCGTGCGAGGTGCCCAGTTCGCCGAGGACCTCGCGCAGCAGATCGGCGAACTCGTCGGGGGTGGCGACCCGTTCGACCAGCGGACGGTACTGGTCCAGGATCGCGGGCCAGTCGATGCCGCACATGTCGGGGGCCCAGAAGTAGTCCCGGATGAGCCGGCCGGCCTCGGCGTAGGACTGCTGCCACTCGGAGGGCGGGTCGACCTCGTGCAGGATCCGCCGCATGTCGACATAGACCGTCGAGTCGTCGTCGCCGCGCTCGGTGGCCGGAAGGACGGCCAGATCGCCCTCGTCGAAGACCGCCAGCCGCTTGCCGTCCCCGCTGACCGCGTACCAGTCCATGTGGTGGACCAGCTCGGTCCGCTTGGACTTGCCCAGGTTGAAGTACTCCAGGGTCGGACGCGCGGACGGGTCCGTCGGGTTGGTGAACGTCTCGCCGAGCGCGCCGGAGATCGGCCAGCGCAGCCACACCAGGCCGTCGTGCACCGGCTCCAGCGCCGAGTACTTGGACGCCGGGACCGGGAACGGCGTGACACGGCTCGCCAGCCCCTCCGTCTCGACCACCACCGGACCGTCCCCGCCGCTCTCCGCCGGGTCCAGGCCGCCGCCGATCGGGCGGCCGTCGACGGGCAGCGCGAACGGTGACGGCGTCGCGGAGTTCAGCGGTACGAGGTAGGGGCGGCAGCCGAGCGGGAACGACAGATCGCCGGTGTGCACGTCGTAGACCGGGTCGAAGCCGCGCCACGACAGGAACGCCAGATAGCGGCCGTCGAGGGTGAAGACCGGCTGCTCGTCCTCGAAGCGGCCGTTCGTCACGTCGATGATCGTGCGGTCCGCGAGTCTGGCGATCTTCACCGAGCGCAGCGACCGGCCGATCCCGGGGTGCGACCAGGTCAGCCAGGCCGAGTCGGGGGAGAACGCGAGGTCGCGCACGGGGCCGTTCGTGGACCTGATCAGCTCGGCCACGGTCCCGGACGAGCTGCTCGCGTGGTCGGGGTCGGTCGCGAAGCCGTCTCCGTCGTCCTCGTCGCCGTTTCCGCCCGCATCGCCCCTTTCGCCGGTGGCGACGAGCAGCAGCCGCCCGTCGTTCGCGGCGACGGCGAGGGTACGGCCGTCCGGGGACGAGACCAGTTCCAGTACGCGGCCCAGCTCGCCGACGCCGAGCCGGGGCCCGGTGCCGGTCACGGCGGCGCGGCCGGCGGTGCCGGTGGAGACCGCGGGGGTGTCCAGGGGAGTGGCGGTCTCCCCGGCCTCGTCGTCCTCGTCCAGGGCGTTGCCGTCGTCGTCCTCGTCGAGGCCCTCCAGCGCCGCGCGGACCGCCGGACGGCTGGCCCGGCCCGGCAGATGGGCGATCTCGATGCCGTCCTCGCCCTCCGCGTCCGTGACGAAGGCGATCCGGCCGGTGTCCCCGAGCATCTCGGGCAGCCGGACGCGCGCGCCCGGCTCGTCGGCGATGGTGCGGGCCGGGCCGTCCCGGTGGGTCAGCCAGTACAGGCTGCCGCGGACGCAGACCGCGCTGGCGCGACCGGTCCGGTCGCAGGCCAGGCCGTCCAGGTTGGACGCGGCCGGCACCTGGTAGGGCCGCCGGCCGGCGCGCGGGCCGCCCAGCCGGACGTCCAGCTTGCGGGGCCGGGCGCCGGGGGAGAGGTCGTCGACGATCCACAGCTCGCCCGCGCACTGGTAGACGACCCGCTCCCCGTCGGTCGAGGCGCTGCGGGCGTAGAAGTCCGCGTGGTCGGTATGGCGGCGCAGGTCCGTACCGTCCGGAGCGCACGAGTAGAGATTGCCGACGCCTTCGTGGTCGGAGAGGAAGCAAATACGGTCGCCCACGAACATCGGCGAGTTCAGATGCCCGTCGATCGTCGGCACCAGCCGCTCGCCGTGCAGCCACAGCCGCCCCGTCGCCCCGCCCCGGTACCGCTTCCAGGCGTGCGGCTCGTGCGGCGGGGTGCCGCTCAGCAGCAGCGTGTGGCGCTCCCCGGCGACGTCGCTCACCGCGATGTCCGAGACCGGGCCCCACGGCAGCCGGCCGCCGGGACCGCCGTCGGTCGGCACGCTGTGGGCCCAGGAGAAGTACGAGAACGGCTGGCCGTGCGAGGAGACCGCGAGGACCTGCCCGTCGGGCGTCCAGGAGCACACCCGGGTGTCGAAGCTGCCCCAGTACGTCAGCCGGCGGGCCGGGCCGCCGTCCACCGGGGCGAGGTGGATCTCCGGGTCCAGACTGCGCCACGAGGTGAAGGCGATGGCGGAGCCGTCCGGCGAGAAGCGTGGCGAGCCGACCCTCGTGCGGTCGGCCGTGACCCGCCAGGCCCGGCCGGGAACGCCACCCGGCCGCCCCAGCGGTGCGACCCAGACATCGTCCTCGGCGACGAAGCACAGCAGTTCGCCATGAATATGCGGATACCGGAGATACGCGCCATCGCTCACCTACCCCATGGTTCTGGGCATGGGGGGCGCGGGCAACTCGTACGCGCTCCCGATGCACCAGAACCGCTCTTGCACATCGATTGCAGGTAGCCACTATCATCGAACGGTTGACCAGGCAGTACTCGAGGGGACCCCCATGCACGTACCCGACGGATTCATCGACACCCCGGTGTCGGCGGCGACCGGTGTCGTGGCCGTCGCGGCCGTCGCGATCAGCCTGCGGGGCGCCCGCCGCGAGCTGGACGAGCGCACCGCGCCGCTCGCCGGCCTGGTGGCCGCCTTCATCTTCGCCGTGCAGATGCTGAACTTCCCGGTGGCCGCCGGCACCAGCGGCCATCTGCTGGGCGGCGCGCTCGCGGCGATACTCGTCGGCCCCTTCACGGGGGTCCTGTGCGTGTCCGTGGTCCTGCTGATGCAGGGCGTCCTGTTCGCGGACGGCGGGCTCACCGCGCTCGGCACCAACATCACCGACATGGCGATCGTGACGACCGTCGTCGCCTACGCGATCTTCCGCGGACTGGTGAAGGTGCTGCCGCGCAGCCGGGCCTCCATCACCGTCGCCTCGTTCGCCGCCGCGGTCGTCTCGGTGCCGGCCGCCGCCGTCGCGTTCACCACGATCTACTGGCTCGGCGGCACCACCGACGTGCCGATCGGCAAGGTCGCCACCGCGATGGTCGGCGTCCATGTGCTGATCGGCATCGGCGAGGCCGCGATCACCGCCGCCACCGTCGGCGCGGTCGTCGCCGTCCGCCCCGACCTGGTCTACGGGGCACGGGGGCTGAGCAAGCCGCTGGAGCTGCGCACCACGCCGACCGGCGCCCCGCTGGTGCCGGGCGAGGCCCGTCCGGCGGCCGTGACCGTGGCCACCCCGGTGCCCGCCGCCGTCGTGACCTCCCCGGCCCCCGCCGGCCGCTCCAACCGGCCGGTCTGGATCGCGGGCCTGATCGCGGCACTCGCCCTCGCGGGCGGCGTCAGCTACTACGCCTCCGCCAGCCCCGACGGCCTGGAGAAGGTCGCCCACGACAAGGGCATCGACGAGAAGGCCAAGCCGCACGCGACCGACGACTCCCCGCTCGCGGGCTACAGCGTCAAGGACGTCGGCGACGCCCGGCTGTCGGGCGGCCTCGCCGGGGTCATCGGAGTCGGCGCGACCCTGACCGTCGGCTCCGGCGTCTTCATCGTCGTACGGCGCCGCCGCACGCACACCGTCCACCCGATCCAGGGCCAGGGGGCCTGACGATGGGCGCGGGACACGCACACCGGCTCTACCGGCACGGGCACTCGCCCGTGCACGGGATGCCCCCGCACTGCAAGATCGCGGCCGTCTTCGGCTTCGTCCTCGTCGTGGTCTCCACCCCGCGCGAGGCGATGTGGGCCTTCGGCCTGTACGCGGTCCTGCTCGTGGCCGTCGCGTTCCGTGCCCGCGTCCCGATCGCGTTCCTGCTCCGCAGGCTCGTCATCGAGGTGCCGTTCGTGGCCTTCGCCGTCCTGCTGCCGTTCGTCGCGACCGGCCCGCAGGTCCACGTCCTCGGGATGTCGCTGAGCGAGAACGGCCTGTGGGGCGCCTGGAACGTACTGGCCAAGGGCACCCTCGGCGTCGCCGCGTCCGTGCTGCTCGCCGCCACCACCGAGCTGCGCGAGCTGCTGCTCGGCCTCCAGCGGCTGCGGCTGCCGCCGCTCCTCGTCCAGATCGCGTCCTTCATGATCCGCTACGGCGATGTCATCACCGACGAGATGCGGCGGATGCGGATCGCCCGGGAGTCGCGCGGCTTCCAGGCCCGCGGCGTCCGGCACTGGCCGGTCCTCGCGAAGTCCGCGGGCGCGCTGTTCATCCGCTCCTACGAACGCGGTGAACGCGTCCACCTGGCCATGGTCAGCCGCGGCTACACCGGCACGATGCCCGTCATCGACGACGTCACCGCCACCCGCGCCCAGTGGTCGCACGCCGCCGTACTCCCCGTACTGGCCCTGGCCGTCTGCCTGACAGGATGGACGCTGAGATGATCACCGAACCGACCCGTGACCCGGCCGCGGGCACGATGCCGCCCTCGCTGGACGTCCGCGGCCTCGCCTTCGCCTACCCCGACGGTCACCAGGCGCTCTTCGGCGTCGACCTGAGCGTCGCCCGCGGTGAGCGGGTGGCGCTGCTCGGGCCCAACGGCGCGGGCAAGACCACCCTGGTCCTGCACCTCAACGGGATCCTCACCGGCGGCGCCGGCACGGTCACCGTCGGCGGGCTGCCCGTCGGCAAGAAGCACCTCGCCGAGATCCGCCGCCGGGTCGGCATCGTCTTCCAGGACCCCGACGACCAGCTCTTCATGCCGACCGTCCGCGAGGACGTCGCCTTCGGGCCCGCCGCCGGGGGGCTGCGCGGCCCGGAGCTGGAAGCGCGCGTCATGACCGCCCTCGACCAGGTCGGGATGGCCGACTTCGCGGCCCGCCCGCCGCACCACCTGTCCTTCGGGCAGCGCCGCCGGGTCGCCGTGGCCACGGTGCTCGCGATGCGGCCGGAGATCCTGGTCCTGGACGAGCCCTCGTCCAATCTCGACCCCGCGTCCCGCCGCGAGCTGGCCGACATCCTCCGCTCGCTGGACGTCACCGTCCTGATGGTCACCCACGACCTTCCGTACGCCCTGGAGCTCTGCCCCCGCGCGGTCGTCCTCAGCGACGGCGTCATCACCGCCGACGGCCGTACCCAGGAACTCCTCTGCGACGAGGACCTGATGCGGGCGCACCGGCTCGAACTCCCCTTCGGCTTCAACCCCCGCTCGGTGACGGCCCCTACCGCGAGGTAACGTGCCCCCAACCGTCGAACCCGGAGGGCACCGCCATGGCAATGGACGCGGACGTCATCGTCGTAGGAGCAGGGCTCTCCGGGCTGGTGGCGACAGCGGAGCTGGCCGCCGCCGGCCGCAAGGTGATCCTGGTGGACCAGGAACCCGAGGCGTCGCTCGGCGGCCAGGCGTTCTGGTCGTTCGGCGGGCTGTTCCTGGTCGACTCGCCGGAGCAGCGCCGGATGCGCATCAAGGACAGCCCGGAGCTGGCCCTCCAGGACTGGATGGGCACGGCGGGCTTCGACCGCCCGGAGGACCACTGGCCGCGCAAGTGGGCCGAGGCGTACGTGGACTTCGCCGCGGGTGAGAAGCGCGCCTGGCTGCACGAGCGCGGCGTGCGGTTCTTCCCGGTGGTGGGCTGGGCCGAACGCGGCGGCTTCCTGGCGACCGGCCCCGGCAACTCGGTGCCGCGCTTCCACATCACCTGGGGCACCGGCCCCGGCATCATCGAGCCGTTCGTCCGCCAGGTGCGCGAAGCGGTCGCGCGGGGCCGCGTCGAACTGCGGTTCCGGCACCGGGTGACCGGGTTGAACACGACCGACGGCACGGTGGACGGTGTGACCGGCGAGATCCTGGTCGCCGACGGCGCCCAGCGCGGTGAGGCCAGTTCGCGCGAGGTGCTCGAGGCGTTCACCCTGACGGCGCAGGCCGTCATCGTCACCTCCGGAGGCATCGGCGGCAACCACGACCTCGTCCGGAAGAGCTGGCCCGCCAGGCTCGGCACGCCCCCCGAGAAGCTGCTGTCCGGCGTCCCGGCGCACGTGGACGGCCTGATGCTCGGCACGGCCGGTGCCGCAGGCGCGAACCTGATCAACGGCGACCGGATGTGGCACTACACCGAGGGCATCGAGAACTGGGACCCGATCTGGGCGCGGCACGGCATCCGGATCCTGCCGGGCCCGTCGTCGCTGTGGCTGAACGCGCGCGGCGAGCGGCTGCCGGTGCCGCTGTTCCCCGGGTTCGACACTTTGGGGACGCTGGAGCACATCATGACGACGGGCTACGACTACACGTGGTTCGTCCTCACCCAGAAGATCATCGAGAAGGAGTTCGCGCTCTCGGGATCCGAGCAGAACCCGGACCTGACGGGCAAGAGCGTGCGCGAGGTCCTCAAGCGCGCGCTGCCGGGCGCGACCGGACCCGTCGAGGCCTTCAAGAAGCACGGTCCCGACTTCGTGGTCGAGAACGATCTGCCGGCGCTGGTCCGCGGGATGAACGCGATCACCAAGGACGCGCTGATCGACGAGACCGCGCTGCGCCGCGAGATCGAGGCGCGGGACCGGGAGATCGCCAACACGTTCACCAAGGACCTCCAGGTCATGGCGATGCGCGGAGCGCGCAACTACCTCGGCGACAAGCTGATCCGCACGGCGTCGCCGCACCGGATCCTGGACCCGAAGGCGGGCCCGCTGATCGCCGTCCGGCTGAACATCCTGACGCGCAAGTCGCTCGGCGGACTGGAGACCGACCTCGACGGACGGGTGCTGCGGGCGGGCGGGGAACCGTTCGGCGGGCTGTACGCGGCGGGCGAGGCGGCCGGGTTCGGCGGCGGGGGCATGCACGGCTACCGCTCGCTGGAGGGGACGTTCCTCGGCGGCTCCATCTTCTCCGGGCGCACGGCGGGCCGGGCGGCGGCAGCGGCGACGGCGTAAGGGTGATCGCGTAGGGCCGACCGCGTAAGGGTGATCGCGTAGGGCCGGCCGCGTAGCGCGGGCCGGGTCTCCGGCTGACGGCGGTTCTGTTCGAAGCGTTGACAGGACTTGGTCAACGCTCAACTATGGGAGCGCTCCCACGTTAAGAGCGTGTAACCGCAACAGGCATCAACGCACCACCTCCCTCGACGACTTGAAAGCTCACCCCCACCCCGGAGGTAGTCCGCACATGAGAGCCGCAGCGCAACAGCCACGCCAGCTACCACCGCCACGACACCGCCGTACGGCCGTGCTGGCCGCAGGTCTCCTCATCGCCACCGCGGGCGGGACCGCGGCCGCGTTCACCGCCACCAACGCCTCGGCCGCCACGGACGCGGCGGCCGGATGCACGGTCGCGTATACGGTGCAGAACCAGTGGGACACCGGCTTCACCACCCAGGTGACCCTCACCAACACCGGGCCCGCGGTCACTTCTTGGACGCTGGGCTGGTCGTTCGCCGGCAACCAGAAGGTCACCCAGGGCTGGAACGCGGACATCGCGCAGAGCGCCGCCGCCGTCACTGCCAAGAACCTGTCGTACAACGGGACCCTGGCGACCGGCGGCTCCACGAACTTCGGCTTCAACGGCTCCTACAGCGGCACGAACGCGAGCCCCACCGCCTTCACGCTCAACGGCGTCGCCTGCAACGGCGGCTCGACCACACCCCCCACGACCCCGCCGACCACCCCTCCGACGACTCCCCCCCCGACGCCGCCGACGACCCCGCCCACCACCCCGCCGCCCGGCACCCGGGTCGACAACCCGTATGCCGGCGCCAAGGGCTACGTCAACCCCGAGTGGTCCGCGAAGGCCGCGGCCGAGGCCGGCGGCAGCCGTATCGCCAACACGTCGACCGCCGTATGGCTCGACCGGATCGCCGCGATCAACGGCGTGAACGGCGGCATGGGCCTGCGCGCCCACCTGAACAAGGCGGTCACCCAGGCCGCGGGACAGCCGCTCACCATCGAGCTGGTCATCTACGACCTGCCGGGCCGTGACTGCGCGGCGCTCGCCTCCAACGGCGAACTCGGCGCGACCGAGCTCGCCCGCTACAAGGCCGAGTACATCGACCCGATCGCCGCGATCATCGCCGACCCGGCCTACGCCGCGCTGCGCATCGTCACGATCGTCGAGCCGGACTCGCTGCCGAACCTGGTCACCAACGCGGGTGGCACCGCCGGCTCGACCGAGGCGTGCGCGACGATGAAGGCCAACGGCAACTACGAGGCCGGCGTCGGCTACGCGCTGCACAGGCTCGGCGCGTACGCGAACGTCTACAACTACATCGACGCCGGGCACCACGGCTGGCTGGGCTGGGACACCAACCTGGGCCCGGCCGCCCAGGAGTTCCTGAAGGCCGCGACAACGGGCGGCGCCACCGTCAACGACGTGGCGGGCTTCATCGTCAACACCGCCAACTACGGCGCGACGACCGAGCCGTTCTTCAAGATCACCGACAGCGTGAACGGCACCTCCGTGCGCCAGTCGAAGTGGGTGGACTGGAACCAGTACGTCGACGAGCAGAGCTACGCCCAGGCGCTGCGCAGCCTCCTGGTGACGACCGGCTTCGACTCCGGTCTCGGCATGCTGATCGACACCTCCCGCAACGGCTGGGGCGGCGCGGCCCGGCCCACCGGACCGGGTGCGACGACCTCCGTGGACACATACGTCAACGGCGGCCGACTCGACCGCCGTATCCACCTCGGCAACTGGTGCAACCAGTCCGGTGCCGGTATCGGCGCACGGCCGACCGCGGCTCCCGCAGCCGGGATCGACGCCTATGTGTGGGTGAAGCCGCCGGGTGAGTCCGACGGTGCCAGCTCGGCGATCCCGAACGACGAGGGCAAGGGATTCGACCGGATGTGTGACCCGACCTACACCGGCAACGGTCGCAACGGCAACAGCATGAGCGGTGCGCTGCCGGACTCGCCGCTGGCGGGCAAGTGGTTCTCCGCCCAGTTCCAGGAGCTCATGAAGAACGCCTACCCGGCGCTGTAACCGCTCCAGGACCGGGCCTGCTCCCGGTCCCCGCCATCGGGTCCTGCGTTCGGTCCCGGCCGCGCCCCGCTCGGATTCCGCGAGCGGGGCGCGGCTCATGCCCGCTCCCAACAAGTTCCCGGAAGGTCCTGGAAGGTCCTGGAAGGTATCGGGGAAGGCCGGGGTTGGGATGTGGGGGTGCGCCGTGCACCATGGGGGTGCGGATTCATGTCGGGCGCGGAGCGGGAGCGACAACGGTGGTGGACGTCCATGGGACGGTGACGGACGGCTTCGAGCCGGTCCGCGAGGCGTTCGCACGCAACTTCGAGCTGCGCGGTGACCGCGGCGCGGCCTTCGCCCTCTACCGCGACGGCCGCAAGGTCGTCGACCTGTGGGCGGGCACGGCAGGCCCCGACGGTGACGAGCCCTGGCAGGAGGACACCGCGCAGATCGTCCGGTCCGCCACCAAGGGCCCGGCGGCGGCCTGCCTGCTCCTGCTCCACCAGCGCGGTCAACTCGACCTGGACGCGCCCGTCGGTACGTACTGGCCGGCCTTCAAGGCCGCGGGCAAGGACCGGGTGACCGTACGGGACGTCCTCGCGCACCGGGCAGGCGTTCCCGCACTCGATGTGCCCCTCACCCCGGAACAGGCCCTCGACGGGGTGTCCGGCCCCCGCGCCGTCGCCGCGCAGGCCCCGCTCTTCGCGCCGGGCACCACCCACGGCTACCACGCCCAGACCTACAGCTGGCTGCTCGGCGAGATCGTCCAGCGGGCGTCCGGGCGCAGCCTCGGCCGGTACATCGCCGAGGAGATCACCCGGCCGCTCGGCCTGGACCTGTGGGTGGGCCTGCCGCCCGGCGAGGCCCACCGCGTCGGGCGGATCGCCGACGTCCCGCCGCCGCCCGCGCCCGCCGCGAGCGGGCTGCGCGCCCGCCCCAAGCAGTCGGTCCACGACGCCTACGCGAACCCGGACTCGCTCACCCGCCGGGCCTTCGCCGCGATCACCCCGCTCCCGGACGAGAACGACCCGGCCTACCGGGCCGGTGAACTGGCGGCCTCCAACGGCATCGCCACCGCCCGCTCACTGGCCCGCTTCTACGCGGCCCTGATAGGCAACGTGGACGGGTACCGGGAGAGCGACGCCGAGAGCAGGATGCTCTTCGCCCCGGCCACCGTCACCGGCGCCCGCACCGTCGAGTCCGACGGGCCGGACCAGGTGCTCGTCGTCAACACCCGGTTCGGCCTCGGCTACATGCTGCACGGCCCGTCCTCCCCGTTCCTCGGCCCCGCCTCGTTCGGCCACCCCGGCCGCGGCGGCCCGCTGGCCTTCGCGGACCCGGACGCCGGTATCGGCTTCGGCTACATCACCAACGGCATGCAGAAGAACGTCACGTCCGACCCCCGCGCCCAGGCCCTGCTGCGGGCGGTACGGGAGTGCCTGGCGGCGCTGCGCTAGGGCGCGTTGCGAAAGTAGCGCCGTTCGCCCGGAGGGCGCGTGCCAGGCGTCGTGGGCCAGGCGGGACTTTCGCAACACGCCCTAGTGGGGGCCGCCGGTCGCACGTGGCTTACGAGGCCTTGAGGACGGCCGCGACGATGGGTCCGGCGGAGTCGCCGCCGTGGCCGCCGTTCTGCACGATGGCGCTCGCGGCGACATCGTCGCGATAGGCGAGGAACCAGCCGTTGGGCTGCCCCTCCCCGTCCTCGGCGGAACCGGTCTTCGCGCCCACGTTGCCGCCGACGCCGCTCATCGCGGTGGCGGCGGTGCCGCTCTGCGCGGTCTGCTGCATCATCCGCTGCAGCGAGCGCTTGACGCCCGGGGAGAGCGGAGTGGTGCTGATCGAGGGCCGGCCGGCGATGAGGTCGGCGGCCACGATCCGCGGCTGGTGGAAGCTGCCGTTCTTGGCGGTGGCCGCGACGGACGCCATGTCCAGCGGGCTCGCGGTGATCTTGCCCTGGCCGATCATCTCCGACGTCAGCTCGTCGCCCGTGCCGCCGGGGACGCTGCTGTTGACGGACTTGACGCCGATCTCCCAGTTCTGGTTGAGACCGAAGACGTCGTGCGCGGTGCTCTGGAGGGTGTTGCCGGCGACCCGGTGGGCCTGCGAGATGAAGGCGGTGTTGCAGGAGTTGGCGAAGTCCCAGGCGAAGTCGGCCTGCTCATTGCCCTCCTTCTCCACGTTCTTGTACATCTTGCCGTTGTCGATGTTGTCGTGCGCCTTGCACGGCACCTTGGAGCTGGGTGTGAGCCCGGCCTTCAGCAGCGCCGTCGCCGTCACGACCTTGAAGGTCGATCCGGGTGCGGCATTCGGGCCGAAGGCCAGGTTGGTGCCGGTCGCCGGGTTGTTGGCGACGGCGAGGATCCCGCCGGTGTTCACGTCCAGCGCGGTCACGGCCGACCCCGACCGCTTCAGGACGGCCTTCTCCGCGGCCGCCTGGATGTCCGCGTCCAGCGTGGTCGGGAACTTGCTGCCGGTGCCCTTGGTGATGACGTGCAGCGTCTCGGTCACGGCGCCGTCCGCGCCGTCGATCCAGGTCTCGACACCGGGTGTGCCGCCGGTCGCCTTGGACGCGTAGGTGGTCCGCAGCTGGGTGAAGAACCGTCCCAGGGACGGGTACTTGGCCGGATCGAGGACCTTGTCGTGCCGGTCGGTGAAGTCCAGCGTCGGCTGCTTGGCGGTACCGGTCTCAAGGCTCGCGCCTTCCGCGAGCTTCGGGTGCACGACGGCGGCCTTCCACTGCACGACGGGCTTGCCGCTCGTGCCACGGATGACGGTGAGGGCGGAGTCGTACGCCCACGGCGAGGTCTTGCCCTGGAACGACAGGGTGGCGGCCACGTTGAACGGCACCTTGGCGCCGACGGGAGTACCCGGGGTGAGCTTGACGGCCGAGACGTGCGCCTTGTCCTTGTACCCGCTCAGCGCGGTGGTGGCGGTCTGCACGGAGTCCGTGAGGCCCGCGGCCTTCGCGGTGTCCCCGGAGGCCCAGGCGGCCAGGAAGTCGGCCGCGGTCTCGGTGATCTCCTTGGCGTCCGGCGGCTGCGTGCTCTTCGCCGAACCGGCGTTGCCCGTCGACGACGTGCTGTCGCTGTTGAGCGCGTCCAGCACGTTGTAGACCCCGTACCCGGCGACCCCGAGCATCCCGGCGACCACTCCACCGACTATGCCGAGCTTGGCACCCCGCTGCATTTCCCGTCCCCCCTCGTGAACTGAACGCGTTCAAAGAAAGCGCTCTTCACCGCACTTTACGTGACCGCAGTGACGCAGGGGGTCTCATTCCGGGCACGCGTCGATATCAGGTGCGGACCGAGCGCCCAGGACCAGCCACTCCGGTCAACCCGCCCCGAGGGGGCCTCCGGCGTCAGATCCAGGAGTCGAACCACATCCGGGCACGCCAGGCGTCCATCGAGATCGGCATCCCCGTGTAGATGGGGAAGAAGTAGATGAAGTTCCAGACAATCAGCAGGACGAGTGTGCCCGCGCCGACCGCGCCCCACATCCGGCGGCGTTCGTCGGAGCCCGGGGGGCCGAGGATCGCGCCGATCATCATCGCGACGGCGAGGCAGAGGTAGGGGACGAAGGCGACCGCGTAGAAGAGGAAGATCGTGCGGTCCTGGTACATCATCCAGGGCAGCCAGCCGGCGAACGCTGCGCACAGGATCGCGCCCGCCCGCCAGTCGCGGCGGAAACCCCAGCGGTAGAGCAGGTACAGCAGCGCGAAGCAGGCCGACCACCACAGCAGGGGGGTGCCGATGGCGAGGATCTCGCGGGCGCAGCCCTTGGCCGCGGTGCAGCCGGCCTCGCCGTTCTTCGGCGACTCGTAGAAGTAGGAGACGGGCCGGCCCAGGACCATCCAACTCCACGGGTTCGACTGGTACATGTGCGGCGTGGAGAGGCCGATGTTGAACTGGTAGACCTGGAACTCGTAGTGCCACAGGCTGCGCAGCGCGTCCGGCATCCACGTCATGTCGAACTGGTGCAGGTCGATCCGGCCGATCAGCGGCAGCTTGATGTGGTCGGGGGACAGGCCCTTGCGGTGTGCCGCCCAGTCCCGGCCGTAGCCGCCCTTGGTCACGAACCAGCCGGTCCACGAGACCAGGTACGTGCCGATGGCGACGACCACGACGGACAGGAACGCCCAGCCGGTGTCCTTGCGCAGCACCGCCACGTACGGGCGCCTGGCGCCGGCGACCCGGCGCGAGCCGGCGTCCCACAGGATCGTCATCAGCCCGAAAGCCGCCAGGAAGTACAGACCGTTCCACTTGCTCGCGCACGCCAGGCCCAGGAACAGCCCGGCCGCGAGCCGCCACGGCCGCCAGCCCATGCTGCCGCGGTCCCCGACCCGGCGGTCCGGGCGCGCCACACCGTCCTCGCCGACCGGCAGAGCCGCCGCCAGCCGGGCCCGCGACCAGTCGCGGTCCACGACCAGACAGCCGAACGCGGCCAGCGCGAAGAACATGATGACCAGGTCGAGCAGCGCCGTACGGCTCATCACGTAGTGCAGACCGTCCACCGACAGCAGGAGGCCGGCCAGGCAGCCCAGCGCGGTGGAACGGAACAGCCGGCGGCCGATCCGGCACACCATCAGCACCGACAGGGTGCCGAGCAGCGCGACCATGAACCGCCAGCCGAACGGGTTCAGGCCGAACAGCTGCTCACCGACCGCGATGACCCACTTGCCGACCGGTGGGTGCACCACATAGCCCGGATCGCGCGACAGCGGGATGATCTGGGGATCGGCCAGGATCTGCGCATTGGAGATCTTGCCGTCGGTCCAGGTGCCCTCGTAGCCGAACTTGAGCAGCGACCACGCGTCCTTCGCGTAGTACGTCTCGTCGAATATCACCGCGTGCGGGGTGCCCAGGTGCCAGAAGCGGATGAGGCCCGCCATCAGCGCCACGAGCAGCGGACCGCCCCATCCGGTCAGCCGCGCCACCCTCGACGCCGCCGCCTGGCCCAGGCCCAGCGAACCCCAGAGCCGGGTCCCGGGCTCCGGGAACGGCACCACGAGGCGGTCGCGGACGTCCACGTGCGGCCGGTCCGTATAGCCGAAGCGGCGCAGCCGTCGCTGCCATGCGCTGGGCTGCGGCTCCGGGTGGAGGAGGCCCTCGTCCCGCTCGGCCTGAGTCGCGGTGTCACTGGTCACCGGGCCATCGTAGGGATGTCGCATGCCGGTTCGGGTCCCGGGCATGCGGATTCCACCCTCGAACCCACCCTCCGATGACAGGAAGCCGCCCTTTTCCCCTTTCCTGTGCGTTTCCTGTCAGCGGTTCAGCCCCTGGGGGCACCTCCCAGCGGTGGCTGGGGGAGTTCGAGGCGACCGTTCGGCCCGGCCGGCGTTTGGCGGCCACGGTCAGGGCTGCCTGCGTCCCACCCCGTTATTTCAGCCCGGCCGGCGTTCGAGGCCACTCCACCCCCACCCCCAGGCCGCCCGCCGATTGAGGGCAAAGGGCGGGCGGGTGGGAAGCTGGACCCGTGACTAGCTCAGCGGCAGGCGTAGGCGTACTGGTTCTGGCGGGGACCCCCATCGGCGACATCCAGGACGCGCCACCGCGCCTCGCCGCCGAACTGCTCGCGGCGGAAGTGATCGCCGCGGAGGACACCCGGCGGCTGCGCCGGCTGACGCAGGGACTCGGCGTGCACACGACCGGCCGGGTCGTCTCGTACTTCGAGGGCAACGAGAGCGCCCGCACCCCCGAGCTGGTCGAGGCGCTGGAGAACGGCGCCCGCGTCCTGCTCGTCACCGACGCGGGCATGCCGTCGGTCTCCGACCCCGGCTACCGGCTGGTGGCGGCGGCCGTGGAGAAGGGCATCAGGGTCACGGCGGTGCCGGGCCCGTCGGCGGTGCTGACGGCGCTGGCGCTCTCCGGGCTGCCCGTCGACCGGTTCTGCTTCGAGGGCTTCCTGCCGCGCAAGGCGGGGGAGCGGCTGGCGCGGCTGCGCGAGGTGGCCGACGACCGTCGCACCCTGGTGTATTTCGAGGCGCCGCACCGGATCGACGACACGCTGGCCGCGATGGCGGAGGCGTTCGGTCCCGACCGGCGCGCGGCGGTGTGCCGTGAGCTGACGAAGACGTACGAGGAGATCAAGCGCGGCCCGCTGAAGGAGCTGGCGGCCTGGGCGGCGGAGGGCGTGCGCGGCGAGATCACCGTCGTCGTGGAGGGCGCCCCGGAGCGGGGGCCGTCGGACCTCGGCCCGGCCGAACTGGTGCGGCGGGTGATGGTGCGCGAGGAGGCCGGGGAGCGCCGCAAGGAGGCGATCGTGGCCGTGGCGGCGGAGCTCGGCCTGCCGAAGCGCGATGTCTTCGACGCGGTGGTGGCGGCGAAGAACGCGGCCAAGGCGGCGGAGAAGGGGCCTGGAGCGCCTGCGGGGGCCTGAGAACCGGACCCCCGCGCGCCTCCCCGTCCTACTGACCCATGACGTACTTGACCGTCGGACCGGCCGTCCAGCCGCCGTCCACGGCGAGCTCGGCGCCCGTCACGTACGAGGCGGAGTCCGAGAGCAGGAAGATCACGGCGCCCGCGATCTCGTCTGCCTCGCCGACCCGGCCCATCGGGGTGTTCGGGAAGTTGCCCTCGCCCCGCTGGATGCCGACGGACGCCGTCATGGCCGTGTACGTCATACCGGGGTGGACGGAGTTGACGCGGATGCGGGAGGTGCCCAGCTCCACCGCGCCGATCTTGGTGAGGCCGCGCACGCCCCACTTGGACGCGCCGTAGCCCGCGGTGAGGGCGAGGCCCATGAGCCCGGCGGCGGACGAGATGTTGACGATCGAGCCCGCGCCGCGCTCCTTCATGGCGGGGATCACGGTCTTCATACCGATGAAGACGCCGGTGAGGTTGATGTCGAGGACCTTGCGGAAGTATTCGACGGAGGCGTCCTCGATGAACTTCCCCTCGGCTATCCCGGCGTTGTTGACGAGGCCGTCGACGCCGCCGAACTCGGTGACCGCGAAGTCCGCGACCGCCGCCCAACCCTCTTCCGACGTGACGTCGTGGTGCAGGAAGCGGGCCCGGTCGCCGAGCGCGGCGGCGGTGGCCCTGCCGTCCTCCTCCAGGACGTCGGTCAGGACGACGTTGGCGCCTGCCGCGACCGCCTGACGGGCGGTCTCGGCCCCCAGGCCGCGGGCCGCGCCGGTGATGATGACGGTCTTGCCGGTCAGGTCGTTCATTTTCAAGCTCCCTGTGGAGTCGGGGTCGTCGTTGGAGGAGTGGCGTCGGTCTCGGGGTCGGTCCGGGGTGCGGACGCGGTCTCGGGGACGGGCGCGGTCTCGGGGACGGTCTCGGGTGCGGGCGCGCGCAGCATGGCGGTGGTCATGCCGACGAGGTCGGCGAGGAACAGCGGCTCGTCGGTGAGGGTCCGCGTGCCGTCGAGGTACTGGCGGGCCCGGTCGCCCAGGGCCGCGCCGATCAGGGTGAGCGCGAGGTCGAGGCGTTCCAGGCGTACGGGTTCCGGCAGCCCGTCGAGGCGGTCCTCGATGAGGCAGATGAGCCGCCAGTAGCCGGTGCCGGCCAGCGTCGGATGCGGGGTGCGGGTGCGTACCCCGCTCTCGTGGCTGAGCTGTGCGGAGATCAGCAGGCAGTGCCGTCCGCCGTCGGTGGCGAGCTCGGTCGCCTCGGCGTCGACGAGCGCGGCGACCAGCGCACGCAGGTCCGGCCCGGGGGCCTCCCGCGGGTCCGGCCCCGGGGCCGGACCCGCGAGCAGCTCGGCGAGCCGTGGTGCGAGCGCCGCTTCCGTCCGGTCCTGGCGGCCGGCCATGACGGCGTCGAGCAGGCCCTGCCGCGATCCGAAGTGGTACTGCACGGCGGAGGGGTTGGACTGGCCCGCGAGACGGGTGATGTCGCGGGTCAGCGCGCCGTCGACGCCCTTGAGGGCGAAGAGTTCCCCGGCGGCGCGGAGCAGTTTGCGGCGGGTCTCGGGTCCGGATGTTCTCGCCATGGGAACATGTTAATGCACAGCATTATTAAGTGTCGTGACGTACGTCACGTGCCTAAACTCGGACGAGGGCAAAGCAAAGTAGCGCACTACCCACTTACGGCCCAAAACTGCCCCAAGAGTCGTATACCCCTGCTGCGGTATCGGCCGGAAAGGCGTTCGCTGGTAGTGGGAAGACCCGCTCCGGACGCCTCGTCCGGAGGGCAACAGGAGCTGCCATGAGCGAGATCGTCGGATCCGACACCACCGTCTCCGAGGCGTACGCCTTCGCGTGCCTCAATTGCGGCCACGGCTGGGAGCAGTCGTACGACATCGAGCACCATGTCGACGCGAAGGGTCAGCCCTTCGTCACCTACACGACCGCCGGCGAGAAGGTGCCGTCCCCGCTCACCCGCCCGACCTGCCTGAACTGCGGAGGGCACAAGGTGCGGATCATGCGGTCGGGTCAGGTCTCCGATGTGATGTCGCTGTGGAACACCCCCACGGGCGAGCGTGCCGTGCACCGCACGCACCACTGGTCCCTCCTGCACCGGCTGCACCGCAAGCACGGAGAAGCCGACACGGCCTGACAGCGGTCTGACGCCGGGCCCGTCCGAATCCCCGGCCGGCCTGACCCCGGGCCCGTAAGGGCCGACCCCCTGTCCGCCCGGCCTCCGTCCCGCCCGCTCCCCGGGTCTCCATAGGATCGGGGCATGTCCCCGAAGAACGAGAAGTCCGCGGCCCCGCCGGTGCCCGAGCCGCTGCGGGTCCCGGTCGCCGACTCGCACACCCACCTCGACATGCAGGAAGGAACGGTCGAGGAAGCTCTGGCCAAGGCCGCCTCCGTCGGGGTCACCACCCTCATCCAGGTCGGCTGCGACCTGAAGGGCTCGCAATGGGCGGCCGACACCGCCGCCCAGCACCCGAACGTGTGGGCCACCGTCGCCCTGCACCCCAACGAAGCGCCCCGGATCGTCCACGGCGATCCGGACGGCTGGTCCCGACAGGGCGCCCGCACCCCCGGCGGCGACAAGGCCCTGCAGGACGCCCTCGACCGGATCGCCGCGCTCGCCGCGCTTCCCCAGGTCCGCGGCGTCGGCGAGACCGGCCTCGACTACTTCCGCACCGGCCCCGAAGGCGTCGAGGCCCAGCAGTACTCCTTCCGCCGGCACATCGACATCGCGAAGGGCGTCGGCAAGGCGCTCGTCATCCACGACCGCGAGGCGCACGCCGACGTGCTGCGCATCCTCGATGAGGAGGGCGCGCCCGACACCGTCGTCTTCCACTGCTACTCGGGCGACGCCGCCATGGCCCGGATCTGCGCCGACAAGGGCTACTACATGTCCTTCGCCGGCAACGTCACCTACAAGTCCGCCCAGGACCTGCGGGACGCCGTCGCCGTGGCCCCGCTCGACCTCCTGCTGGTCGAGACGGACGCGCCCTTCCTCACCCCGGTGCCGTACCGCGGTCGGCCTAACGCGCCGTACCTCATTCCGGTCACTCTGCGGGCGATGGCCGCGGCCAGGCGGCTCCCCGAGGACGAGCTGGCGTCCGCCATCGGGGCGAACACGGCGCGGGCCTTCGGCTACTGACGGCCGCCGCCATCCCCGTCGGCCCCCGCAGGCCTCCCCGTCGCCCCCCCGTCGGCCCTCCGGCCGACACCCGTCCCGAAACGCGTGATCACGACACAGCGTGCCCGGATGGTTTTGGAGAGTGACGAAACGTGGGCTAGGGTCCCGGTCCGGATCGGGGACCGTCGGACCTGTGGAGTCGTCGTGAGCAATGCGCAGGGCACCCACCGAGCAGCACGCGGTGCGGCGACCCCCGTGCCGGGGGTCGAACCGGAGGCCGCGGGCACCCGGCTGCCGCACCAGTCCGACTGGGACGCCGTACCGAACTCGTCGTGGGCCGACGAGGCGGCGGCGACCGGCTGCTTTCCGCTGATCCCGGAGCAGGAACCGGCGCCCGCGGCAGCGCCGGTCGGCGCCAGGACCGCCGCGCGCCGCGCCGCCAGGAACGGCAGACGGCCGGAACCGGCGTCCGCGGCCTCTCCCGTGGGAGGTTCCCGGCGCGATTCCCGCCCCGACTTCCGGCCCGACTCCCTGCGCAAGCTGCTGCCGCAGGCGCTCGTCGTCGCGTTCCTGGCGGGCGGGACCGTCGCGTTCCTCGCCGGTGACAAGGACGTGCAGCTCACCGTCGACGGCGAACCGCGCACCCTCCACACCTTCGCCGACGATGTCGGGGAGGTGCTGGCGCAGCAAGGCGTGACCGTGGGCGAGCACGACCTCGTCGCGCCCGGCCCGCAGGCCGAGCTGCACGACGGCGACCAGGTCGAAGTCCGTTTCGGCCGTCCCGTCACGCTCACCCTCGACGGCCACCGCCGCCTGCTGTGGACCACGGCGGACACCGTCGACGAGGCCCTGCGGGAGCTCGGCGTCCGCGCCGAGGGCGCGCATCTGTCCGCGTCGCGCGGCTCGTCCATCGGACGGCACGGCCTCGACCTGGACGTACGCACCGAGCGGACCGTCACGCTGCTCGCCGACGGCCGTGAGCGGACGGTACGCACCAACGCCGCCACCGTCCGCGAGGTCGTCGCCCAGTCCGGGATCACCCTGCAGAACCAGGACACGACGTCCGTCGACCCCGAGAGCTTCCCCCGCGAGGGCCAGACCATCTCGGTGCTGCGCATCTCCGGCACCGAGGAGGTGCGCGAGGAGCCGGTGCGGTTCCGCACGGAGAAGCACAAGGACGCCAAGCTGTTCCACGGCACCGAGGCCGTCGACACTCCGGGCAAGGCGGGTGTCCGCCGCGTCACGTACGCCTTCCGGACGATCAACGGGGTGAAGCAGCGGCCCAGGATCATCCGCTCCGAGATCGTCAGGGAGCCCGTCACCCAGGTCGTCCGGATCGGCACCAAACCGCTGCCGACCTCGGTTGCCGGGGCCGACGGCCTGAACTGGCAGGGCCTCGCGCACTGCGAGGCCGGCGGCCGCCCGCACGCGGTCGACCCGTCCGGCACCTACGGCGGCCTCTACCAGTTCGACACCCGGACCTGGCACAGCCTCGGCGGCAGCGGCCGCCCCCAGGACGCCCCCGCGGGCGAACAGACCTTCCGCGCCAAACGGCTCTACATCCAGCGCGGCTCCAGCCCGTGGCCGGTCTGCGGGCGCAAGCTCGGCGGCTGAGCGGTGGCCCGGCCGCCGGTCCGCGCGGCCGGGGCACGGCTCGAGGGCGGCTGCCGGGCCCGTACGCTGAGTACGTGAGCACCACTGAGCCCGACGCACTCCTCGGTCCCGCCGACATCCGCGAACTGGCCGCCGCGCTGGGCGTACGCCCCACCAAGCAGCGGGGCCAGAACTTCGTCATCGACGCGAACACGGTGCGGCGCATCGTGCGGACGGCCGGCGTCCTGCCGGACGACACCGTCCTCGAGGTCGGACCCGGCCTCGGATCGCTGACGCTGGCGCTGCTGGAAGCGGCCGACCGCGTCACGGCGATCGAGATCGACGACGTGCTCGCGGGCGCGCTCACCCCCACCATCGTGGCGCGGATGCCCTCCCGGGCCGACCGGTTCGCGCTGGTGCACAACGACGCGATGCAGGTCACGGAGTTGCCGGGGCCGCCGCCGACCGCGCTGGTCGCGAATCTGCCGTACAACGTGGCGGTGCCGGTGCTGCTGCACATGCTCGCGACGTTCCCGACGATCGAACGCACCCTCGTCATGGTCCAGGCCGAGGTCGCGGACCGGCTGGCCGCCAAGCCCGGCAACAAGGTCTACGGCGTGCCCTCGGTGAAGGCGAACTGGTACGCGGACGTGAAGCGCGCCGGATCCATCGGCCGCAACGTCTTCTGGCCCGCGCCGAACGTCGACTCCGGTCTGGTCGCGCTGGTGCGCCACGAGCCGCCGACGACCACGGCCACCCGGCGCGAGGTCTTCGCCGTCGTCGACGCGGCCTTCGCCCAGCGCCGCAAGACCCTGCGGGCCGCGCTCGCCGGCTGGGCCGGCTCGGCTCCCGCCGCCGAGGCCGCGCTCGTCGCGGCGGGCATCTCGCCGCAGGCGCGCGGTGAGGCACTGACGGTCGAGGAGTTCGCGGCCATCGCCGAGCACAAGCCGGCCGTGGCCGTCGTGGCGGAGGGCAAGCCGGCCGCGGACGTCGTGGTGGAGGACGAGCAGTGAGCGTGCCCGCCGCCGCGTCCGCCTCCGTCACCGTCCGGATCCCCGCCAAGGTCAACGCGCAGCTGGCCGTCGGCGGTCTGCGGCCCGACGGTTTCCACGACCTGGCGAACGTGTTCCTCGCCGTGGGCCTGTACGACGAGGTCACCGTCACCCCCGCCGACAGCCTGCGGATCACGGCGTCCGGCCCGGACGCCGCGGAGATCCCCCTGGACGGCACGAACCTGGCCGCCCGGGCCGCCGTCGCGCTCGCCGCGCGGCACGGCATCGAGCCCGCCGTCCACATCCACATCGCCAAGGACATCCCCGTCGCGGGCGGCATGGCGGGCGGCAGCGCGGACGGGGCGGGCGCACTGCTCGCCTGCGACGCCCTGTGGGGACTGCACACCCCGCAGGCCGAACTCCTGGACATCTGCGCCGAGCTGGGCAGCGACGTGCCGTTCAACCTGATCGGCGGCGCCGCGCTCGGACGCGGCCGGGGCGAGATCCTCACCCCGCTCGACGTGCGGGGACCGTTCCACTGGGTCTTCGCCGTCGCGGACGGCGGTCTGTCGACTCCGGCCGTCTACCGCGAGTGCGACCGGCTGCGCGAAGCGTCCGGCACCGGCGCCACCACGGCCGACATCGCGGACCCCGAACCGGCCCCGGCCCTGCTCGAAGCCCTCGCCTCCGGCGACCCCGCCGCACTGGCCGCCGCCCTGGGCAACGACCTCCAGCCCGCCGCCCTCTCCCTGCGCCCCGCCCTCGCCGACACCCTCCGCGCGGGCACCGGGGCCGGCGCCCTGGCCGCCCTGGTCTCCGGATCGGGCCCGACGTGCGCCTTCCTGGCGGCCACCCCCGAAGAAGCCGAGAAGATCGCCGAGGCCGTCCTGGCCTCCGGCACCTGCCGTACGACCCGGGTCACGACGTCCCCGGCCCCGGGGGCGACGATCCTGCCCGCCTGACGCTGCCAGGTGTGGAACAGCCGGTGCTGGAGGGGGCATGTAACGCTTTCGGGCGGCCGAGCCAAGTAGAGATGTAAGGCATTGCTCGTCCGTTCAAGGAGTCGTCCGTGAAAGCGGAGCATTCAGCAGCGCCACCCGTGCGTGATCCGGTCGGGTTCGCCGTGTTCTACCAGCAGCAGTTCGACACTGTGCTCGGTTTTGTCACCCGGCGCACCGACAGCCCGCACCTGGCCGCGGACCTGACCGCCGACATCTTCCTGACGGCGCTCGAACAAGCGCACACCTACGACGCCCGCCGCGGCGCACCGGTCGCCTGGCTCTACGGCATCTCCCGCAACGTCCTGGCCGCCCACTTCCGGGGCAGTGCCCGCGAGCGGCAGGCCACCGCCCAGCTCGCCGGCCGTCGGCTGCTGGACGACGAGGACGTCAGCGCGATCGAGGGCCGTATCGACGCCGCCCGCGACGCCCGGCAGCTGGCCGCGCGGCACGCCGCCCTGTCCGAGCCGCTGCGCGCGGTGCTGGACCTGGTGGCCCTGGACGGACTCACCACCCGCGAGGCCGCGCAGGCCCTGGGCATCAGCTCGGCCGCCGCCCGGGTGCGCCTGCACCGCGCCCGTATGGCCCTGCAGCGCGTCGACACCAAGACCACCTCATCCCTGCACGCTGTCTCGGAGGCCCACTCATGACCACCCCCGTGCACTTCCAGCAGCAGCTCGCCGAGGAGCTCACCGCCCGTGCCGCGGCCCTGCCGCCCGTGGCGGCGGTGCCGGTGCGGCCGCGCCACACCCGGCGGATCGCGGTCACCGCGCTGGGACTGGCCGCAGCCGCCACCGCAGTGATGCTGATCCCGCACTCGGCCGGTACCACCGACACCCCGCAAGCGGGAACGGGCCAGAGCACCACCCAGGTCCCGGGCGGTGCGCCGGTCCTGAGCAACGCCGCCTACACGGTGGTTCCGCGCAAGGACGGGACCGTCAGCATCCAGGTGACGGGCGCTGAGGTGTCCGGGCTCCAGGCGGCGCTGCGCAGCCTGGGTGTGCCGGCCGTGGTCCTGCGGGCCTCGGAGTCCTGCCACGCCAAGGTCCGCACCGACAACGCCAACCTGGAGACGGTCTCCTCGCAGGATCCGAAGAACGGACGCGTGATGGTGATCCGGCCCAGCGCCATCCCGCACGGGGACTCCCTGGTGCTGGTGCAGCCCTCCCTCAAGGGAGTCCTGCACCCGGACAAGATGTACTCCATGGAGGTCATGCTGTCCCCGGGCGAGCCCAGCTGCTTCCCCGCCTCCCAGAGCAGCATCGGCGTGGGCTAGAGACTGTCCCGCCCTGTCCGGACCCGGTCGTACCGGGTCCGGACGGGGCGCGCACCGAACAAGGGGCCGCGCCCGCATCCCCCGCACCTGAGAAGCCGCAGAGGATCACAGCCATCACAGCCACCATGCGAACAGGATCCGATCCGGGCCATGGCGCGGCGCCCGGACACCTCCGGCGTCCCGCGGTCCGCACCATCGGCCAGGACGTGCGGGGCACGACCGTCGTCGAGTTCCACGGCGAGATCGACATCGCAACCACCGGCGAGAGCGACCAGCACCTGGACGCGGCAACCGCCCGCAGCGCTCCGTCGGTGCTTGTCGACCTGCGCGGGGTGACCTTCATCGACAGTGCCGGGCTCGGCCCCATCTGCCGGGCCTGGCGCCGAGCCGTGGACCGCGGCGGCGACCTCACCCTGCTCTGCACCGACACCAGGATGCTCACCATCCTGCGGCTGACGGGCGTGACCCCCGCCATCGCCGTCACCCGCTCCTCCCTTGGGATGGCCAACCGGCCAGGGTGCGAAGCGAGCTGATGGAGCCTCAGCCGTAAAGCTCCATCACCAGTGCCCACACCGTGAACTGCGCTGCCATCGCGATCACCCACAGGACCGGTCGCCACGGGCGGCGGGACATCGCGCCGTAGCTGCCCACGGCTGCTGCCGCCAGCGCGACAACCATCGGCCCGAGGGACAGAACGTCCCTGCCCCAGCCGTTGCAGAGGGCGTGGTCGCCCGGATCGCATTCGTTCCCGGCGGACAGGCCCATCAGCGACACGGCGGTCAGCCCGACGAGGGAGCACAGACAGACGACCGCCACACCCAGCACCCGGACACCCTGCTCGACGATCTCTCTGTGCGTCACGTGCGGCACGGTAGCGGTTCGCCCTGACGTCACGCCACGAGTTCGAACCGGTGTCAGGTCTCACCCGCATCGTCGGGGCGCCGCCGCAGCGCGATGAACACCCGCCACCGGTGCAGGAAGGATTCCAGCGCGGCGGCACTGCCCGTCTGTTCCGCCTCCTGCCGCGCGGCGCTCAGTTCGCGGTCGAACCGTTCCGCCGCGGCGAGATCCAGCCCGCTGACGGTCACCCGCAGGGCCGCCTCGACGAGCGGATCGCCGGGTTCCGCCATCAGGCGGCCAACTCGAACCACAGCAACTTCCCGCACCCCCCGAACACTTCCTCGCCGAGCGCGTACCCGCCCCACCGGTCCGCGCACTCCCGCACGAGCAGCAGCCCCCGCCCCCGCTCGGCGCACTCGGGCGGCCCGGGCGGATGCGGTGCGCCGCGAAACGGCGGCGGAATCGTCGGGTTGGTGTCCCACACACCCACCCGTACGTGCGTCGTGCGCGGATTGCTCAGCCGGATCCACGACGGCCCGTCGGAGTACAGCAGCGAGTTGGTCACCAACTCGCTCGCCAGCAGCTCGGCCACGTCGGTGACCTGCGGAATCCCGTACGCCAGCAGCACGGCTCGCACCGTGGCCCGCGCGATGCGGACGGCTCTGCCGTCGTGCGGGAGTTGGAGGGTGTACGTCCAGAAGTCGTCGGGGTGCGGCGTGTTCGCCGCTACGTTGTTGTCGTTGTGCATGGGGGAACCGCCTTCGTCGAGTGGCCTGCGTCACACCGTAGAGTGCGGCGGTAAAGGTATTTTGCGGAACTGGCTAAAGACCTTTGGATTTAGCTCGTGTGAGTGACTGCTCCGCGCTGCGCGCGGCTACGGAGGGACGGCGGATGCCGGTCAGGAACGCGCCGACAGCGCGCCAACTGCGACTCGGAGCCGAGCTGCGCAAACTGCGGGAGCGGGCGGGCCTGACGTCAACCGAGGCGGGGCGTCTGCTCGGCACCAACCAGGCGCAGATCAGCAACATCGAGGCGAGCCGTTTCGGCGTGAGCGCCGACCGCGTTCGCACACTGGCGCGGAACTACGACTGTTCCGACGCGGCTCTCGTCGATGCGCTGGTGGGCATGACGGGAGAGCGGAAGCGCGGCTGGTGGGAGGAGTACCGCGACATTCTGCCCATCGGGCTGCTCGACCTTGCGGAGATGGAGCACCACGCGAGGGCGATGCGGGTGGCCGTGGTGATCCATATGCCGGGACTGCTCCAGACGCTGGATCATGCTCGCGCGGGGCTTCAGGAGGCAGTTCCGCCGCTCCTGCCGCACATCGTCGAACACCACATCTCGTACCGGATGAAGCGGCAGGCGATCCTGTACGGCGACCGGCCGACGCACTACGCCACGATCGTGCACGAGGCCGCGCTGCGGATGGGCGTGGGTGGCCGGGACGTTGCGCGGCGGCAGCTGCAGCACCTCATCGAGATGAGCGAGCAGGAGAACGTGGTCGTGCGAGTGATCCCGTTCGGCGAATGGGCCTTTGTCTCCACCGGCCAGTCCATCACCTACGCCTCGGGCCCCGTGCCGCTGCTGGACACCGTCGAGCTGGACACCGCTCATGGTTGCGAGTTCCTGGACGCGGAGACGCAGCTCGCCAAGTATCGAGTGGTGCTCGACCGAATGAGCAGCGGCGCTCTCACTCCGGAGAAATCGCGGGATCTGATCCACAGCATCGCCCAGAGCCTCTGAAAGGCGGCGAACGTGTCCACATTGTCCTGGCAGAAGTCCTCTTACAGTCCCGAGGAATCAAACTGCCTCTATCTCGCCCGCACCTGCGACGGAACGATCCGCCTCCGTGAATCCGACGATCCCGATGTGATCGTCCACACCACCCCCGCCGCGCTCCGCGCGTTCCTCCAGGCCCTGAAGGCCGGGGCGGACCGGCCCTAGGACGAGGCCAGTGTCGCGTTGATGATCCAGACGACCAGGAGCAGGGCCAAACCCAACGTGGCGGCCACCGCCGTGCCGTTGCGGCGGAGGGTGCCGAACAGGCCGGCCGTCACGATCAGTGGGGCGGCGATCTGGGGGAGCAGGACCATGAGGTTCTGGCGGGCGGGGTCGCAGATGCCCTCGTGGGAGTCCGGGAAGCACGAGTCGCTCGCCATGATGAAGATGGGCGCGAGCAGGTAGGTGAACAGGCCGGCGACGACGAGCAGCACCGCGAGCAGCCCGCGGACCAGTAGGAGCGGGGTTCGTGCGGCCGGTGTGTTCACGGGGGCGGTCATATCGATGACGCTAGGCCGCAACCGGGCGGGCGGCATGAGCGGGGCTACTCACCCCGGGATGAGTAGCCCCGCCTGCGGCATTCCCGGGGTGCGGTCAGCGGACGGTGGGGACCGGCGTTCCCGGCGTGCGTAGCCAGACCTGCTGGCCGCCGGTCTCCGTCACGGTGAGGCCGAATGCGTCGCGCTCCGGCCGGCCGTTCTCCAACCACCAGGAGTAGGCGGTCCCGACCTCGTCCCAGAGGCGGCGTGGGCCGTACTGATCCACCTCGAACGACGTTTCGCCGGGTACGTACTCGATGGAGGCCCACGATCGCCGGTCGTCGGCGAGCAGCCACAAGGTCGACTCGTCGCTGCCGTCGTCGGCAGCGCACAGCATCGACCACAAGCCGGACACCTGGACGGCGACGGCGAAGCGGGCGTCCGTGTCGTTCCGGACGGACTCCGGGTGCACCGTCGTTCGGCTCTTGGTGCCCTCGCCCTCGTGGTGGAGGTAATCCACGAGGTACCCGTAGCCGGGACGCTGCTGTCGAGCCCACATGAAGGCCGGATATCCCGAGAACCGGCCGGTGGCCACTCCGTGCGAGACGTCGAGGACCGCGAAGGAGGCGGAGAAGTAACCGTTTCCCCAGGGGGTGACGATCCGGCCTTCGGGGGTCTGTTCAACCCAGGCCCCCGGGATCTCCTGGACGCAGCAGGTGGAGATCAGCCGATCGAAGGGGGCGTGGGCCTTCACCCCGGAGAGCCCGTCCCCGAGGATCAGTCTGGGCGCCAGGCCCGCCCGGCGGAGGTTCTTCCGGGCTTCCGCCGCCACGCCTTCGTCCATTTCGATCGAGGTCACCAGCCGGCCGCCGAGCCGATGGGTGAGCCATGCGGCGTTGTAGCCCGTGCCGGTGCCCACCTCCAGAACGTGATGACCGTTCCCGACCTCCAGCAGTCCGAGCATCTGGAGCATGAGGGACGGCATGGACGTTGAGGAGGTCGGTAGTTCGTACCCGCCTTCCACGGATTTCCCGTCGTTCACCTGGGTGATCAGAGGCGTGTCGCCGTAGACGTACCGGGCCCATTTCTCCGGGCTGTCCTTCTTCGCGATGAGGCTGTCCCGGTACTGGTAGGTGTCGGGAACGAACAGCGCCCGATCCACGCCGGCGACGGCCGCCGCCCACTCCGGCGACAGCGCGCCCTTGTGTTCAAGGATTTCCACGAGGCGCTGCCGTGTCGTCATCCGCCTGCCTCACTTCTTCTTCGGCGGGTCGGTCACCGGCTTGTTCCAACTGCCGTCCGATTCCTTCGGGGACTGCTTCCGGTCCCCGTCGGACCCGCCTTTGCCGTCACCGTGCTTCGCCATGGCCGCTTCCCTCGCTAACGTCGTTTGGGCGGTCGGTACTTGCCACTGCTGACGGGGATGGGCTCCGGGTCGGGGGGCCGTGGCTTCGGCTTCGGGGGTACGGGCATGGCTGTCCTTCCCTTTCGGATGCCAACGACGTTAGGGACAGCAAAAAGTGGCGCTCAACGAAGTTGCGCCGACTTGCGGATGTTCATCCGAGTGAACTGATGGCCTTCGCGATCAGGTTCCGGGCCTGCTGGCCGTAGCAGGCGATATCGGCAAGCTTGGCGAACATCTGCAGGTACGTACCGACTTCGCTCGGCTGCTTCACCGTCACTTGGGCGGTGGCCAGCTCGATGATCACTTGGTCCTTGTCGAAAATCCAGAAGCCTTCAAGGGGCCACATGGTTCGCTCAGCCGTCATAGGGATCACGCCCAGACTCACCTGCGGCAGCGAACCCACGGTGAGCAGGTGCCCCAGTTGGGCCGCCATCACGTCCGCAGTGCCGAAGCGCGACCACAGTGCTGTCTCCTCGACGAGGAACGCGAACCGTCGGTCCCCTTCACGGAGGACCCGCTGTCTGTCCACGCGCACCTTCGCCGCAGCCTCGGTGTCGTCAGGAATGTCCCAGAAGGAAACGATGCGTTTCATGATTGCCTGCGCGTAGTCGCCGGTCTGCAGGAGCCCGGGAATGACTCCGGGCTCGTACACGCGGAAGTGGCGGGTGCGCTCGTACAGAGGGACGTGCGCCTGCTGAATCTGCCGCAGGCCGTCGCTCTGGAGCCGACGCCACTCGACATACATCTCTTCGATGTTGTGCAGGGTGGAAACGAGGTCCACGTACAGCTCCGGCACGCCGCACAAGGTGGCGTACGTGAGGAGGTCCGGGTCCGACGGTGAGGTCTTCCCGTTCTCGATGCGCGACGCCTTCGACTCACTCCAACCGGCGCGGGCGGCGAACGCCCGCGCCGTCAGGCCGGTCGGTCTGCGGATCTCTCGAAGGCGTCGCCCGAGAGCCCTCCGGGCATCGAGAACGGCTGAGGAAGGAGAAGTCGCCACGGGAGTGTTCGGATCAGGTGATCCGGTACTCCTCGTGCGGGGTGGCACGTTGCCACACCGCCTCGAACGAGCTCTCGCAGAGGCTGAGGATCGTCGGGTCGGTCGTCAGCTCCATCCAGTCCTCCGGGCTCTCACCGTCGCCCGTGAAGTGCAGTACGAGGACCAGTTCGTTGTCGAACACCCAGAAGTCGTTTCCGGGGAAGGCGATGTCCGTTGCCTGCCGACGGGGGAGCCAGCGAATCTGTTCGCCGGCCTTCACGTTCGCGTCCGAGACATGGTGCTCGAACTTGATGTAGTCCGACTCCGGGACGGAGAAGACCCGTGCTCGACGGATCACCACGCCGCGATCCGTTGCTTCCCGGACCCACGTGAGCCAGTCCCGGAACTCGGGATCGTTGTCCTGATCCGCGCTGCGAACCCCGTTCTGCCAGGCGATATAGGCCGGGTCCGACGTCATGTAGCCGTCGCGCATCTCCAGATGCACGGCCGAGTGACGTGCCGAGGCGAGCAGTTCCTCAAATGTTGGGGGCTTCGTCACTCTTCACCTCCAGGAAGAACTGGACCATGCGCCGCGGGATCTCGACGACAGTCTCGTGGGCGGGGATGTCCAGTTCCGCCAGCCGTTCCCGGTCCAGCACCTTCCACCCCTGGACCAGGTAGTTGTCGGTCTCGTCATCGAGATACACGGTGGGAGAGCCGCCGGACTTGCTCTCCGGGTCCTTGCCGAGCAGGTGTAACGCCATGGTGTCCTCCGCTGTCGAGCCGGATGAGATCGCTGCCAACGAGCTTGCACCGCGCCCACCGGCGCGCGACAGGAACTTGCGGGAACTTGCTCGATCGACTTCGGTGCCGCGGCAGGGAACAGGGGCCGGGCAGTGGCCCGTTCCCGCCTGCGGATTGTCACACCGGGTGACAACGACGGCACGTTGTGTGCCGCTCCCGGCAAGGGGAGCAGGCGGAGGGGGTGGTCGGTGGTGGCGACTACCCTGGGAGATCGATCGTTCCGCACCAGCATGGAGTAAAAGTGGCCGTCAACCTCGTCAACGTCGAGGCCGTAGGAAAGGTCTACGGCACCCGGGCGCTGCTCGACGGTGTTTCCCTCGGCGTTTCGGAGGGCGACCGTATCGGGGTCGTCGGCCGTAATGGTGACGGGAAGACGACCCTGATCCGGATGCTCGCGCAGCTGGAGGAGCCGGACACCGGGCGGGTCACGCATGTGGGCGGGCTGCGGCTCGGGGTGCTGACGCAGCACGACAGCCTGGACCCGAAGGCGACCGTCCGGCACGAGGTGGTCGGGGACAAGGCGGACCACGAGTGGCTCGGGGACGCGAAGATCCGCGATGTGCTGACCGGGCTGTTCGGCGGGCTGGACCTGCCGGGGTTCCCACAGGGGCTGGACACGGTGATCGGGCCGCTGTCCGGTGGTGAGCGGCGCCGGATCGCGCTGGCGAAGCTGCTGATCGACGAGCAGGACCTGGTCGTGCTCGACGAGCCGACCAACCATCTCGACGTCGAGGGCATCGCCTGGCTGGCCGGGCACCTGCAGACCCGGCGCTCCGCGCTGGTCTGCGTCACTCACGACCGGTGGTTCCTGGACCAGGTCTGCACCCGGATGTGGGACGTGCAGCGCGGTGACGTGCACGAGTACGAGGGCGGCTACAGCGACTACGTCTTCGCGCGGGCCGAGCGCGACCGGCGGGCGGCCACCGAAGAGGGCAAGCGGCAGAACCTCATGCGCAAGGAGCTGGCGTGGCTGCGCCGCGGCGCCCCGGCGCGGACGAGCAAGCCGCGCTACCGCATCGAGGCCGCGAACGAGCTGATCGCGGACGTGCCGCCGCCGCGCGACAGTGCCGAGCTGATGAAGTTCGCCAACTCGCGGCTCGGCAAGACCGTCTTCGAGCTGGAGGACGTGACGATCCAGGGCGGCGACAAGGTGCTGCTCAAGCACCTGACGTGGCAGCTGGGTCCGGGCGACCGGATCGGCCTGGTCGGGGTGAACGGCGCGGGCAAGACGTCGCTGCTGCGGGCGCTGGCGCAGGCCGCGTACTCGCACGGTGACGACCAGCCGCCCGCCGGGAAGATCGTCGTCGGCAAGACGGTGAAGCTCGCGTATCTGTCGCAGGAGGTCAGCGAGGTCGACCCGACGTGGCGGGTGCTGCAGGCCGTGGAGAGCGTGCGGCAGCGCGTGGACCTCGGCAAGGGCAAGGAGATGACGGCGGGCCAGCTGTGCGAGCAGTTCGGCTTCTCGAAGGAGAAGCAGTGGACGCCGGTCGGTGACCTGTCGGGTGGTGAGCGGCGCCGGCTGCAGATCCTGCGGCTGCTAATGGACGAGCCGAACGTGCTGTTCCTCGACGAGCCCACCAACGACCTCGACATCGAGACGCTGACGCAGCTGGAGGACGTCCTCGACGGATGGCCCGGCTCGATGGTGGTCATCAGCCACGACCGGTTCTTCCTGGAGCGCACCACCGACAACGTCTGGGCACTGCTCGGCGACTCGACGCTGCGGATGCTGCCGCGCGGGGTCGACGAGTACCTCGAGCGCCGCCGCCGTATCGCGGCGGACTCGGCGCCCGCGCCGGTCGTGTCGAAGGGCAAGGCGGCGGGAGCCGCCGGGTCGCGGGACGAGCGGGCGGCGAAGAAGGAGCTGCAGAAGGTCGAGCGCCGGCTCGACCGCATCGGCCAGGAAGAGGCCAAGGTGCACACGCAGATCGCGGACAACTCGACGGACTTCGACCTCGTCGCCAAGTTGGACACGCAACTGCGCGCGCTGCGCGACGAGCGCGACGAGCTGGAAATGCGCTGGCTGGAGCTGGCGGACGACGAGTAGGGCAGCCGGAGCTGTCGACGCCGGGGCGTGCGCGCCCCGGCGTGTGGGGCTTGTAGCGGGCGCGTAACGGTCGTGGACCGGCAGGTGGGGCGGCAGGGACGCAGTGATAGAAAGAGAACTCCCGCTTACCTGACCCTTACTGGTATTGCCTGAATGAGGACCTGCTGATGACGCAGCCGCCCCCGCCGCCCGGCAACCCGCCCAACTTCGGGAAGCCCGAGGGCGCTGTGCCGCCTCCGCCGCCCCCGCAGGGTCCGCCGCCGCAGGCGCCGCAGTACGGCTACCCGCAGCAGGGTCCGCCGCCCGCGCAGCAGTCGTACGGGTATCCGCCGGCCCCGCCCGCAGGCCAGGTGCCGGACAACCCGTACGCGCAGCCGGTCCCGCCGGGGCAGAACCCGTACGCGCAGCCGGCGCCGCAGCAGCCCGAACCGCCGCAGCCGCAGTACGGCTACCCGGCGCAGGGGCAGCCGCCCGGCCAGGCCCCGCAGACCGTCTACACGCAGCCCGGTGGCTACACCCAGCCCGGCGGCTACCCGCCGCAGGGCGGCGGTCAGGGCGGCGGCAACAGCAAGATCGTCGTGATCGTCGCCGCGGTGGTCGCCGCGGTGCTGGTCATCGGTGGCGGCGTGTTCTTCCTGACCAAGGGCGACGACGGCGACAAGAAGCCGATCGCGGACAAGACCTCGGCCGGTGCCAACGGCGGCGCCAGCGGCGGTAACGACGGCAAGCCGACGGGCGTCATCAACGCCAAGGTGGGCTGGAGCAAGACCGCCACGCGGCCGCCCGTCGACGAGATCACCGCCCGGGTGCCGAACACCTGGTTCAGCGGCGACACCGTCGTCAAGACGCTGCCGGACTCCGTGAAGGGGTACGCGCTCAGCGGCGGCGCGGAGAAGTGGTCGATCCCGATCACCGGCAAGTCCTGCCCGGCGTCGGACGACGTCTCCGACAACCGGGTCGCGATCCAGTTCGGCGCCAACTGCGAGATGCTGATGGCCGTCGACATCTCCAAGGGCACGAAGCTCTGGGAGGTGCCGCTGCCCATCGCGCCGGGTTCGAGCAGCTCCACTTTCCTCTACTCGACGGTCGCGGTCAGCGGCGATGTCGCGGCGATCTCCTGGCTGCACGGCTACGCCGGGTACAAGCTCAGCACCCATGCGCAGATCTGGGCGCCCAACCCGGCGTCCAGCTGCCAGGACAAGAGCTACGCGGGCGGCAAGCAGCTCGTCGTCTCGGTCGAGTGCGGCAAGGACGTCTTCGTCCGGGGCATCGACACCACGACCTACAAGACCAGCTGGTCCTGGCAGGTCTCGGCGGGCACCGAGCTCTCCAGCATCGTGTCCACCGACCCGGTGGTCATCGGGATCGGCGCCACCAACAGCCTGATGTCCGACCTCATGTACCTGGAGGGCGGCAAGCTCGTCGGCCACACCTCGCTGGGCAACGGCGGCTACCAGGGCAACTACGGGATCCACTGCCGGATCGCCGGTGAGGGCCCCTGCTTCAACTTCGCCATCCAGGGCACGACGCTCTACACCCCGACGAAGTCGCACAAGGCGGACGGCGGCGCCTACGGCCAGACCAACGAGATCGCGGCCGTGGACCTGAAGACCGGCAAGCCCCTGTGGACCGTCAAGCCGGCCGCCTCCGGCGAGTCGACCGTGGTCGGCATCGAGAACGGCAAGGTCATCGCGTACCAGGAGTCGGGGTACGACAAGCCCGGCGGGCTCTACGCGATGGACCCGACGACGCAGAAGAACACGCCGTACATGGTGTTCAGCGCCGACACGAAGAAGACCGAGAACGAGTTCCTGGACACGTACCGCTACACGTGGCTGCACAACGGGCACTTCTTCCTCACCGGCGTCACCGTCTCCGCCCGGGACTCGCTGTCGGCGCTGGTGATCGCGGACTTCAGCTGAGCCACCGGCCGGGGTAAACCCCCAGTACCGCACTGACGGGCCCATAACGAGACACCTGTCCCGTTGTGGGCCCGTCCTGTGCACGATGAGACGCCCCGGGTGTGAACCGGCCATCAATGACGGGTATTTCGGAATTGAGGGGTGCTTCTTACCGGTAAGGGGCGCGCCGCGTCGAACAAACGTGTAGCTTCCGGGGCTAGGGCCTGTCCGGCCGATCATGGGCGGTCCAGACGTCGTCTGGTGCGGTGCCTCGCAAGGCGCCGGAGCACCCGCATACCGGTTGTATATGGGTGTTTCGGCAACGCCGCGAGGGGCCGTGCCAGGCGGCGGAGGGGCCGTTCGTGATCGGCCGGACAGGCCCTGGACCCGGGCCCGCCGTGGGTCGACCGCCGGGACAACGGGCGGGCCGTGCGCTACGTACAAGTGGGGGCAGGACGTGGAGCCGCCGGGACCGGTCCCGATCGGTCCTCAGGGGGATAGGGGAACGCGACATGGGCGTACGTCTTGTCGTCATCGACGACCACCGGCTGCTGGCGGAGGCGCTCGCCTCGGCACTGAAACTGCGCGGGCACCGGGTGCTCGCCGCAGCCTCGCCGGCGGCGGGGGCGGCGGATCTCGTACTGAGCAGGTCGCCGGAGGTGTGTCTGATCGGCACGTCGTCCCCGGCCGATCCGGGGGTGTTCGAGACCGTCTCGCGGGTCAAGCGCGAGCGGCCGGCGGTGGCCGTGGTCGTTCTCGGGCCGGTGCCGAGCCCGCGCGGTATCGCGGCGGCGTTCGCGGCCGGTGCCTCGGGCTATGTGCGGCAGGACGAGCGCATCGAGGGCGTCGAGCGGGCCATGGTGAAGGCCAGGGCCGGTGAGGTCGCGGTCTCTCCGCAGCTGCTGCAGAGCGCGTTCGCGGAGCTGTTGAATCCGGTGGAGGAGCCCGACGACGAGGGCAGCCGGCTGCTGCAGATGCTCACACCGCGCGAGATAGAGGTCCTGATGCGGGTCGCCGAGGGTGAGGACACCCGGCTGATCGCCGCCGGGATGAGCATCGCCCCCAGCACCGCGCGCACCCATGTGCAGCGGGTGCTCATGAAACTCGGCGTCGGCTCCCGGCTGGAGGCCGCCGCGCTCGCGGCCCGTACCGGGCTGCTGGACCGGGTCACGGCCGGGAGCTTCCCCTCCGGAGGCTGACCGGGCCGCCGTAGCCCGGGGCCCGAGCCCCTGCCCGCGGTCCGATGCTCCACCCGTCGACGCTCCACAGGCCGATGCTCCACGCACCGCTGCCCCCGCGCCCTGTGCGGGGGCAGCGGCATGTCGTCGTGCCCTCACTCACCGATCTGGCCAGGTCCTGGCTGGTGCATTGACGTCACTGTTGTTTTGTGGTTCATTGTGCGCGGTTATGTTGAGTAGGTTTGATGAGGGGTCTCCGGAGTGAAGAAGACGACGACCCGCCTGGCGGACGGCCGTGAGCTGCTCTACTACGACTCCCGTGACGACGTGGTGCGCGACGCCGTGGACCGGCGCCTGCTGGACGCCGTCGCCACCTCGGCCGAGCTGCGTCGCGATCCGCTGCTGGGCGACACCGTCGCCGTCGCCTCCC
Organism: Streptomyces sp. SID13666; assembly: GCF_010548325.1. NCBI lineage: Bacteria > Bacillati > Actinomycetota > Actinomycetes > Kitasatosporales > Streptomycetaceae > Streptomyces > Streptomyces sp. SID13666. The sequence continues at coordinate 101,881 of NZ_JAAGLX010000004.1, read as the reverse complement.
ACCGGCAGGGCCGCATCTACCACCCGCCGGCCGACGAGTGCCCGCTGTGCCCGTCGCGCGACGGCCGGCTCAGCGAGATCCCGGCCGCCGACTACGACGTCGCCGTCTTCGAGAACCGCTTCCCCTCCCTCGCGGGCGACGCCGGCCGCTGCGAGGTCGTCTGCTTCACCTCCGACCACGACGCCTCGTTCGCCGACCTCACCCCCGAGCAGGCCGGACTGGTGCTCGACGCCTGGACCGACCGCACCGCCGAGCTGTCCCAACTCCCCGGCGTCGAACAGGTCTTCTGCTTCGAGAACCGCGGCAAGGAGATCGGCGTCACCCTCGGCCACCCGCACGGACAGATCTACGCGTACCCGTTCATCACCCCGCGCACCGAGCTGATGCTGCGCTCGCTGGCCGAGCACCGGGAACGCACCGGCGGCAACCTCTTCGACGACGTAGTCGCGGATGAGCGTGCCGACGGCCGCCGTGTCGTGCTGGAGGGCGAGCACTGGACGGCGTTCGTCCCGTACGCGGCGCACTGGCCCTACGAGGTGCACCTCTACCCGAACCGCCGGGTGCCGGACCTGCTGCAGCTCGACGAGGACGCCCGCACAGAGTTCCCACATGTCTATCTGGAACTCTTGAAGCGCTTCGACCGGATCTTCGGGGAGGGCGAACCGCGCACGCCGTACATCGCGGGCTGGCACCAGGCACCCTTCGGGGCGGCCGACCGGTGTGACTTCGCGTTGCACCTTGAGCTTTTCACCGTCCGCCGCACTTCCGGCAAGCTGAAGTTTCTCGCGGGTTCCGAATCCGGCATGAGTGTGTTCATCAACGACGTGCCCCCGGAAACCGCGGCACAGCGACTGCGAGAGGTAGCGAGCCAGTGAGCACCCCCATGAAGGTCCTGGTGACCGGCGGCGCCGGTTACATCGGCAGCGTCGTCACCGCACACCTGCTGGAAGCCGGCCACCGGGTCACCGTCCTGGACGACCTGTCGACGGGCTTCCGGGAGGGCGTGCCGGCGGGCGCGGACTTCGTCGAGGGGCGGATCCAGGACGCGGGCAAGGTGCTCGACTCCTCCTACGACGCCGTGCTGCACTTCGCCGCCTCCTCGCAGGTCGGCGAGTCGGTCGCCGACCCCGGCAAGTACTGGCGCAACAACGTGGCGGGCACCATGGAGCTGCTCGCCGCGATGCGCGAGTGCGGGGTCCGCCGGCTGGTCTTCTCCTCCACGGCCGCGACCTACGGGGAGCCGGCGTCCGTCCCGATCACCGAGGACGACGCGACCGCGCCGACCAATCCGTACGGTGCCACCAAGCTCGCCGTCGATCACATGATCACCGGCGAGACCGCCGCGCACGGGCTGTCCGCCGTCTCGCTGCGGTACTTCAACGTGGCCGGGGCGTACCGCTCGCTCTCCGGCGAGATGATCGGCGAGCGGCACGACCCCGAGTCGCACCTCATCCCGTTGGTCCTCCAGGTCGCGCAGGGCCGCCGCGAGGCGATCTCCGTCTACGGCGACGACTATCCGACGCCCGACGGGACCTGCGTCCGCGACTACATCCACGTGGCCGACCTCGCGCAGGCGCATCTGCTGGCGCTGGCCGCCGGCGCCGAGGGCGAGCACCTGATCTGCAACCTGGGCAACGGCGAGGGCTTCTCCGTCCGCCAGGTCGTCGAGACCGTCCGGCAGGTCACCGGTCACCCGGTCCCCGAGGTCACCGTCCCGCGCCGCGGCGGCGATCCGGCCGTACTCGTCGCCTCCGCCGACCGGGCCCGCCGGGTCCTCGGCTGGCGTCCGTCCCGGCCGGATCTCGCCGAAATCGTCCGGGACGCCTGGGCGTTCGCCCAGCGCGGGGAGAACCAGGAGACCGCCAAGTGACCGTGTTCGAGAAGGTGTTCGGCACCGCTCCGGAGGGCGTGTGGGCCGCCCCCGGCCGGGTGAACCTGATCGGTGAGCACACCGACTACAACGACGGCTTCGTGATGCCGTTCGCGCTGCCGCACACCACCGTGGCCACCGTCGCCCGCCGCGATGACGGCCTGCTGCGGCTGCACTCCGCCGACATGCCCGGCGGCATCGTCGAACTGCGGCTCGACGAGCTGACACCCGGCAGGGACGACGGCTGGGCCTCGTATCCGGCGGGTGTGGTGTGGGCGCTGCGCGAGGCGGGCCACCGGCTCACCGGCGCCGACATCCACTACGAGAGCACGGTCCCCACCGGCGCCGGCCTGTCCTCGTCGGCCGCGCTGGAGGTCGTCACCGCTCTCGCCCTCGACGACCTGCACGAACTCGGCCTGGAACGGCCCGCGATGGCCCTGCTGTGCCAGCGCGCCGAGAACGTCTACGTCGGAGCGCCCACCGGCATCATGGACCAGACGGCGTCCGCCTGCTGCACCGCGGGCCACGCCCTGTTCGTGGACACCCGCGACGGCTCGCAGCGCCAGGTGCCGTTCGACCTCGCCGCGGAGGGGATGCGGCTGCTCGTCGTGGACACCCGCGTCAAGCACGCGCACAGCGACGGCTCGTACGCCGAGCGCCGTGCCGGGTGCGAGGCCGGCGCCGCCGCCCTCGGGGTCCCCGCGCTGCGCGACATCCCCTACGACGGCCTGGCCGCGGCCCTCGACCGGCTGCGCGCGGGCGGTCAGGACGACACGATCCTCGGTCTCGTCCGCCACATCGTCACCGAGAACCACCGGGTCGAGCAGGTCATCGAGCTGCTGGACGCCGGCCGTACCCGGGACATCGGGGCGGTTCTGACGGCGGGCCACGTCTCGCTGCGCGACGACTTCCGTATCTCCTGCGCCGAGTTGGACCTCGTCGTGGACACCGCGAACGCCTCCGGCGCGCTGGGCGCGCGGATGACGGGCGGCGGATTCGGCGGCTCGGCCATCGTCCTCGCGGAGAGCGACGCCGCGGAGAAGATCACCGAGGCGGTCGTCTCGGCGTTCGCCGCCGCCGGCTACCGGGAGCCGCGGGTCTTCACAGCGGTCCCGTCGGCGGGCGCCCGCCGCCTGTAGCCCGCCGCCGGTAGCCCGCCACGTGTCGTCCGGCCGGCCGGGCCACCGGCCGGCTGTCCGGGCGTTCCGGCGTCCCAAACCCCGGCCGGCCGGAAAGAGCGGGGGACCCGAAGCACCAACGTTCCCGCGCGCCCCGCGTGTTGGCCGAATGCATCCGCTGCTACCGGCCGACTTCTGCCAATCGGGCGCTATTGGCGTCCCCGGCCCCTACGCTTCTGACACAGCGCCGGTGGGGGCCGGCGCCATCAGGGGGCGAGACGCAAGGATTCGGCACCCGGAACGGGTACCGCAGGCGCGGCACGACGGCGGTCGTGCGGTACTGCGGCGGAAGATCCTGTTTCCGGGCGCCGGATCCCATGCGATCGCAACCCCAACCGTGGGGGAGAGCAACATGCCGGGAGTGGGGCCCGTGGGACGCATTCGTGTTCTCGTCGTCGACGACCACCGGATCTTCGCCGAATCACTGGCGGCCGCACTCGCGGCGGAGCCGGACGTCGATGTGTCGGCAGCCGGCAGCGGCCCTGCCGCGCAGCGCTGTCTGGAGCGCGCGGTGGCCGACAACCGAAGGTACGACGTGCTGTTGGTGGACGCCGACCTCGGTGCGGTGTTCCGCCCGCCGGGAGGCGCGGTGGGCGCGGCAACGCTGACCGCGGTGCCGCGGATCGTGCCGGAGCCGCGTCAGGCGGACCACCCGGGCGGCCCGGCCGCCCCCGCGATCCCGGACCATCTGATCGACGGGATCGGCCTGGTGGAACGGGTCCGCGCCGAGCATCCCTCGACGCGCACCGTGGTGCTGGCCGAGCGGGACGACGCCCGGCGCGCGGCCCGCGCGCTGCAGGCGGGTGCCTCCGGCTGGGTCGCCAAGGACTGTTCCCTGTCACGGCTGCTGGCCGTGATGCGCGGGGTGCTGCGCGACGAGACGCATCTGCCGCCCGCGCTGCTCACGGGCGTGCTGCGGGAGCTGACCGCGGCTCGCCGGCACCGCACCGAGAGCGAACGGCTGGTGGAGTCGCTGACGCCGCGCGAGCAGGAGGTGCTGCGCTGCATGGTGGCGGGGCTCGGCCGCAAGGCGGTCGCCGAGCGGCTGTTCCTGTCCCCGCACACCGTCCGCACCCATATGCAGAACGTGCTGGGGAAGCTGGGCGTGCACTCGACGCTGGCGGCGGTCGCGCTGGCGCGCCGGGCCGGCGTCGGACCGGTGGAACTGGTCCCGTCAGCCGGGGATGTTGTCGAACGGAGCGGTCAGCTGTCGTAGCAGCGCCGCGAGGTCGCCGCGCTGGCGGTCCGTCAGTTCACCGAGGATGGACCGCTCCTGGGCGAGCAGCCCGGCCAGCGCCTGGTCGGCGCGCTCGCGGCCCTCGGGGGTGAGCCGGACGAGCACCCCGCGCCGGTCCGAGGGGTCCGGCAGCCGTTCCACCAGGCCCTTCTTGGCGAGTCTGTCGATCCGGTTGGTCATCGTGCCGGAAGTGACCAGCGTCTGTGTGAGCAGCTGCCCGGGGGAGAGCTGGTACGGGTCGCCGGTGCGGCGCAGCGACGTGAGCACGTCGAACTCCCACGGCTCCAGGCTGTGCTCGGAGAAGGCGAGCCGCCGGGCCCGGTCCAGGTGCCGGGCCAGCCTGCTGACGCGGCTGAGCACCTCGAGTGGTTCCACGTCGAGGTCGGGGCGCTCTCGGCGCCATGCAGCGACCAGCCGGTCGACCTCGTCCTCCATGACGATCAGTGTAGTGGTTCTGTCGATATGAAGTCTCTTGACGTCAAGATAAAAATTGAGGCACCGTAGAGGACGTCAGCAGATCCACCGGATCCGCCAGGGAGGCAGAAACGTGCCGGCAGCAGCACCCGCCTGGGACCCCCAGCAGTACCTGCACCACACCGACCACCGCACCCGCCCCTTCCACGAACTGCTCGCCCGGGTGCCCGCCCTCCCGGGGCAGGCGCCGCGCATCGCGGACATCGGCTGTGGTCCCGGCAATGTCACCACGCTGCTGAGCGGCCGCTGGCCGGCCGCCCGCGTCACCGGCTTCGACAACTCGCCCGAGATGCTGGACGCGGCCCGCGCCTACGCCGGCCCGACCCCCGGCGGCGGACAGCTGGACTTCCGGCCGGCCGACGCCGCGCACTGGGCTCCCGACGAGACCTACGACCTGATCATCGCCAACGCCGCCCTGCAGTGGGTCGAGGGCCATGCGGAGCGCTTCCCCGACTGGCTCGACCACCTGGCCCCCGGCGGCACCCTCGCGTTCCAGGTCCCCGGCAACTACGACGCTCCCAGCCATGTGCTGCTCGCCGAGCTGTGCGCGTCCCCGAGGTGGCGGGCCCGGCTGGGCGGCCGCGCCGACCGCCGCGTGCTCACCCTCGAACCCGAGGAGTACTTCCAGCGCCTGAGCTGCCTGGGCTGCGAGACCGACGTCTGGGAGACCACGTACCTGCACCATCTGCAGGGCCCCGACCCGGTGCTCGAATGGACCAAGGGCACCGCGCTGCGCCCCGTGCTGACCGCGCTCGGGAACGACGCCGCCGCCCGCGAGGAGTTCCTCGCCGAGTACGGCGAGCTGCTGCGCACGGCGTATCCGGCCGGTCCGCACGGCACCGTCTTCCCGTTCCGGCGGATCTTCGTCGTCGCGCGCAAGGCAGGGGTGGCCGCGTGATCAGCGCTCTCGACCACGTACAGCTCGCGGCACCGCCCGGCAGCGAGGACGCGCTGCGCGCCTTCTACGGGGACGTCCTCGGCATGACCGAACTCCCCAAGCCGCCGGTGCTCGCCGCCCGGGGTGGCTGCTGGTTCGGCTCCGGCGCGGCCCAGATCCACATCGGGGTCGAGGAGGGCTTCCGCCCGGCCAGGAAGGCGCATCCGGGCATCAGGGTCGACGGCATCACCGCGTACGCCCGGCGGCTGGAGGAGCGCGGCGCGACCGTCGTGTGGGACGACAACCTCCCGGGGCACCGGCGCTTCTACTCCGACGACCCGTTCGGCAACCGCCTGGAGTTCCTGGAGCCCGACCCCTCCTGAGCGGCGCGCCGCGCAGGCGCCCGCTACAGCAGGGCGAAGGCGGCGACCATCAGGGCCGCGCCCGCCAGGCCGGCCGTCCAGGCGCTGCGGGGCATCCGCAGGCCCCCCGCGAGCAGCAGCGCGGCCAGCAGGAGGGCGCCGCCGAGCGGGACCCAGGCGTACAGCACGCCGGCCCAGCCGGTGCGTACGACGTCGTCGGTGCCGGGTTCCACGGCGACCTTGAGCTTCTCGCCGGTGCGGTGGGTGACGGACCGGGTGATGGTGACCCGGGGCCGCGCCGTGGCGGCCCCGGCGGGGGCGAAGGGGCCGGTGCAGGTCTTGTCGCCGCAGGCCGCCACCGTCATGGTGCCGCGCTCGCGGCCCTTGGAGAGCATCACGTGCTGGGCAGTCCCCCAGGACACCCACACACCCGAGGCGAGCAGCAGGGCGACCGCCGCCGACAGGATCACGGCCTTGCCGACGAGCAGCACGCCCCAGGCACTCTCCGCCATCCGGCGGGACCGGCTCCGTTTGACCATGCGGGCGATCTTTGGCCATGACACGCCATGGAGTCAACCGCCGCGGCCGACGGCGGCCGGAGTCAGCTGTTGTACGTACTCTGGGCCCGCTCCAGGCCGTCGGAGATCAATGCCTCGACCGCGTCGGCGGAGCGGTCGACGAACCAGTCCAGCTCCTTGCGCTCGGCCGAGGAGAAGTCCTTGAGCACGAAGGCCGCCACATCCATCCGGCCCGGCGGCCGTCCGATGCCGCAGCGCACCCGCAGATAGTCGGGACCCAGCGACTTGGTGATCGACTTCAGGCCGTTGTGGCCGTTGTCGCCACCGCCCAGTTTCAGCCGCAGTGTCGGGTAGTCGATGTCCAGTTCGTCATGGACGGCGATGATCTGCGCGGTGGGCACCTTGTAGAAGTCGCGCAGTGCTGTGACGGGCCCGCCGGAGAGGTTCATGAACGTCATCGGCTTCGCCAGCACGACCCGCTGTCCGCCGATCCGGCCCTCGACCACCTGGGCGCGGCTCTTGTGGGTCTTGAACTTGCTGCGGATCCGCTCCGCGAGCAGATCGGCCACCATGAAGCCGATGTTGTGCCGGTTGCCGGCGTACTCGGGGCCGGGGTTGCCGAGCCCGGCCACCAGCCAGGGCCCCTCGGGGGCGGGTGAACTGCTCATGCTCATGCCGTCCATTCAAGTCCACTGACGTCGCAACCCGAACCGCCGCCCCGCTCCGGTGGGAGCGGGACGGCGGTACGGGACAGCGGAGGCCAGGAGGATCAGGCCTCGGTGGTCTCGCCGGCCGGGGTGGCGGACTCGTCCGCCGGCTCCTCGGCCTGCGGGGCGACGATCTGGATGACGACGGTGTCGCCGTCGATCGTCAGCACGGTGCCTTCCGGCAGCGTGATGTCCTTCGCGAGGATGGCGGCGCCGGCCTCCAGGCCCTCGATGGAGACGGAGACGGAGGTCGGGATGTGGGTGGCCTCGGCCTCGACCGGGAGGGCGTTGAGGACGTGCTCCAGCAGGCCGCCGCCCGGGGCGAGCTCGCCCTCGGTGTGCACGGCCACCTCGACGTTGACCTTCTCGCCGCGCTTCACGGTGAGCAGGTCGACGTGCTTGAGGAAGCCCTTGATGGCGTCACGCTGGACGGCCTTGGGGAGCACGAAGGTGGTCTCGCCCTCGACCTCGAGGCTGATCAGGACGTTCTTGGTGCGGAGCGCGAGCAGCAGCGCGTGACCCGGAAGGTTCACGTGCACCGGGGTGGCGCCGTGGCCGTAGACGACACCGGGGACCAGGTTGGCGCGGCGCGCACGACGGGCGGCACCCTTGCCGAATTCGGTGCGGACCTCGGCGCTGAGCTTGACCTCGGATGCGGACATGAGAATCACTCCTCGTAAAGAGACGACTGGCTGGGACACATGTCGCCCGGCCCACGACGGGGGCCGATCCACTTACGAGGAGCGCGCCGATAACGGAGACGAAAAAGCCTCCCTCGCCGAGCAAACTCCAGGAGTCTACCCGGCGGGGAGGCCTTGACGAAATCGATCAACGTCCGGTCAGGACCGGACGTTGATCGATCAGTGGTTCAGTGCGCGGCGCCGTCGAAGAGGCTGGTGACCGAGCCGTCCTCGAAGACCTCGCGGATCGCGGAGGCGAGCGTCGGGGCGATCGACAGCACCGTGATCTTGTCCAGCTCCAGCTCGCCCGGGGTCGGCAGCGAGTTGGTGAAGATGAACTCGCTCACCTGCGAGTTCTTCAGCCGGTCGGCGGCCGGGCCGGAGAGCACACCGTGCGTCGACGCCACGATGACGTCCTCGGCGCCGTTCGCGAACAGGGCGTCCGCGGCAGCGCAGATGGTGCCACCGGTGTCGATCATGTCGTCGACGAGCACGCAGATGCGGCCCTTGACGTCACCGACGACCTCGTGGACCGTCACCTGGTTGGCGATGTTGGGGTCGCGGCGCTTGTGGACGATCGCCAGCGGGGCGCCGAGCCGGTCGCACCAGTTGTCGGCCACGCGGACGCGGCCGGCGTCCGGGGAGACGATGGTGAGCTTGGAGCGGTCGACCTTGGCACCCACGTAGTCCGCCAGCAGCGGCAGGGCGATGAGGTGGTCCACCGGGCCGTCGAAGAAGCCCTGGATCTGCGAGGCGTGCAGGTCCACGGCGAGCAGCCGGTCGGCACCCGCGGTCTTGAACAGGTCGGCCATCAGCCGGGCCGAGATCGGCTCGCGGCCGCGGTGCTTCTTGTCCTGGCGGGCGTAGCCGTAGAACGGCAGGATCACGGTGATGCGCTTGGCGGAGGCCCGCTTCAGCGCATCGATCATGATCAGCTGTTCCATGATCCACTTGTTGATCGGAGCGGTGTGGCTCTGGATCACGAACGCGTCGCTGCCGCGCGCGGACTCCTCGAAGCGGACGTAGATCTCGCCGTTCGCGAAGTCGAACGCCTTGGTCGGGACGAGGTCGACACCGAGCTGGTGGGCCACCTCCTCCGCGAGTTCCGGATGAGCGCGTCCGGAGAAGAGCATCAGCTTCTTCTCACCGGTCGTCTTGAGCCCGGTCACACCGTCTCCTTGGTTGTACGGGTCTACGGGGGTTTCGAGGGCAACCCCCGTGAAGACTCAGTTAAGACTCAGTTCGCGGGTTCGTCCTGTGGACGTCAACCTGCGGCATTCTGTGCATCTCTTACGGTACGCCCCGCCGGGGCGGGTCGTGACCCGGCGGGAGTGCCGTTACTCACCCTGACCGGCTCGTTCGGCGGCCTCCGCGGCGGCGCTTCCGGGGCGCTTGCGGGCGACCCAGCCCTCGATGTTCCGTTGCTGGCCACGGGCTACGGCCAGCGAACCGGCCGGTACGTCCTTGGTGATCACGGAGCCCGCGGCGGTGTAGGCGCCGTCCCCGACTGTGACCGGCGCCACGAACATGTTGTCGGAGCCGGTCTTGCAGTAGCTGCCGATCGTCGTGTGGTGCTTGACCGCGCCGTCGTAGTTCACGAAGACGCTCGCGGCGCCGATGTTCGTGTACTCGCCGATCGTCGCGTCGCCCACGTAACTCAGGTGCGGCACCTTGGTGCCCTCGCCGATCGTCGCGTTCTTCATCTCGACGTAGGTGCCGGCCTTCGCCTTGGCGCCGAGCCGGGTGCCGGGGCGCAGGTAGGCGAACGGGCCGACGGTGGCGTGCTCGCCGATCTCGGCGCTCTGCGCGACCGTGTTGCTCACCTGGGCGCCCGCGCCCACGGTGGTGTCGGTCAGCGTGCAGTTCGGGCCGACCTCGGCGCCCGTGGCCAGGCTGGTGGCGCCGTACAGCTGGGTGTTGGGCAGCACCAGGGTGTCGGGCGCGAACTCGACGGCCACATCGACCCAGGTCGAGGCCGGGTCGACGATGGTGGCGCCGGCCAGCATCGCCTCGTTGAGCAGCCGGTCGTTGAGCGTGCGGCGGGCCTCGGCGAGCTGTACCCGGTTGTTGATCCCGGCGATCTCGCGGTGGTCCGCGGCGACCGCGGCACCCACCCGGTGGCCGGCCTCGCGCAGGATGCCGAGGGTGTCCGTGAGGTACTCCTCGCCCTGCGCGTTGTCCGTCGTGACCTTGCCGAGCGCGTCGGCGAGCAGCTGCGCGTCGAAGGCGAAGACCCCGGAGTTGATCTCGGCGATGGCCAGTTGGGCCTCGTTGGCGTCCTTGGTCTCGACGATCCCGGACACCGAGCCGTCGGCGGCCCGCACGATCCGGCCGTAGCCGGCCGGGTCCGGCACCGCGGCGGACAGCACGGTGACGGCGTTGCCGTCGCCCTCGTGCGTCGCGACCAGGGAGCGCAGCGTTCCGGCGGTCAGCAGCGGGGTGTCGCCGCAGGTGATCACGACCGTGCCGGCGAGGACGACGCCCTGGCCCGACAGCGCCTCCAGCGCCATCCGGACCGCGTGCCCGGTGCCGAGCTGCTGGTCCTGCACGGCGGTGCGGGCGGCGGGGTCGATCTCGGCGAGGTGGGCGCCCACCTGCTCGCGGGCGTGGCCGACGACCACGACGAGGTGTTCCGGGTCGAGCGCGCGCGAGGCGGCCACGACATGGCCGACCAGGGTGCGCCCGCAGATGGCGTGCAGGACCTTGGGGAGGGCCGACTTCATGCGGGTGCCCTCACCCGCGGCGAGGACGACGACAGCAGCCGGGCGGTTGGGGCTCACGGAAGGGGCTCCTCGGCTTTGGGTGACGGACACCCGCAGGATACCGGGGGGTATGGGCGGGGAAACACGGGCGGGTCCCGGCCGTGAAGACCGGGACCCGCTACCACAAGCTCCGCCGCCAGGACTCGAACCCGGACAAAGGGCACCAAAAGCCCCGGTGCTGCCAATTACACCACGGCGGACCGACGCGCCTGAGCGCGCCTGCGCGTCCCTACTATGCCGCAAGCGACCACGTGAACGCGACGAGGTTCCGGGGTACACGAGCTACAGGGCGTCAGCCCTCCGGGCCTATTGCCTGCTGACGCGACGCTGACATACTTACGTCGCCGTAGGTTACGGTTCCGTAGTAAATCCCCCCATACACCCCCGGTGAGGGACCCTCATGACCGCACAGGCCGACGTGATCACCGAGCCCCGAGACCCCGGGCCCGGCCAATTCGTAACCCTCGCCACCCTTGGTGGCGACAACAAGGGGATGACCGAGCGCATCACCCTCGGCGCCTTCATCGGTGTCCCCTTCGTGGCGCTCGTCGCCGCGATCCCGCTGGCCTGGGGCTGGGGGATGAGCTGGCTGGACCTCGGTCTGATGGTCGGCATGTACTACATCGGCTGCCACGGCATCACCATCGGATTCCACCGGTACTTCACGCACGGCGCCTTCAAGGCCAAGCGCCCGCTGCGGATCGCGCTCGCGGTCGCCGGTTCGCTGGCCGTCGAGGGCCCGGTCGTGCGCTGGGTCGCGGACCACCGCAAGCACCACAAGTACTCCGACGCGGACGGCGACCCGCACTCGCCGTGGCGCTACGGCGAGACCGTGCCGGCCCTCATGAAGGGCCTGTGGTGGGCCCACATCGGCTGGATGTTCGACACCGAGCGGACCCCGCAGGAGAAGTACGCGCCGGACCTGATGAAGGACCCGGCGATCAGGATGATCTCCCGGCAGTTCCTGCTCTTCACCCTCGTCTCGCTCGCGATCCCGCCGCTCGTCGGCGGACTGGTGACGATGACCTGGACCGGCGCGTTCACCGCGTTCTTCTGGGGATCGCTCATCCGGGTGGGCCTGCTCCACCACGTCACCTGGTCGATCAACTCGATCTGCCACGCCGTCGGCGACCGCCCGTTCAAGTCCCGTGACCGGTCCGGCAACGTGTGGTGGCTGGCCGTGCTGTCCTGCGGCGAGTCCTGGCACAACCTGCACCACGCCGAGCCCACCTCGGCCCGGCACGGCGTGCTGCGCGGCCAGCTCGACTCCAGCGCCCGCATCATCCGCTGGTGCGAACAGCTCGGCTGGGCGAGTGACGTCCGGTGGCCCAGCAAGGAGCGGATCGCCGCCCGGCGTAAGGAGAGCGTCAGTGAAGCGGCATGATTGACGCGTGAGCGACGGCAGCAGTACGAGCGGCGAGGGCCCGAACGGAACGACGGGTACGAACGCTCGGCGCGTGCGCCGGGTACGGATGACGGGCAAGGAGCGCCGCGAGCAACTGCTCGACATCGGCCGCACGCTCTTCGCCGAACGCGGCTTCGAAGGCACCTCGGTCGAGGAGATCGCCCATAAGGCCGGGGTGTCCAAACCGGTGGTCTACGAGCACTTCGGCGGCAAGGAAGGGCTCTACGCCGTCGTGGTCGACCGCGAGATGCGCCGGCTCCTGGACATGGTCACCAGTGCTCTCACCGGCGGCCATCCGAGGGAACTTCTGGAACAGGCGGCGTTCGCGCTGCTCGACTACATCGAGCAGTACACCGACGGGTTCCGGATCCTCGTCCGGGACTCGCCGGTCGCGCAGTCCACCGGCACCTTCGCGTCCCTGATCAGCGATATCGCCACCCAGGTCGAGGACATCCTCGGCATGGAGTTCAAGAACCGCGGCTTCGAACCCAAGCTCGCGCCGATGTACGCCCAGGCGCTCGTCGGGATGGTGGCCCTGACCGGCCAGTGGTGGCTCGACGCGCCGCAGCGGCCCGAGAAGGCCGAGGTCGCCGCCCACCTGGTGAACCTGTCCTGGAACGGGCTGTCGGGCATCGAGCCCAAGCCGCGCCTGATCGGGCACCGCAAGAGCTGAGCACGCGAAAGCCCCCGGACGTCGCGTCCGGGGGCTTTCACATGTCCTGTGCCGTGCCCGGTGCCGGGTCAGCCGGTGTTGCGCAGACCCGCCGCCACACCGTTGACGGTCAGCAGCAGGGCACGTGACAGCAGCGGGTCCGCCTCCTCGCCCCGGGCGGCCGCCTCGCGCTGGCGCGAGAGCAGGGCGACCTGGAGGTACGAGATCGGGTCGAGGTACTGGTCGCGGATGTGGAACGTCTGCGCCAGCGCCGGGTCGCCGGCCAGCAGCTCCTTCTCACCGGTGATCCGCAGCACTTCCTGGACGGTGAGCGCGTGCTCGGCCTCGATGGTGTCGAAGACGTGCTTCAGCTCGTCGGGCACCAGGGTGTCCACGTAGTGCCGGGCGATCCGCAGATCCGTCTTGGCCAGCGTCATCTCGACGTTGGACAGGAAGTTGCGGAAGAAGTGCCAGTTGGCGTGCGCCTCGTCGATGACGGAGCCGAGACCGGCGTCCCGCGCGGCCTTGAGCCCGGAGCCGACGCCGAACCAGCCCGGGACGATCTGCCGGGACTGCGTCCAGCCGAACACCCACGGGATGGCCCGCAGCCCGTCCAGGCCCGCGCCGGAGTCCGGACGGCGGGAGGGACGGGAGCCCAGGTGCAGCTCGGCGAGCTGGTCCACCGGGGTGGAGGCGAAGAAGTACGACGGCAGGTCCGGGTCCTCGACGAGGCGCCGGTACGCGTTGTGCGCCGCGTCCGAGATGGTGTCCATCGCCGCGTCCCAGCGGGCCAGCGCCTCGTCGGACTGGCGCGGCGAGGTGTGCAGCGCGGAGGCCTGCAGCGTCGCCGCGACGGTCAGTTCGAGGTTCTCGCGGGCCAGCGACGGGATCAGGTACTTGTCGGAGATGACCTCGCCCTGCTCGGTCACCTTGATCTCGCCCTCCAGCGTGCCCCACGGCTGCGCGAGGATCGCGGTGTGCGAGGGGCCGCCGCCACGGCCGACGGTGCCGCCGCGGCCGTGGAAGAGCCGCAGCCGTACGCCGTAGCGGTGCGCGACATCGCGCAGTCGGCGCTGGGCGCGGTGGATCTCCCACTGCGAGGTGGTGATACCGCCGAACTTGGAGGAGTCGGAGTACCCGAGCATGACCTCCTGCACATCGCCGCGCAGCGAGACCAGCCGGCGGTACGACGGGTCGGCGAGCATCTCGTCGAGGATCCGGTCCGCCTCCTTCAGCTCGTCCGTCGTCTCCAGCAGCGGGACGATGCCGATCTGAGCGACGCCGCCGTGCAGGTCGATCAGACCGGCCTCACGGGCCAGCACGGCCGCGGCGAAGACATCGTCCGCGCCCTGGCACATCGAGATGATGTACGACTCGACGACCTCGGGACCGAAGCGCCCGAACGCCTCGCGGATGGTGTGGAAGACACCGAGGGTCTTCGCGCCGGCCGCGTCCAGCGGGGCCGGGGTGCCGGCCAGCGGACGGCGGGAGCGCAGCTCCTTCGCGAGCAGCTTGCGCCGGTAGTCGCGCGGCATGTCCGCGTACCGCCAGGACTCCTCGCCGAGCCGGTCGAAGAGCTGGCCGAGTGCGTGGTGATGGGCGTCCGCGTGCTCGCGGACGTCCATCGTGGCGAGCTGCAGCCCGAAGGCGGCGAGCGTGCGGATGGTGCGTTCCATCCGGCCGTCCGCCATCAGCTCACCGCGGTTGGCGCGCAGCGAGGTCTGGATGAGCGCGAGGTCCTGCAGCAGCTCCGCGCTGCCCAGGTAGTCGCGGCCCGCGACGTGCGCGCTGCCGGCGGCGAGCCGCTCGCGGGTGTTGACGAGCTTCTGCCGGACGCACGTGGCCTTGAGGCGGTACGGCTCCTCGGCGTTCAGCCGCTTGTAGCGCGGGCTGATCTCCGGAAGCGCCGCCAGGTCGGCGTCGAGCGAGGTGAGCAGCTCCGGGGTCGCGCCGCAGTTGCGGATCGAGTTGGAGAGCGCGCCGCGCAGGAAGTCGACCAGTTCCAGGGCGTCGGTGATGCCGTGCTCGTGCTGCAGGATCAGGACGTCCCAGGTGACCTCGGGGGTCACGTTCGGGTTGCCGTCGCGGTCGCCGCCGATCCAGGTGCCGAAGGTCAGCGGGCGGGTCTCGGGCGGCAGCGGCACACCGACCCGCTCCAGCTCGGCCGACAGGTCCTCGAGGACGTCACCGACGGCCCCGGCGTGCAGCTCGTCGAGGTAGTAGATCGCGTTGCGCGCCTCGTCGGCGGGCTCCGGGCGCACCACGCGCAGCTCGTCGGTCTGCCACAGCAGGTCGATGTTCTCGGCCAGCCGCAGGTCGGCGCGGCGGCGGTCGCCGGTCCCGTCCTGGTGCGCGTCGAGCAGCTCGGCGATGCGGCGCAGCTTGTTCAGCACGCTGCGGCGGGCCGCCTCGGTCGGGTGCGCGGTGAACACCGGCCGCACATTGAGGTGCTTGACGGTCTCGCGGACGTGGTCCGGGTCGGCGTCCTTCATCAGGTCCGCCGTCTGGCTGAGCAGACCGCCCTCGGAGGCGCGGCGCGCGCGCAGCTCACGGCCGCGGTGCACCTGCTCGGTGACGTTCGCCAGGTTGAAATAGGTGGAGAAGGCCCGCACCAGCTTCGCGGCGGTCTGCAGGTCCGTCTTCCCGAGGAGGGCGGCGGCGGCCTCGCCGTCGGAGCGGGTCAGGGCCCGCACCTTCTCGACGAGGTCGAGTAGCTCCTGGCCCTCCTGGCGGACGAGCGTTCCGCCGAGGAGTTCGCCCAGCCGGCGGATGTCGGCGCGCAGGGCTGGGCTGTCCGTTGCGTTGTCGGCGCTGCTCACAGGTGCGGCTCCTAGTGCAGGGGGATGGGCGACGGCTGATCTCCCCGCCGGTGGATGGGCGGAGTGGGGCGGACCGCGCTGTCCGACCCGACCAGGATAGGTCGGGTCACCGCGGGGCACGGCCCCCGCCCATCTGGCGGACACCCCTATGCGCCGACGGCCGCCCCCCTGGCCGCCCCAGGACACCGGACCCCTGCCCGCGCGGTACACGGCCTAGGCTGGACCGTATGAGTACGACGGGGGCGCACGTACCGGATGACAGGGGTGGGGGCCGGGCACGGCCCGGCCCGTGGTGGTGGCCGAGGCGGCGCAGCCTCGTGCTCGACGCGACGCTGGCCGCTGTGTCGGCGCTCGAATGCTTTGTCGAAGGGGCGTCCTTCGCGGAGAAGGCCGGGATCGAGCCCGGCATCGGCGCCGTCTTCGGGCTGCTCGTCGGCGCGTCGCTGCTGTTGCGCCGCCGCTGGCCGATCGCGATCGTCCTGATCGCCATCGCGGTGACCCCCGCGCAGCTCGGGTTCCTGCTCGGCATCGTCGGCCTCTACACGCTGGCGGCCTCCGAGGTCCCGCGCCGCATCACCGCCACCCTGGCCGGGATGAGCGGGGTCGGCACGATGATCGTCGCGTTCATCCAGATGCGCGACAGCCTGCGGCAGGACAGCAACACCCCGATGCCGGTCATCGTGATCACCTCGGTCCTGATGGCCCTCGGGCTGACCGCGCCGCCGGTGCTGCTCGGGCTGTACGTCCGGGCCCGGCGCCGGCTGGTGGAGAGCCTGCGGGAGCGCGCCGACGGTCTGGAGCGGGAACTGACGCTGCTCGCCGAGAAGGCGACGGAGCGGGCGGAACGGGCCCGTTCCGACGAGCGGACCCGGATCGCCCGGGAGATGCACGACGTGGTCGCGCACCGGGTGAGCCTGATGGTGGTGCACGCGGCGGCGCTCAAGGCCGTCGCCCTGAAGGACCCGGAGAAGGCGTCCGCGAGCGCGGAGCTGCTGGGGGACATGGGGCGGCAGGCGCTCAACGAGCTGCGCCAGATGCTCGGCGTTCTGCGGACGGCGCAGGTGGTGAACGGCGCGGGCACCGGGAGCACCCTGGCCTTCACGGAGCTGGGCAGCGGCAACGCTTCCGGGGCGGCGCGGACCGCCGGGCCTTCCGACGGGGCGGGCAGCGGGCCGCAGGCCGGCGCCCGGCAGCCGGACGGCCCGTGCCTCGCCGAACTGGAGGCGCTCGTCGAGGAGTCCCGCGCGGCGGGGATGCGCGTCGAGCTGACCGTCGAGGGCGAGGTCCGGGCGTGCGAGGACCAGGTCGAGCGGACCGCGTACCGCGTCGTCCAGGAGGCCCTCACCAACGTTCACAAGCACGCCCCGGGCGCCGGTACCGAGGTGCGGCTCGCCTACCGGGAGGCCGAGGTCGCCGTCCGCGTCGAGAACGGCCCGTCCGACGGCTCACCCGCCGCGGCACTGCCCAGCGGCGGCCACGGCCTCGTCGGGATGAAGGAGCGCGTCACCGCGCTCGGCGGCGGCTTCGTCGCCGGGCACACCGAGGCCGGCGGCTTCCGGGTCTCCGCCATGATCCCGGCGCTGCCCGTCGTCGCGGTGCCCACCGGACCGCCGGCCGCCGGCTGAGCGGACGGCCGGGCGGGCGTGCCGGGCAGCCGTCAGGCGGTGGTCAGCCGGTTCGGCCGGCCGCCGCCGACCAGGGTGGTCAGGGCGCTGTCGATGTCGGCGCCGAGATACCAGTCCCCGGTGTGGTCGATGGCGTAGACATGGCCGTTCGCGTCGATCGCGAGCAGCGAGCCCGAGCCCATCTCCTCGCCGAGCGGGGACACCTCGGTCTCCAGCGCCCGGCCGAGGTCGGCGAGGGTCCTGGCGAGATGGAGTCCGCGCAGCGGGTTGACCAGGACCGGCGTCGGCGCGATCTGCCGGCCGGGGCCGGTGGTGGCGGGTATGGCGAGGCCGCCGAACTCCGCCCAGGCCTCCACGGCCGCCGGGGAGACGGCGTGCGTGTGCCCGGCGGGGGAGGAGTGCGCCCGCAGTGCGTCCGCCCACACCTCGGCCTGCTTGATGTCCCAGCGGCCGGGCTGCCAGCCGGCCGACCGCAGGGCGGCGTCCACACCGACCGGGAACCGGGTGCTCGGGGAGCTCGGCATACCGGCGGCGTGGTTCACACCGTTCACGCTGTTCGGGTCCCGCGGGGCGTTCGGGTCGCTCACGCCGCCTCCGCCGACGGGTCGACCGGCCGCACGCCGAAATGCGCCAGCAGCGGCCCGCAGGAGCGGCAGGGCGGCGCGTACGAGCCGTGCTCGGGGTCACCGTCCTCACGTATACGGCGGGCGGTGAGCCGCGCGCCACGCAATGCCTTACGGGCCTCACTCTGCGTGAGCGGCTTGCGGGCCGCGCGCTTGCTGCGCGAGGCGTCCACCGCGGAGAGGAACCGGGAGAGCAGCACGGGCTCCGGACAGCGTCCGGTGAAGCGCTCGCGCTGGGCGACCGGCAGGGTGTCGAGGAAGTCCTGGACGATCGGATGCAGCGCCGGTGCCTGCTCGGCCTTGCTCCCGGTGCAGGTCAGCACCTCGTCGCGGATGGACAGCGCGGCGGCGACGGCCGGCAGGATGCCGTCCCGCCGGTGCCGCAGAACGGGTGGCCCCGCGGTGTCGGCGCCCATGGCACTCCAGGTGAGCCGCGGATCCGCGGCGTCCGTTGTCTGCATGGTGGTGCGTCCTCCTGTCCGCCCGCCGGAGCGGGCGATCCCCCGTTTACAAGACTCAGAGTGCCAAAGGTGTCAGGAGGTGGGGAAGTCGGGTGCGGTGTGCGGAACATCCTGTGTGTCCCATGTCACCGTGGTGTGACGGATCGTCGGCGGAGTGGAAACGGCTTGGACGGGGCAGCAGATGGGCCGGAAGGATGGGCCGCAGCTCGCATTCGCGGGCGGAACGTTCCGTCCACGAGGGAGAGTTGCCGGCATGCGCGCTCGGTCCCGCACCACCACTCGCACCAATGTCCGTATCCGCCAAGCCGTCACGGCCGCCGCCGTGCTGCCCGTTCTGGCACTGGC
Source organism: Streptomyces sp. SID13666 (assembly GCF_010548325.1). Taxonomy (NCBI): domain Bacteria; kingdom Bacillati; phylum Actinomycetota; class Actinomycetes; order Kitasatosporales; family Streptomycetaceae; genus Streptomyces; species Streptomyces sp. SID13666. The sequence continues at coordinate 83,286 of NZ_JAAGLX010000004.1, read as the reverse complement.
CGCCGCCTGTTCCGGCGATGACGGCGGGAGCGGCGACGGGAAGGGCAAGGACGGCGCGACGACGGCTCCCGCGACGTCCGCGGCCGGGTCCTCGACGGGGGCCGCCAAGGCGCCGCTGACCGCAGCGCAGTTGAGGTCGGCGCTGGTCAAGGACACCGAGGTGCCCGGCTACAAGATCGAGGCGTCGAAGAACGAGGCGATGAGCCCCGACGACGTGATGACGACGGACAAGCCCGAGTGCCAGCCGCTCGCCGATCCGCCCAGCACCCGGCCGAAGTACGCGCGCAAGGCGTTCGTCGGCGCCTCGGTCGGCAAGATCGACCCGGCCAATCTGCCGGCCGGCGTCGAGCTGACCCAGATGCTGCTCGCCAGCCACGCCCCCGGTGAGGCCGGGAAGATGGTCGCCGACATCCGGCAGGCGCTGGACAAGTGCACCGCGTTCACGGCCACCGACGGCACCGGCAAGAAGATCCCGTTCGCGATCCGGAAGGGCCCCGCGGTCACCGTGGGCGACGAGGCCGTCTCGTACGTCATGGCGGACACCGGCGACAAGGAGGGCGGCACGGCACTGGTCACCGTCGTGCGCACCGGCGACGCCAGCGTCACGTATCTGTCGGTGAAGGGGACCGGCCAGGCGGGCGACCCGCCCCTCGTCGTCGCCCGCAAGCAGGACACGAACCTGAAGGCCGCGGAGGCCGCCGGCTGAGCCGGACGGGGGCGGAAGCCGAACTTGCCACACCCCATAGGCTGTGCTCATCAGCCAGACGCAGCAGGGGGCAACCGCCATGACGACAGGTCGGCCAGGGCTGGGGGCACCTCCCAGCCCCCGGACCGGGGGACGGACCGTGCCACCGAACGCGGCCTACGCCGGTCAGGTCGTGCACTTCCCGGACCCGGTGCGCGCCGCCCGGCACCCCCAGGGTGTCTGGGTCGACGACGACGGCTACCCGGATTTCTCGGCGTTCGCGAGAGCGGCGGCGGAGATCGCGGAACCCCCCGAGGGCTTCGGCGTGGACGAGCTCCGGCTGACCGATTACGTGTCGGCCAACGCCGCGATGCACGCCGCGGGACACGAGTTGTGGGGCAGCCTGCCGCCCGTCGCGACCCCGCACGGCTGGACCTGGCACCACGTCGCGGGCACCCGGCGGCTGGAGCTGATCCCCGTCGAGGTCAAGGCCCTGCTGCGGCACCACGGCGGCCTCGCCGTCTCGACCGCCGACCACTCCAAGCGCGGCACCCGCCCGCTCCAGGAGACCCGCCCCGTGCACTTCGGGCTGCCCAAGGCGACGCCCCACCAGAGCGGTGTGGCGGTCACCGAGCAGCAGGTCCTGGACGTCGAGGAGGAGCTGGGCTACCGGCTCCCCGGCGCCTACCGCACCTTCCTGAAGGCGGCCGGCGGCTGCGCCCCGGCCGGGGTCGCGCTCGACCCGGACCTGGGACTGCTGCTGGACCAGCCGTTCTTCACGGTGCGTGACGAGGCCGCGGTCAACGACCTCGTGTACGTCAACAAATGTCTGCGCGACCACTTCACCAAGGACTACCTGGCCATCGGCTACGTCCAGGGCGGAGTGCTCGCGGTCAAGGTCAAGGGCGACAGCACCGGCTCGGTCTGGTTCTGCGCCTACGACGACGCGCGGGACGGCGACCACTGGTCGTCCCCGCAGGAGCGGGTCGCGGAGCTGCTGCTGCCGTGCGGTGACTCGCTCGACGCGTTCCTGCTGCGGCTGGCGGGAAATCCGCCGGAGTTGGAGACAGTGGCGAACCTGATGGTGGACGGTGGCTTCGCCAGTGCCGTCCCGGTGGAGGGGTGAAGCAGGGAATGGTCACTTTCGCGCAGGCGCAGGAGCGCGCCGAGCGGTGGATCAACGGTGACGTCCCGGCGTACCAGGCCCGCGAGGTGCGGGTGCGGGAGTTCGACCTGGGCTTCGTCGCCTGGTCCGAGCCACGCGAGGACGGTCCGTCGAGCGATGACGGACAGGTGCGGCTGGTCATCGCGCGGGACAGCGGAGAGGCCACGCTGTGGCCGGGTCTGCCGGTCGGCGAGGTCATCCGCCGCTACGAGGAGGAGTACGGCGCGGTGCCGAACGACACCCCGCCGACGCCGCCCCAACGGCTCGATCTGGAGGCGACGTCCTTCCTGATCAGTCCACCGCAGTGGCTGCAGGACGCGGCGGACAAGATGGGCATCCCGGACCGCCGCCCCGGCGCGGCTCCGGCCGCGGCCCCCGACGCACCGGTCGTGCCGGCCCCCGCGCCGGTGCCGTCCCAGGCGTCCGTCGAGATCGACTCCGGGGCCTGGTCCGGCCGCACCACCAGTGCCCCGGACGACTCCGTCTCCGTCCCCATCCCCGCCACGGTCTTCGCCCCGCCGATCTCCGACTCCGACGAGGCGCACACCCCGCCGTCGATGGCCGGCGCCGAGGCCAAGACCGAACTGATGCCGCAGGGCAGCTCGCTGCCCGCGACGATCATCGCCCCGCCGGAGGGCGCCGGCTTCCCGATCGCGCCCGCGACGCCCGGCGCCGGCGGTCCCGGCCGGCCGCCGGGCCCCGGTTACGCCCGTCCCGGCCTGCCGCCGCCGTCAGGTCCCGGCGTGGCGCTGCCGCCGCCCGCGGGTCTCGCGACCCCGGGCGGACCCGGTGGCCCCGGCACTTCGGGGAGCGCCGCAGCGGACATCGCCGACGCGGAGACCGCGAAGGCGGTGCGCGGCAGCGTGCCGTCCGCGGGTCCCGGACGGCGCAGCCCGGACGCCCCGCCGCCGCCCAGCGGGCCCCACGCGCCCGGAGCCCCGGGTGCTCCCGGCGCTCCGGCCGGCGGGGGATACCTGCCCACGCAGCTGGTGCCGGCGCGCGGTCAGAACGACCCCGGCCCGGCCGCTCCCGGTGCCCCCGGCACCCCGGGCAGCCCGCCGTCGTCCGGCGGTGTGAACTACGCGGCGACGATGCTCGCGGGTCCTGGCGTCGGTGGTCCGGGTGCTCCCGGTGGTCCTGGTGGTCCGCCGCCTCCTCCCGGTGTGATCGGTGGTTCGGGCCCGGGTGGTCCGCCGCCCCCGCCCGGTGTCATCGGTGGTGGCCGTGGCGCTCCGCCCGCCCAGGGCTCCTCCGGCGGTGTGAACTACGCGGCGACGATGCTCGCGGGTCCCGGTGTCGGTGGTCCGGGTGCTCCCGGTGGTCCTGGTGGTCCGCCGCCTCCTCCCGGTGTGATCGGTGGTTCGGGCCCGGGTGGTCCGCCGCCCCCGCCCGGTGTCCCCGGCGGTGGCCGCGGCGCTCCGCCGACCCCGCCGGGCCCCGGCGGGCCCGGTGCCGGTGCCCCGTACGCAGCGACGATGCTGGCCGGCCCGAACCCCGGTGGCCCTGGTGGTCCAGGCGGTCCCGGCATGCCGCCACCGCCGCCGCCCGGAGCCGCGGCCCCGCCGCCCCCCGGCGGTTACGGATACCCGCAGCCGCCGGCCGGTGTGCCGACGGTCGGCCCCGGCTACATGGCCGTCCTGAGCTACCGCGCGCACGACGGTTCGCAGCAGCAGCTGATCCGCCGCTCGGCGCCGGGCACTCCGCACCCCGAGTGGCAGATCCTGCACGAGCTGCGCGCGCTCAACGTGCCGCCGCAGCAGGTGCTGGAGCTGCACACGGAGCTGGAGGCGTGCGATCTGCCAGGCGGCTACTGCGCCCGGATGATCCGCGAGACCTGGCCCCAGGTGCGGATCAGCCACACGGCCCCGTACGGCCGCGAGCACGCCTCGCGCCAGCAGGGTGTCCAGCATCTGCTGACGCACCAGGGCGAGTTGCACCAGGTCGCGTCGGCGCCGGCGCGGCCGCAGCCGCAGCGGGTGCCGATGCCGGACCCGAACCAGGTCCAGCGGGTACCGCCGATCCCGCTCGAGGGGATCGGCCACGAGCTGGCGCAGGCGTTCGGGCCGCAGGGCCTGTTCCGGTTCGACCAGCGTGCGGTCTCCCGCCAGGGGGTGCCGGACATCGTCGCGCAGACCCTGATGTGGGCCGGGCTGCCGGTGGACTTCGGGCCGTTCTTCTGGGCGCAGGCCCAGCCGGGCCGCCCGGTGCCGACGCTCGCCGAACTGGCGCAGGAGCGCGGGGTGCAGCCGGCCTCGGACGCGGGCTCGTACCTGGTCATGGGCAATGACTTCGGGCGCCAGCTGTGTGTGCAGTACGGCACCGCGCACATCGTCGCGGTGCCGCTCGAAGCGGGCCCCGGCGGGCAGCCGGTGCCGCCGCAGTTCGTGAACTCCAGCCTGCCGGAGTTCGCCCGCTGCCTCGCCCTGCTCGGGCGGATGTGGCGGCTGCGGATCGGGCTCACGCCCGACCAGGCCGGCCGCTGGACGGTCGACTTCCAGGCGCAGCTCGCGGCGCAGGACCCGGCCGCGATCGCCTCGCCGGACAACTGGTGGGCCGTACTGATCGAGCAGATGTGGGACGGCCTGCTCTGACGCTCCCCGCTGTGTCCTGATCCCCGGGCGGCCCGGGTCCGGATTATCCGGACCCGGGCCGCCGCGCTATGTACGGGCGATGGGTTGGGTAGGGGTAGGTCGGAGTGTCGCGGTATACATAATTCGGACATATCGACAAAAATGGATTACAGAGTACGGTTCGGAAGGACGGCGAGGGGCAGCGCATGAGCAGCACGGCAACACCTCACGGCTTCGACACCGTTCGCGGGCGCGGCTACCGGGTGGAACAGGTCGAACGCTTCCTCGAGGAACTGTCCGAGGACCGCGACGCGGCCTGGGAGCGGGCCGCCCGGCTCACTGTTCTCGCGAACGAGATGGACACCGAGGCCAAGGCGCTGCGGGAATCCGTCGACGCGCTCGGCCCGGCGAGTTACGAGACGCTGAGCGCGAGCGCGCAGGAACTGCTGCGCCTCGTGCAGGAAGAGGCCGCGGCGGTCAGGGAGCGCGCCGAGAACGAGATCCAGTACGCCCACGACGCCGCGGAGACCGCCCGCCGCGCCCTCCAGGACGAGGCCAGGGCCGCCGCCGCCGAGCGGCGCGCGGTCGCGGAGGACCAGGCAGGACGGGTGCTCGACGTGGCACGCGGCCGCGCCGGCGAGATCCTCACGGAAGCGCAGACCGAGGCCGGCCTGGTGCGCGGCGAGGCCGAGCAGGCCCTGGAGGCCACCCGGCAGGACACCACGCGCACCCTCACCGATCTCGACAAGGAACAGCGCGAGCGGCTGGACGCCTTCGAGCACGAGATGGCCGAGCGCGAGGCCGGCGTCGACAGCCGGATCGGCGAGCTGACCGGCTACGCGGAGCGCCGCTTCGAGGACGCCAGGACGGCGCGCGCCGAGGCCGAGGAGTTCGCGCGGCACGGGCAGGAGGACGCCGAGGCCCGGGCGGCCGCCCTGCTCGCGGAGGCCCGCATGCGGGAGGAGCGCATCCGGCGCGAGAGCGAGCGGGAACTGCGCGAGCACGAGGAGCGCCGCGAGGAGATCCGCGCCCACCTCGCCCACGTCCGCAGCAGCCTCGCGGCCCTCACCGGCCGCCCGCTGCCCGACGACGATCCCTCGGTCCCGGAACCGGGCCCGGCCCCGGAGTAGCGGAACGGGCGGCCGTCCGTCCCCGTCCGTCGGTCCCCGTCCGTCAGTCCCCGTCCGTCAGGACGGGGAAGCGGCGCGGGGCGACGAACAGCAGCACCAGCACGGCCGCCCCGGCCGCCGCCGCGGCGCCCACGTAGACGTGGTCGACCGCGGCCGCCACCGCCCGGCGCACCGGCTCGGCCGCCCCGCCCGGCGGCGTCAGCGAAGCCGGCGCCGCGCCCAGCCGGGCCACCAGCGTGTGGTTGGCGACGGCGCCGAAGACCGCCGCGCCCACGCTCTGCCCGACCTGGCGGCAGAAGAGCACCGACGAGGTCGTCGTCGCCCGTTCCGCCCACCCGACAGTGGACTGCACACCGACGATCAGCGGCAGTTGGAAGAGCCCCAGCGCGCCGCCGAGCAGCAGCATCAGCAACGCGGGCTGCCAGGCCGGCCCGCCGTAGGGCAGCAGCGGGAACGCGGCGAGGATCGCGGTGGCGCAGCTCATGCCGATGACGGCGCTGTTGCGGAAGCCGATCCGCAGATAGACGCGACTGCTCAGGGCCGCCGACAGCGGCCAGCTCAGCGTCATGACGGACAGCACGAACCCGGCGGCGACCGGCCCGAGCCCCAGGACCGTCTGGGCGTAGGTCGGCAGGAAGACCGTCGGCGCGATCATGAGCAGCCCGAGCGCGCCGAGCGCCAGGTTCACGGAGACGATGACCCGCCGCCGCCACACCCAGCCCGGGATGATCGGCTCGGCGGCGCGCCGTTCGATCACCACCGTGCCGGCGGTGCAGACGGCGCTGGCGGCGAACAGGGTGAGGGACTGCCAGGACAGCCAGGACCACGCGATGCCGCCCTGGACGAGGGCGAGGAGCAGCAGCCCGCCGGCGAGGAAGAGCGCGACCGCGCCGGGCCAGTCGATGCGGTGGCGGGTGCGGGTGATGTTCTCGTGCAGGTGGCGGAGGATGAGGACGAGGGCGGCCGCGCCGACCGGCAGGTTGATGAGGAAGATCCAGCGCCAGTCGCCGTATCCGGCGAGGAAGCCGCCGGCCAGCGGTCCCGCGATGGCGGAGACCGCCCACACGGTGGAGAGCGCCGCCTGTATGCGGCCGCGTTCCTTCAGCCCGTACAGATCGGCGGCCACGGTCTGCACAGTGCCCTGGATCGCGCCGCCGCCCAGCCCCTGGACGATCCGGAAGGCGATCAGGCTCGCCATGTTCCAGGCGCCCGCGCACAGCAGCGATCCGAGCAGGAAGAGCGCGATGCCGGCCAGCAGCACCGGCTTGCGGCCGAAGGTGTCGGCGAGCTTGCCGTACACCGGCAGCGTCACCGTCACGGCCAGCAGATAGCCGGAGAAGAGCCAGGAGAACACCGAGAGGCCGCCGAGGTCGCCGACGATCTGCGGGACGGCCGTCGAGATGATCGTGGAGTCCATCGCGGCGAGCGCCATGGCGAGCATCAGCGCGGCCACGATCCGGCCGCGCCGGGGTGGGCGCGCGGGCTCCGCCGCGGCCGATGACCGGGCCGTACGTTCCACAGGACCGCTCACGGCGGCTCCCTCCCCTGGCGTGCACAGCAGTGTGTGTACACCGCACCATTCCATGCGGGACCGGGGTCGCGACAGCCGGTATCGGCGGCATCGCCGCAGGTGAAACAAGGTTCTTGCACCTCACGTGGCGTGAGGGCAGATCATCGACCCCGAGGTCGCGGACGGTTGGATGTCGGCGACCCTTAGGGGAAAGTACTCACTTCCGCCTACTCGATGTTCGTACTGGCGGAGGACGTTCGGGAGGCCTGGTGCTCCTTAGGGTCATCAGTGGGACGTGGTGGGGCTAACCCCACCAGCAAGACGGAGACCTGCCCCATCGCCGCGACCCCAGGCTGACCAGCACTCTGATAACGCGGGACAGGGACCACCAGGTTCCGCAGGAGCCCGACGAAACACACGAGATTTCAGGAGATAGCAGTGACAACGGCTGTAACGATTCCCAAGTCCGGGGGCAGCGGAGAGCGTTCGGCTGTTGCCGCCCGTGCACGTCAGGTCACCAAGTCGTACGGCACCACCGAGGACACGCGCGTGGTCGCGCTGGACGCGGTGGACGTGGACATCGCCCGCAGCGGTTTCACCGCGATCATGGGCCCGTCCGGTTCCGGCAAGTCGACCCTGATGCACTGCCTGGCGGGCCTGGACTCGGTCACCAGCGGACAGATCTGGGTCGGTGACACGGAGATCACCAAGCTGAAGGACAAGAAGCTCACCCAGCTCCGCCGGGACCAGATCGGCTTCATCTTCCAGGCGTTCAACCTGCTCCCGACGCTCAACGCGCTGGAGAACATCACGCTGCCGATGGACATCGCGGGCCGCAAGCCCGACCGCGAGTGGCTGGACCGCGTCATCGAGACCGTCGGCCTGGCCGGGCGTCTCAAGCACCGCCCGAACCAGCTCTCCGGTGGCCAGCAGCAGCGTGTCGCGGTCGCCCGCGCCCTCGCCGCCCGCCCCGAGATCATCTTCGGTGACGAGCCGACCGGAAACCTGGACTCGCGCGCCGGCGCCGAGGTGCTGGGCTTCCTGCGCCGCTCGGTCGACGAGCTCGGCCAGACCATCGTCATCGTGACCCACGACCCGGTCGCCGCCTCCTACGCGGACCGCGTCATCTACCTGGCCGACGGCCGCATCGTCGACGACATGGCGAACCCGACGGCCGACTCCGTTCTCGAGCGCATGAAGTCCTTCGACGCCCGTGGGAGGGTGTCGTGACCGTCTTCAAGACATCGATGCGCAACTTTGTCGCGCACAAGGGCCGGATGGTGCTCAGCGCCGTCGCCGTGCTCCTTTCGGTGGCGTTCGTCTGCGGCACCCTCGTCTTCACCGACACCATGACCGCGACCTTCGACAAGCTCTTCGCCTCCACGGCGTCGGACGTCTCGGTCAGCGCCAAGAAGGTCGACGACGCCCAGGAGACCGGCAAGCCGGAGACCGTTCCGGCCTCGCTGCTGGCGAAGCTGCAGCAGACCGCCGGGGTGCAGCAGGTCGAGACGCAGGTGGTCAGCGACAAGATCACCGTCGTCAACAGCAAGAACGAGAACGTCGGCTCCAAGACCGGTGCGCCCACCATCGCCATCAACTGGGACGAGCGCGACAGCAAGAAGTCGGTGGAGCTCACCTCCGGCCACGCGCCGCGCGGCCCGACCGAATCGCTGATCGACGCCGACACCGCCGCCAAGAAGGACCTGAAGATCGGCGACTCGCTCCGGGTCATCGCCACCCCCGGTGACTTCAGCACCCGGATCGTCGGCATCGCGACCTTCAAGACCACCAACCCCGGTGCCGCGCTCATCTACCTCGACACCCCGACCGCGCAGAGCAAGCTGCTCGGCACCACGGACGCGTTCACGAACTTCGGCCTGACCGCCAAGAGCGGCGTCAGCGACGAGCAGCTGAAGAAGGACGTCACGGCCGCGGTCGGCACCGACTACAAGATCCAGACGGCCGCCGAGGCCAACGCCGAGGCCAAGGACAGCATCGGTTCGTTCCTGAACCCGATGAAGTACGTCATGCTCGGCTTCGCCTTCATCTCGGTGATCGTCGGCATCTTCCTCATCATCAACACCTTCTCGATGCTGGTCGCCCAGCGGACCCGCGAGATCGGCCTGATGCGGGCCATCGGCTCCAGCCGCAAGCAGATCAACCAGTCCGTGCAGTTCGAGGCACTGCTGCTCGGCGTGACCGGCTCGATCCTCGGCATCGGCGGCGGCATCGGCCTCGCCGTCCTGCTCATGAAGCTCATGGGCAAGCTCGGCATGCACCTCGACACCTCCGAGCTGACGATCAAGGCAGCCACTCCGATCATCGGGCTGGGGATCGGCGTCATCGTCACCATGCTGGCCGCCGCGCTGCCTGCCCGGCGGGCGGGCAAGATCTCCCCGATGGCCGCCATGCGGGACGCCGGAACTCCGGCGGACGGCAAGGCCGGCAAGGTCCGCGCCACCATCGGTGTGCTGGTGGCCCTGGCCGGCGGCGCCGCCCTGGTCGCGGCGGGCAAGGCGGACAAGGCGTCCCAGGGCTCCTCGTTCCTCGGCTTCGGCGTGCTCCTCACGCTGATCGGCTTCGTGATCGTCGGCCCGCTGCTGGCCGGCGTGCTCGTCCGCGCCCTCAGCACCGTCTCGCTGCGGTTCTTCGGACCGGTCGGCCGCCTCGCGGAGCGCAACGCGCTGCGCAACCCGCGGCGTACCGGCGCCACCGCCTCGGCGCTGATGATCGGCCTCGCGCTGGTCGCCGGACTGTCCGTGGTCGGCACCTCGATGGTGGCCTCGGCCACCGACCAGCTCGACAAGTCGGTCGGCGCGGACTTCATCCTGCAGACCGACAACCAGCAGCCGCTGAGCCCCTCGCTGGCCAAGGCCATCCACTCGGCCGGTCACCTGGAGCACGTCACCGACTACACGGGCACCAACGCCAAGCTGACCACCCCGGACGGCAAGGTCTCCACCAAGCAGCTGACGGCCGCCAGCCCCACCTACGCGCGGGACCTGCGCGTCGAGGCCGTCCAGGGCAAGCTGTCCGACGCCTACGGCGACAACTCGATGTCGGTCAACGAAGGCTTCGCCACGGATCACGGCATCAAGATCGGCAGCGAGCTGACCGTCGCCTTCGTCGGCGGCGAGACCGCGAAGCTGAAGGTCGCCGCGATCACGTCGGACGACACCACGTTCGACAAGGGCGCGATGTACACGAACATCGCCACCGCGAAGCGGTTCCTGCCGGCCGACAAGTTCCCGCCCGACCAGATCATGTTCGCCAAGGCCGTCGACGGCCAGGCGAAGGAGGCGGCCGCGTCCCTCAAGGAAGCGGTCAAGGACTACCCGCAGCTCACCGTCCGGGACCAGACCGACTACAAGGACCTCATCAAGAGCCAGGTCAACCAGCTGCTCTACATGATCTACGGGCTGCTCGGCCTCGCGATCGTCGTCGCCATCCTCGGCGTCGTGAACACGCTGGCCCTGTCGGTCGTCGAGCGGACCCGTGAGATCGGCCTGATGCGGGCGATCGGAATGTCGCGGCGCCAGCTGCGGCGGATGGTCCGGCTGGAGTCCGTGGTCATCGCCCTCTTCGGCGCCCTGGTCGGCCTCGGCCTGGGCATGGGCTGGGGCATCTCGGCGCAGCGGCTGATGGCCACCGTGGGCTTCGGAGTCCTGGAGATCCCGTGGGGGACGATCATCATCGTCTTCTTCGGATCGGCCCTCGTCGGCCTGGTGGCCGCGCTGGTCCCCGCCTTCCGGGCGGGCCGGATGAACGTGCTCAACGCGATCGCCTCCGACTAGGCAGTCTCCCCACTGCCTACCAGGCGGCCCCGGAACGCAACCCCCCGCGTTCCGGGGCCGCCGTTTGTCGTCGCTCGGTGCGTCACATGTGATCGAGCGGCAGCGACTGTCGGTGGGGCGTCGTACGCTGGAAGAACCCCGGCCCGTTTGACGTGTCGGGCGTTCGCGTTGTCCAGCCCTGGGACGGAAACCCCTTCATGAGTCTGAACGGTCTGCTCGACGTCGTCGTGAACGATCCGGCCCTCGCCGAAGCGGTCAAGGCCGGTACCGACGGCAATCGCCCGTACGTCGACCTGGTGGGGCCTGCCGCCGCCCGGCCGCTCGTGCTGGCGGCCCTCGCCGCCCGCACCGGCCGTACGGTCCTGGCCGTGACGGCCACCGGCCGGGAGAGCGAGGACCTGGTCGCGGCGTTGCGGTCGCTGCTGCCGCCGGACTCCGTCGTGGAGTACCCGGCGTGGGAGACGCTGCCGCACGAGCGGCTGTCGCCGCGCTCCGACACCGTCGGCCGCCGGCTCGCCGTGCTGCGCAGGCTCGCACACCCGCGGGCGGACGACCCGACGGCCGGGCCCGTGAAGATCGTCGTCGCGCCGATCCGTTCCGTGCTGCAGCCGCAGGTCAAGGGGCTGGGCGAGCTGGAGCCGGTGTCCCTGCGCAGCGGACAGAGCGCGGATCTCGGCGAGGTCGTGGACGGCCTGGCGGCCGCCGCGTACGCCCGGGTGGAGCTGGTCGAGAAGCGTGGCGAGTTCGCGGTGCGCGGCGGGATCCTCGATGTCTTCCCGCCGACCGAGGAACACCCGCTGCGGGTGGAGTTCTGGGGCGACGACGTCGAGGAGATCCGGTACTTCAAGGTCGCCGACCAGCGCTCGCTGGAGATCGCCGAGCACGGCCTGTGGGCACCGCCGTGCCGGGAGCTGCTGCTCACCGACGAGGTGCGGGCGCGCGCGGCCGAGCTGGCGATCCGGCACCCCGAGCTGAACGAACTGCTCGACAAGATCGCCGAGGGCATCGCCGTCGAGGGCATGGAATCGCTGGCTCCGGTCCTGGTGGACGATATGGAGCTGCTGCTGGACGTGCTGCCGGCCGGGAGCATGACGGTCGTCTGCGACCCGGAGCGGGTCAGGACGCGCGCCTCCGACCTGGTCGCCACGTCGCAGGAGTTCCTTGAGGCGTCCTGGGCGGCCTCCGCCGGTGGCGGGGTGGCGCCGGTGGACCTGGGCGCGGCCTCGCTGTGGTCGATCGCCGATGTGCGTGACCACGCCCGGCAGCTGGGCACGCCCTGGTGGTCGATCAGCCAGTTCGCCGCGGATGCCGAGCTGGACGAGGACACCCTGCAGCTGGGCATGCGCGCGCCCGAGCTGTACCGGGGGGACACCGCCCGCGCGCTCGCCGACACCAAGGGCTGGCTGGCCGACGGCTGGCGCACGGTCTATGTCACCGAGGGCCACGGCCCGGCCGCCCGCATCGTGGAGGTGTTGGGCGGCGAGGGCATCGCGGCCCGCCTGGACATGGACCTGGCCGATCTGGAGCCGTCCGTCGTCCATGTCTCGACCGGTTCGATCGAGCACGGCTTCATCGACGCGGGGCTCAAGCTGGCCGTGCTGACGGAGTCCGACCTCACCGGGCAGAAGTCCTCCACCAAGGACATGGGGCGGATGCCGTCGCGGCGCCGCAAGACCATCGACCCGCTGACCCTGCAGCCCGGCGACTACATCGTGCACGAGCAGCACGGCGTGGGCCGCTACGTCGAGATGGTGCAGCGCACCGTCCAGGGCGCCACCCGCGAGTACCTGCTCGTCGAGTACGCGCCGGCGAAGAAGGGACAGCCCGGCGACCGGCTCTTCGTGCCGACCGACCAGCTGGAGCAGATCACCAAGTACGTCGGCGGCGAGGCCCCGACGCTGCACCGGCTCGGCGGCGCCGACTGGACGAAGACCAAGGCGCGCGCCAAGAAGGCGGTCAAGGAGATCGCCGCCGACCTCATCAAGCTCTACTCGGCGCGGATGGCGGCCCCCGGCTACACCTTCGGGCCCGACACCCCGTGGCAGCGCGAGCTGGAGGACGCCTTCCCGTACGTGGAGACGCCCGACCAGCTGACCACCATCGCCGAGGTCAAGGAGGACATGGAGAAGTCGGTCCCGATGGACCGGCTGATCTGCGGCGACGTCGGCTACGGCAAGACCGAGATCGCGGTCCGCGCCGCCTTCAAGGCGGTCCAGGACAGCAAGCAGGTCGCGGTGCTGGTCCCGACCACGCTGCTGGTGCAGCAGCACTTCACGACCTTCTCCGAGCGCTACGCCCAGTTCCCCGTGACGGTGAAGGCGCTGTCGCGCTTCCAGTCCGACAGCGAGGCCAAGGCCGTCCTGGAGGGGCTGCGCGACGGCACGGTCGACGTCGTCATCGGCACCCACCGGCTGTTCTCGTCCGAGACGAAGTTCAAGGACCTGGGCCTGGTCATCGTCGACGAGGAGCAGCGGTTCGGCGTCGAGCACAAGGAGCAGCTGAAGAAGCTGCGGGCCAACGTGGACGTGCTGACGATGTCCGCCACCCCCATTCCCCGCACGCTGGAGATGGCGGTCACCGGCATCCGCGAGATGTCGACGATCACCACCCCGCCGGAGGAGCGGCATCCGGTGCTGACCTTCGTCGGACCGTACGAGGAGAAGCAGATCGGCGCCGCGGTCCGGCGTGAACTGCTGCGCGAGGGCCAGGTCTTCTACATCCACAACCGGGTCGAGTCGATCGACCGGGCGGCGGCGCGGCTGCGCGAGATCGTGCCGGAGGCGCGGATCGCCACCGCGCACGGGCAGATGGGCGAGAACGCGCTGGAGCAGGTCGTCGTCGACTTCTGGGAGAAACGCTTCGACGTGCTGGTCTCCACGACGATCGTGGAGTCCGGCATCGACATCTCCAACGCGAACACCCTCATCGTGGAGCGCGGTGACAACTTCGGTCTCTCGCAGCTGCACCAGCTGCGCGGCCGCGTCGGCCGGTCACGCGAGCGCGGCTACGCCTACTTCCTGTACCCGCCGGAGAAGCCGCTCACCGAGACCGCGCACGAGCGGCTGGCGACCATCGCGCAGCACACCGAGATGGGCGCGGGCATGTACGTGGCGATGAAGGACCTGGAGATCCGCGGGGCGGGCAACCTGCTCGGCGGCGAGCAGTCCGGGCACATCGCGGGCGTCGGCTTCGACCTCTACATCCGGATGGTCGGCGAGGCGGTCGCGGACTACCGCTCGGCCCTGGAGGACGGCGGCGAGCCCGACGAGACACTGCTCGACGTCAAGATCGAACTGCCGGTGGACGCGCATGTCCCGCACGACTACGCACCGGGGGAGCGGCTGCGCCTGCAGGCGTACCGCGCCATCGCCGCCGCCAACAGCCACGAGGACATCACCGCGGTCCGCGAGGAGCTGACCGACCGATACGGCAAGCTGCCGGAGCCGGTGGAGAACCTGCTGCTGGTGGCCGGGCTGCGGCTGCTCGCCCGCAAGGTCGGGGTCAGCGACATCACCCTGGCGGGCAGCAACGTCCGGTTCGGCCCGGTCGAGCTGCGCGAGTCGCAGGAACTGCGGCTGAACCGGCTCTACCCGCGCACGGTCCTGAAGAACGCGGCCCGTCAGGTCCTCGTACCGCGCCCGACCACCGCCAAGATCGGCGGCACACCGGTCGTCGGACGGGAACTCCTGCTCTGGACGTCGGAGTTCCTGACCACGATTCTCGACAACTGAGACCCGACCGACGGGTTTCCGAGGGGTAACCGATACACAACCGGCGCCGCCGCGCCGTGAGTCACGTGGCGTTCAGATCGCCGTCATGTGGCCCTTGCGCGGCGGCCGCGCGGGGGTCGTGTACCGCGGGCAGCATTTCCGTGTATCCCACGGAAAGTGAATCCATGCGCCTGTCCGTTGTCGTTCCCTGTTACAACGAGGAATCCGGTGTAGAGCTTTTCGACGCGAAGATCCGGGAGACCCTGGACCTCCTCCCCGTCGAGTACGAGCTCTGCTACGTGGACGACGGCAGCTCGGACGCGACGCTGGAACGCCTGCGGCGCCTGGCCGAGCAGCATGTGGGCAGCACCCGGTACGTCTCGTTCAGCCGGAACTTCGGCAAGGAGGCCGGCATGCTCGCGGGGCTCCGCGAGGCCACCGGCGACGCCGTCGTGCTGATGGACGCCGATCTGCAGCATCCGCCGGAGCTGATCGTGCGGATGCTGGAGCTGTTCAGCCGCGGCCACGACCAGGTGATAGCGCGCCGCACCAGGGAGGGCGACAAGTTCGTCCGCAGCACCGTGAGCCGGCTGTACTACCGGATGGTCAACAAGTGGGTCGACGTCGAACTGACCGACGGGGTCGGTGACTTCCGGCTGCTCTCCCGCCGCGCGGTCG
This sequence comes from Streptomyces sp. SID13666, assembly GCF_010548325.1. Taxonomy (NCBI): domain Bacteria; kingdom Bacillati; phylum Actinomycetota; class Actinomycetes; order Kitasatosporales; family Streptomycetaceae; genus Streptomyces; species Streptomyces sp. SID13666. The sequence goes on along the minus strand of NZ_JAAGLX010000004.1, from coordinate 68,044 downwards.
ACGCGCTGCTGTCGATGCCGGAGTACAACCGCTTCTCCAAGGGGCTGTTCTCCTGGATCGGCTTCGACACCGTCACCTTCGACTACCGCAACGCCGCCCGCGCCGCGGGGGAGACCAAGTGGCGGTTCGGGGCGCTGCTCAACTACGGGATCGACGGGCTGATCTCCTTCAACAACCGCCCGCTGCGGATGGGGATCCACCTCGGCCTCGCGCTGGCGGGCCTGGCCGGGCTGTACGCCGCCTGGGTCACGGTCGCCGCGGTGGTCGGCGGGGTGACCGCGCCCGGCTATGTGACACTGATCGTCGCCATCGTCGGGCTCGGCGGGCTGCAGATGATGATGCTGGGGCTGATGGGCGAGTACATCGGCCGTATCTACTACGAGTCCAAGCGGCGGCCGCACTTCCTCGTGAAGGAGACCAACGTGCCGCCCGCCACCTTCGGCGGCCCGGACAGCGCCCCCGCCAGCGGTGCGGCGCTGCTGGCGGAGCGCCCGGCGCCCGCGTCGGAGGGCCGGCGCTGATGCCCGTACGTCTCCTCCAGGTGGTGCGCTTCGGCCTGGTGGGTGTGGTGAACACCGGCACCTTCTACGGCTGCTACCTGCTCCTGCACCGCTGGATGCCCTACTACCCGGCGTATGTCGTGGCGTTCGTGCTGAGCATGATCGGCTCGTTCTTCCTCAACACGTACTTCACCTACCGGACCCGGCCGACCTGGCGGAAGTTCCTGTTCTTCCCGCTGACCAACCTGACGAACTTCACCGTCACCTCGGTCGGCATGTACGTCCTGGTGGAGTGGTGCGGGGTGGGGGAGAAGCCCGCCCCGCTGATCGCGGCGGCCGCCGCGATCCCCGTGACGTTCCTGCTCTCCCGGCGGATCCTGCTGACCCGCGAGCAGCCGGCCCCCGCCCAGGAGCCCGCCCTCACCCCGGCTACGCGCGACGCAGGATGACGTAGCCCTCGCTGTTGGCGATCTGGGTGTAGGCCGCCGACGGATGGAGCTGGTGGGCGTACTCGACCGGGTCGGGGACCCAGCCGTCCCCGTTGTCGATCGCGATGTAGTCGGGGACGACGTTCTTGGCCCCGCCGACCCAGTAGACGGTGCAGCGGTTGACGAGCCTGCTGATCGGCCCGACGTTGGCCTCGACGCTCGCACCGTCCGGGATCTGCCGCAGCAGCTTCTCGACGGCCTTGACGTGTTCGCCGGGCTGGTACGTGGCGGTGTGCGTGAGATCCGCCAGCGGGAGGGTGGTGCTCAGCGCCAGGGCCGCGGCCGCCACGGCGGCCGGCACCTGCGAGGCGTAGGAGCGCAGCCAGCCCCGCGGGCTGTTGCGCGACTCGTTGACGGCGTCGACGAGGGCGAGGAGGACGACGGGCATCAGCACGGCGCTGTAGTGCCAGTCCAGGCCCCAGTAGTGGTCGTCGTGGGAGATGAAGCGCCAGCCGATGGTGGGCAGCGCGGCGATCAGCAGCGGGGAGCGCAGCGCGAGCAGCCCGCTGGTCGGCAGCAGGATCCACAACAGGGTGCGCAGCGCGGTGTCCGGCGGAATGGTGCCGGCGACGGGCGCGCCGCTGCCGCCGAGCTTGTTCCAGTAGTCGTAGCCGCCGCTGTTGTTGAAGGCGGGGATGAGGACGCCGAAGGCGATGGCGGCGAAGGCGATACCGAAACCGATGAGCCAGATCGCGTACGACGCGGTCCGCGGATCCTCGCGCCGGGTCCGCAGCAGCACGACGACACCGATGGCGGCGACGGTCGCGCCCATGTCCTCCTTGACGAGGATCAGCGGCAGCGCCCACCACATGGCGGTCTTCCACCGCTTGCGCAGCACGGCCTCCAGGGAGAAGGCGAGCATCGGCATGGCGAAGGCGATCTCGTGGAAGTCGAACTCGATCGCCCGCTGCACCCCCCACGACAGGCCGTAGGCGACACCGACGGCCAGCCCCCGGCCGCGGCCGAGGAAGTGCGCAGCGACCCGGGTGACCGGGACGACGGAGAGCGCGAAGAGGAAGGCCTGCACCACGAGGAGGGTGACCGGGGTGGGAAAGACCCGGTAGAAGGGGGCGACGAGGGCCGTGATGGGGCTGAAGTGATCGCCGAGGATATTGGTCCCGGGGCCCTTGAGATCGGCGACCGGCGCCTGGAAGTGCGCATAGGACTTGATCGCCTGCTCGAAGATCCCGAGGTCCCAGGACATCGTCGCCATCCGCCGGAACCGGCACACCGACAGGGTGGCGTACGCGACGAAGAGCGCGCCGGCCAGCCAGTACGGGTCGAGCCGGGGGCGGAAGAGGCGCTGCAAGCGGCTGCCGGGAGAGGAGCTGTTCCCGTGCTGGGCGGGGATGGCCGCGGTAGCCATGTCCATGCTGCGTTCCTTTCGCACGGGAAGACGCGCGGCACCCTCGGCCGGTGCACGCCCGCCACGAAAAGATACGTGAGTGGCGCGGGTATGTGGTTCGGCCGGCCGTTCTCCGGTCACCGCAACCACTCGTATCGCAGTCTGCGTCGCTCTTGGTGACAGCGGCCGGACCGTCGGCCGGACGGTGGCGGGGGTGCACGGTGTTCGTGCGGGGTGTGGTCCGGTCCGAATTGTTGTGGCATCGCCAGACCGCTCGTCCGCCCCTGCCGATACGCTCGCTCTTCCAGCCGAGACTTTTGTTCAGGAGCAGCCATGAACGGCCCAGGCATCGTGCCGCCCCAGCCGAGTGACGGCACACGTTCCGGGCTGCGAGTCCTGTTCGTGCTGCTCGCGGTGCTGTCGTGCGGAATGCTCGCCTGGGCGCCGCTGCTGCGCGTCGCCCTGCTGCGCCGGCGCAACGCCGTGGACTGGGTGCTCTGCGGCGCCAGCTTCGTCCTGACCGTCGTACTGGTGGCGCTCCTCGGCAACGGCGGCGACAGCGGCGAGAGCGGCAACAGGAACAGCCCGCGGGACAACGCGGTGGTCTCCATCCTGGTGATCCAGGCCATCGCGGTGGCGGTGTACTACCTGGTCTCCGACATCCGGCACTTCCGGGAGGTGGACGCGCAGAACGCGTCCAGGGCGTACGGGCAGCAGCAGTTCCCCTACGCCGCCCCGCAGCCGCCGCGCCGGCAGGTGCAGCCGCAGGTGCACCAGACGCAGCTGCCGACCCCGCGCGCCGACTACAACCCGTACCGGGACACCCCCACCTCCACCCCGGCTCCCACCGCTCCGGTGGCCCCGGACCCGGCCGCGACGCCGACCCCGGGACCGGCCGGCACGCCCGCGCCGCGCATCGACCAGGTCCGCGCCGAGCTGGACGAGCTGAGTGACTACCTCCGCAAGGAAGAAGGCCGGTGAACGGCCGGCTCGTCGCGGGGCGGTACGAGCTGGCCACCGTTCTCGGCCAGGGCGGCATGGGCCAGGTCTGGACGGCGTACGACCGCCGACTGGACCGCCGGGTCGCGGTGAAGCTGCTGCGCCCCGACAAGGTCGCGGGCGGCGAGAACGTCGCCGAGCTGCGCCAGCGGTTCGACCGCGAGTGCCGGGTCACCGCCCAGGTCGACCACCCCGGCCTGGTCACCGTCCATGACGCGGGCACCGACGGCGACGAGCTGTACCTCGTCATGCAGCACGTCGAGGGCCAGGACCTGGCGGACCACCTCGCCGAGCACGACCCCTACCCGTGGCCCTGGGCGGTGGCGGTCGCCGCCCAGTTGTGCGCGGCGCTCTCCGCCGTCCACGCGGTGCCGATCGTGCACCGCGACCTGAAGCCGAGCAATGTGATGGTGCGCCCCGACGGCACCGTCGTCGTGCTCGACCTCGGCGTCGCGTCCGTCATGGACACCGACACCACCCGCCTCACCCACACCGGCACCCCGATCGGCAGCCCCGCGTACATGGCGCCGGAACAGGCGATGGGCGGCGCCGTCGGACCGCGCACCGACCTGTACGCGCTCGGGGTGGTCCTGCACGAACTGCTCAGCGGCAACGTCCCGTTCCACGGCTCCACCGCGCTCGGCGTCCTGCACCGCCATCTCTACGAGGCCCCGGTCGCGCTGCGCCAGCTGCGGCCCGAGGTGCCCGCGCCGCTGGAGTCCCTCGTCCTGCGGCTGCTCGCCAAGGACCCGCAGCACCGGCCCGCCGACGCCCAGCGCGTCTACGGTGAACTCGCGTCAATGCTCCCGTCCGCCGGGACCGCGCACGCGCAGCGCCCGCCCGGGCCGATGGACCCCACCCGCCCGTTCCTGCGCCCGCACGCCCCCTGGCCGGACCGGCCCGGTACCGGCCAGGAAGGTGTCCAGGTGCCGGCCATGCCGTCGACGCCGCCTTCCACCACGCCGACGCCGCCGGCGGGGCCGGACATCGCCGCCGCGGTCGACGAGGTCAGACGGCTGCTCGACGCGGGCCGCATCACGCAGGCCGTCGACATCCTCGGGGGCGTGCTGCCCGCCGCCGCCGCGAAGCACGGCGAGCACTCACCGATCGTGCGCATGCTGCGCAAGCAGTACGCCGCCACGCTCATGGAGGACGGCCAGTTCCGCCGCGCGTTCCCCGAACTGCGGCGGCTGGCGGACGAGTTCGCCACCCAGAGCGGTCCGGCCGACCGGCAGGTCCTGCAGTTCCGCTACGAGGCGGCGCAGTGCCTCGAACAGCTCGGCGAGGCCGGCGCCGCCCTCGGCGAATACCGCACCCTGCTGCCGTACTTCGAGCGGTACGCGGCCACCGACCCGGTCGTCCCGCTGGAGATCCGCCGCCGGATCGGCAACCTCCTGCTCTCCGTCGGCGACCGCGCCACCGCCCGGGAGGTGCTCGCACGGCTCCTCTACGACGCCGACCGCGTGCACGGACCGCACCATCCGTTCTGCGTCGAGTTGCGCCGCACCCTGGCATGGCTGGGCCAAGTGCGGGCATGAGGCGAGCAGATGGGTGGTCCGACCGGGCCGCTCCGGACGCCGGGCTGTCAACGCCATAAGGTGCGAGCATGGTCAAACGCGGGGCACGGGCACCACACATACTCCTCTGCGGGCTGGCGGTCGCCGGACTGCTCGGCGCGGCGGGCTGCAAGGCCGACACCGCGGGCGGTGCCGGGAACGGCAACGGCAACGGACCGGGGAAGTCGGCTCCCGGCGGCAGCGCGCTGGCCGCCGTCGACTCCCTGACCGTCAAGGGACGAGCGCCGAAGACCGGTTACACGCGGGAGAAGTTCGGCAAGTCCTGGGTCGACACCGACCACAACGGCTGCGGGACGCGCGACGACATACTGAAGCGCGACCTCACCGCGGAAACGTTCCGCGTGGAGAAGGGCGGCGACTGCGTCGTCACCTCGGGGAAGCTGGACGACCCGTACACCGGGCAGCAGCTCACCTACACCCGGGGCAAGAGCACGATCGACATCGACCACGCGGTCGCGCTCTCCGACGCCTGGCAGAAGGGCGCCGGGCAGTGGACGACCGACAAGCGGGTGCAGTTCGCCAACGACCCGATGAACCTCATCGCCGCCGACGCGTCCGCCAACCGCTCCAAGGGCGACGGCGACACCGCGACGTGGCTGCCGCCGAACAAGGGCTACCGGTGCGCGTACGTGGCGCGGCAGGTCGCGGTGAAGAAGAAGTACGGGGTGTGGGTCACCGCCGCCGAGAAGGACGCGATGCGCAAGCAGCTGAACACCTGCCCGAACGAGAAGCTGCCCACCAGCTGAGCCGTTCGGGTTCGGCCGGACACGGCCCAGTTCGGCGGAGTGCTGGATATCGAAGCGGTCCGCTCCATATCCTCGATCTTCGCAAGGTCGAAGCACCGCCGCTCGATCCCATGCCGGGAGGCACCATGGTCCGCCGACGCACCGCCGTCTCGCTCGCCGCCGCCGCACTCGTGGCGATGACCCCTGTGATCAGCGCGTGCGGCACCCCGCACGCGGGGGCCGCCGCAGTGGTGGAGAACGAGACGATCTCCGTCTCGGACCTCCAGTCGAAGGTCAACGCGGTCCGCACCGCGCAGGAGAAGTCGCCCCAGGCGGCGGCCCTCATCGAGGGCAGCAGCGACCTGACCAGCCAGACGCTCGGCACGATGGTGGTGACCCGGCTGCTGGACCGCGTCGCCAAGGACGCGGGGGTCACGGTCACCCGCTCCGACGTCGGGCAGATGCGGACGGCGCTGGAGGCCCAGTCCGGCGGGCCGGACGCGCTGGCGCCCGCGCTGCTGGAGAAGTACAACGTCGCGCCCTCCGACATCGACGCCTTCTGCCGGCTGCAGGTCGAGGCGGGCAAGATCATCTCCAGTCTCGGCGTCGAGCCCGGCAGCGACGGCGGAAGCGCGGCCCTGAACCAGCTGCTCGCCAAGACCGGCAAGGACATGAAGATCGACGTGAATCCCCGCTACGGCACCTGGGACGTCCAGAACGCCCGCCTGGGCGCCACCCACGAACCGTGGCTCGTCCCCGTGGCGGCCGCCCCCGTCCAGGGCGCCTGACCTCGACCGGGCGGCCGGCCCACCCCGGCCGCCCGGGGCCGGACCCGGGGGTCCGCTCCCGGGACGGGGCGGAGCAGGGGCGCGGGGCGGGGTAGGTTCGAGCGGTGGATGACTTGATGACCCCCGCGCCAGGCCGCCTCGTACTGCTCACCACCAGCCACCGTGTGGCACCCGGTCTGCTGTCGTGGCCCGCGTGGGAACTGCTGCGCGGTGCCGACCAGGTCATCTGCGCCGACCCCGGGCATCCGCAGCTTCCGTATCTGCGGGAGGCGGGCGTACGCGTCGTGCACGCGGCGCCGACCGGGCGGGAACTGGTGGACGCCACCGCCGGTGAGCGGACCGTCGTCTATCTGCCGGCCGCCGACAACGACCCCGCGGTCACCGACGAACTGGCCCGCCTCGGCGGGTCGGGGCGGGTCGCGATGCCGGACCTGGAACTGCTGCCCGGCTCGTACGACCTGCCGGGCGCGCGGCTGCTCGATCTCGTGCAGGTCATGGACCGGATCCGCGCGGAGTGCCCGTGGACCCGTGAGCAGACCCACACGGACCTCGCCAAGTACGGCATCGAGGAGATGTACGAACTGGTCGAGGCGATCGAGGAGGGCGACCGGGAGTCGCTGCGCGAGGAGCTCGGGGACGTACTGCTGCAGGTCGTCTTCCACTCCCGGATCGCAGAGGAGGACGCGGAGGAGCCGTTCTCGGTAGACGACGTCGCCGGCACGATCGTCGACAAGCTGATCCACCGGCACCCGCACATCTTCGGGGACGAGGTCGCCGAGACCCCCGAGGCCGTCCAGGCGAACTGGGTCCGGCTCAAGGCCGTGGAGAAGCAGCGCGACTCGGTGACGGACGGGGTGCCCGTCGGGCAGCCGGCGCTCGCGCTGGCCGCGCAGCTCAGCGGCCGGGCGCGCAGGGCCGGGCTGCCGGTGCCGGACGCCGCCGGCGTCGAGGTGCCGTCGGACCAGACGGCGCTCGGCGACCTGCTGCTGGCACTGGCCTCCGCGGCCACCGCCGCCGGGCTCGACCCGGAATCCGCGCTGCGGGCCGCCGCCCGCCGCTACCGCGACACCCTGCGCGCAGCCGAATAGACCGACGGAGCAGGCAGGGGATGTCCGGCGCGGAAACCGGGGCGACCGGGCTCCGGGCCGCAACGTAGCGTTCTGCCATGCAGATTGATGTGCCGCACGAGTGGCCCGCCGGTGAGGCGCAGGCGCTGGAGATCCAGGACCGGCTGCGGGCGCGGGCGGACCATCGCGGGCCAGGCCCGCGCGAGCCGCGCTTCGTCGCCGGGCTGGACGTCGCGTACGCGGGCGACGGGAACGGCACGGGCGACCGGGTGGCCGCGGCCGTCGTCGTACTGGACGCGCGGACGCTCGCGCCGGTGGAGCAGGCGACAGCCGTCGCCGAGACCTCGTTCCCTTATGTCCCGGGGCTGTTCGCGTTCCGCGAGCTGCCCGCCCTGGTCGAGGCGCTGCGCAAGCTGAGCACCGTCCCGGATCTGCTGGTCTGCGACGGTCACGGGCTGGCGCACCCCCGGCGGTTCGGCCTCGCCTGCCACCTCGGGGTGATCACCGGCATTCCGACCGCCGGGGTCGCGAAGACACCGTTCACCGGACGCCACGACCCGGCCGCGCTGGGCCCGGAACGCGGGGCGTTCGTACCGCTCGTCGACGACGGGGAGACCGTGGGCCGCGTGCTGCGCACCCAGCGGGGCGTCAAACCGGTCTATGTGTCGACAGGGCACCGCATCGACCTGGACACCGCGTGCCGGCACGTCCTCGCGCTGGCGCCGGAGTACCGGCTGCCGCAGACGACCCGGCTCGCCGATCGGCTCTGCCGGGACGCGCTAGCGTCAGGGGGTGCCTGACGAGACTGCCGCAACCCCCGCGCCCACCCCCGCCACCCCTCCCGCCCCCACCCTCTTCACCTGGGAGTTCGCCGCCGATCCGTACCCGGCGTACGCCTGGCTGCGCGAGCACTCGCCGGTGCACAGGACCACGCTCCCCAGCGGCGTCGACGCCTGGCTGGTGACGCGGTACGCGGACGCGCGGCAGGCGCTGGCGGACGCGCGGCTCAGCAAGAACCGGGGTCATCACAGCGAGGGCGCCAACGCCAAGAACAAGGTGGGCATCCCCGGCGAGCGCGGCGCGGATCTGATGACGCACCTGCTGAACATCGATCCGCCGGACCACACCCGGCTGCGGCGGCTCGTCTCCAAGGCGTTCACCCCGCGCCGGATCGCGGAGTTCGCACCGCGGGTGCAGGAGCTGACCGACCGGCTCATCGACGGTCTGCAGGTGGACGAGGCGGGCGCGGTGAAGTCGGAGGCGGACCTCATCCACGAGTTCGCGTTCCCGCTCCCCATCTACACGATCTGCGATCTGCTGGGCGTCCCGCCCGAGGACCAGGACGACTTCCGGGACTGGGCGGGCATGATGATCCGCCACGGCGGCGGCCCGCGCGGCGGCGTCGCCCGGTCGGTGAAGAAGATGCGGGCGTATCTGCTGGAGCTGATCCACCGCAAGCGCGCGGACCCCGGCGACGATCTGATCTCCGGGCTCATCAAGGCGAGCGACCACGGTGAGCACCTGTCGGAGAACGAGGCCGCCGCGATGGCCTTCATCCTCCTTTTTGCTGGTTTTGAAACTACGGTCAACTTGATCGGTAACGGCGTGTACACGCTGCTGCGCCATCCCGAGCAACGCGCCCAGCTCCAGGCGTCCATCGCCCGTGGTGAGACGGACCTCCTGGAGACCGCGGTGGAGGAACTGCTGCGGTACGACGGGCCGGTCGAGCTGGCGACGTGGCGGTTCGCGACGCAGTCGCTGACGATCGGCGGGCAGCGGATCGGGGAGGGCGAGCCGGTGCTGGTGGTGCTGGCGGCGGCCGACCGCGACCCCGACCGGTTCGACGGACCCGACACGTTGGACCTGGCGCGCCGCGACAACCAGCACGTCGGCTACGGGCACGGCATCCACTACTGCCTGGGCGCCCCGCTGGCCCGCCTGGAGGCGCAGTCCGCGCTCGCGACGCTGCTGACCCGGCTCCCGGACCTGCGGCTGGCGGCCGAGCCGGACGACCTGCGGTGGCGCGGCGGCCTCATCATGCGCGGGCTGCGGACGCTGCCGGTGGGTTTCACCCCCGAAACCGGAATCCTCGAATCGACGTCCTGAGTCCAGCCTTTCACACTGTTAAACCCTGACGGGACGTCAAAAATGTCCCGTACAAGAGGTAAGGGCTGAAATCGACCGTGACCTCAGCGTGATGCCCGCTACACCGACTTGTGATGCGATGGTCAACACCGCTACGTTCTGCGGTCATCGCAGGCTTCTCGAAGATGACGCAGGACCGTAGTCGATGTTTTTTGGAGAAGGGTGACCGCATGCTGAAGTCCGGGAACGGCAGACACCGCCGACCGCGCCAGGCCCCGACCGCCATCGTGGTGGTCGCGGCGACCGGAGCGGGGATCGCACTCCCGTTGCTCGGTGCGGGCGCCGCGCAGGCGGCCGATGCCACGGTCTGGGACAAGGTGGCGGTATGTGAGAGCGGCGGCATGTGGAGTGCCAACCCCGGCAACGGCTTCTACGGTGGTCTGTCCATCACCGAGGACACCTGGGAGCAGTACGGCGGCACGGTCTACGCCGAGCGCCCCGACCTGGCGAGCCGCTCGCAGCAGATAGCCGTGGCCGAGACGCTGCTCAAGGAACTCGGGCCGGACGCCTGGCCCGGTTGCTCGGGACCCGCGGGACTCGTGACCGGCGGAGCGCCGCCGAAGATCGACCCGGGCTCGATCCTGCCCCCGCTGGTCACCACGAAGCCGACGGCGCCCACCACGACGCCGACGACACCCGCGGCGCCCACGACGCCGACGACTCCTCCGGCGTCCACCACGCCGACGACTCCGTCGACGCCGACCGGCACTCCGACGACCGACCCGACGGCCGATCCTTCGGACGGCACCACGCCGGCCACCACGCCGACCGCCCCGAGCCCCTCCTCGGACCTGGCGGACACCACGCCGGGAGCCGCGGGCAAGACCCCGGGCAAGCACGCGAAGCCCGGATCGCCGGACTCCTCCGACGGGCAGAGCGCCGACCGCGCCTCGCGCGACGCCGACCGGTCCGCGGGTGCCGCCGACGGTCTGAACGGTGATCAGAACACCGGTCAGGGCGACGTGGCGGCCAACGGCGACTACGTCGTCGTGCCGGGCGACAACCTCTGCGACATCGCCGCCGACCATCATCTGCAGGGTGGATGGAAGGCGCTTTATGGGGCAAATGACCAGATTGTTGGGGACAATCCCGACCTGATTCTCCCTGGGCAGCACCTGGACTTGAGCTTCTGAGACCGCTCAACACGATCCCGGCACCCCGGACCTTGTGACAAGGGTCTCCGTGGCGGCTGTGACGGCTCGCTCGCACTGCACCGCTTTTCTCCCTTCCGACCTGCGGTTCTGTGGGTCCGCTCAGCCGGATGGGGGAGTTGCTGTACGACCCCGGGATGTTTGTCCTCGCCGGGATCGTGTGTTTAACGTCGTACTGCTCGCCACAGCGGGCCCCGCCGGTCAGGATCGCCGAGTCCTGCCGCCGACCGACGGGAACAGTCGACGCGAAAGCGCCGTAGGCAGGAGCGGGGGACCCAAGGTCTTCCGCCGGCCCGGCCCCGAACTCGTGGGGGACGGACCGGCTTGGGGTGAAGCAGCACGGCGAGAGCCGCGCAGCCGGGCAACTCACGCCCGAACCCGACAGCTGACCTCGTAGGCGTCGGTGAGGATGAACAACCATGGCTAAGCACCGTCGCCCGTCCAAGTTCACCCGAATTGCCGCGATTGCCGGTGTCACCACCGCCGCGATCGCCGTTCCGCTGCTGGGTGCCACCGGCGCCTCCGCCGCTTCGGTCGCCACCTGGGACGCTGTCGCCCAGTGCGAGTCCGGCGGCAACTGGTCGATCAACACCGGTAACGGCTACTACGGCGGCCTGCAGTTCTCGCAGTCCAGCTGGGAAGCCGCCGGCGGCACCGCGTACGCCGCCCGTGCCGACCTCGCCACCAAGGACCAGCAGATCGCGGTAGCCGAGAAGCTGCTCGCCCTGCAGGGCCCGGGTGCCTGGGCCTGCGCCGGCGCCGGCAACCTGACCGCCGGTGGCCCGGCCGCCGACGTGAACACCGGTTCCTCGACGAAGAGCACCCCGTCGAAGAGCACCACCTCGCGCGACACCTCGGACACCGCCAGCCGCGGCAAGTCCGAGAACCGCGCCCCGGTCAAGAAGACCAAGCCCGCCGCCAAGCCGGCCGAGACCAAGAAGGCCGCCCCGGTCCAGCAGGGCAACGGCGAGTACAAGGTCGTCACCGGCGACAGCCTTTCCGAGATCGCCCAGGCGCACCACGTCGCCGGCGGCTGGGAGAAGCTGTTCGAGCTGAACAAGAGCATCGTCAGCGACGCCGACCTGATCTACCCGGGCCAGCAGCTGCACCTCAGCTGAGACCGATAGCCCTACCCCAAGACTCCCCGGCCAGGCACGCACTCCCCCCGAGCGTGCCGGGCCGGGGTTTTGGCGTCGGCCACCGCGGCGTAAGGCGCCGTTGGTCACCTGTTGTCAGCCTTTGGGCCCTTTTTCGTCTCATGAGTCGGCCGATCGACTGGTCTACCCTCCCCGGGCGGTTAGGCTCGTGCCGCAAGAGCAGAGAGACACGCATCAGCTGTACACAGCCTGAAGGAGACACTCGTGCCGTCCATCGACGTCGTCGTAGCCCGGGAAATCCTCGACTCACGAGGCAACCCCACCGTCGAGGTCGAGGTCGGCCTCGACGACGGCAGCACCGGCCGTGCGGCCGTGCCGTCCGGTGCCTCGACCGGAGCCTTCGAGGCCCTGGAGCTTCGCGACGGTGACAAGAGCCGCTACATGGGCAAGGGCGTCGAGAAGGCCGTTCTCGCCGTCATCGAGCAGATCGGCCCGGAGCTGGTCGGCTACGACGCCACCGAGCAGCGGCTGATCGACCAGGCGATGTTCGACCTGGATGCCACCCCGGACAAGTCCTCGCTCGGCGCCAACGCCATCCTCGGCGTCTCGCTCGCCGTCGCGCACGCCGCCTCCGAGGCGTCCGACCTGCCGCTCTTCCGCTACCTCGGCGGCCCGAACGCGCACGTGCTGCCGGTCCCGATGATGAACATCCTGAACGGCGGGTCGCACGCCGACTCGAACGTGGACATCCAGGAGTTCATGATCGCGCCGATCGGTGCCGAGTCCTTCTCCGAGGCCCTGCGCTGGGGCGCCGAGGTCTACCACACGCTGAAGGGCGTGCTGAAGGAGCGCGGGCTGTCCACCGGCCTGGGCGACGAGGGCGGCTTCGCGCCGAACCTCGACTCCAACCGCGAGGCGCTCGACCTCATCGTCGAGGCCATCAAGAAGGCCGGCTACCAGCCGGGCCAGGACATCGCGCTCGCGCTCGACGTCGCCGCCTCCGAGTTCCACAACGAGGACGGTTCGTACGACTTCGAGGGCAAGAAGATCTCCGCCGGCGAGCTCTCGGACTACTACGCCGAGCTGGTCGCCGCGTACCCGCTGGTCTCCATCGAGGACCCGCTGAACGAGGAGGACTGGGAGGGCTGGAAGGCTCTCACCGCCAAGCTCGGCGACAAGGTCCAGATCGTCGGCGACGACCTCTTCGTCACCAACCCGGAGCGCCTGCAGCGCGGTATCGACGAGGGCTCGGCCAACGCGCTGCTCGTCAAGGTCAACCAGATCGGCTCGCTCACCGAGACCCTCGACGCGGTCGAGCTGGCCCAGCGCAACGGCTTCAAGTGCATGATGTCGCACCGCTCCGGTGAGACCGAGGACGTCACCATCGCCGACCTCGCCGTCGCCACCAACTGCGGCCAGATCAAGACCGGCGCCCCGGCCCGCTCCGAGCGCGTCGCCAAGTACAACCAGCTCCTGCGCATCGAGGAGATCCTGGACGACGCGGCGGTCTACGCCGGCCGTTCCGCGTTCCCCCGCTTCAAGGGCTGACCCGGCCGGTCCGACGGCTGATCGGCGGCACCGCCCGCACGTCTGACCTACGTCCCCGCGCCCGGTCCCGTACCGTGGCCGGGGACGTAGGTACGTGCGGACGAGGGGAGACGGCGTGGGGGCGGATCGGTTCTCCACCGCGGCGCGGCTGAAGGCGATCGGCCAGGAGGCGCAGGCCCGCGTCTACCGCGCGGCGACCAGGCGCCCCGCCCCCCGGCGCAGCAAGCTCACCGGGCGGGCCGCGCTGCTGGCGCTCGTGCTCTGTGCGCTGATCGTCGCTCTCGCCTATCCGATGCGGCAGTACATCGCCCAGCGCTCGGACATCGCCGACCAGCGCAAGGAGGCCCAGCAGGCCAAGCAGCGCGTCGAGCAGCTGCGCGAGGAGAAGGCCCGCTGGCAGGACAACGAGTACGTGAAGACCCAGGCCCGCAAGCGGCTGCACTTCATGCTGCCCGGTGAGACCGGCTATACGGTGGTGAGCCCGACCCCGAGCGGCGCCCCCGACAGCGACCCCGCCGGCCGCCGGTCCTCGGACGAGGCCGCCGCGCACCGCCCCTGGTACGACAATTTCTGGGACAGCGTCGACCACGCCGACGCCGCCGGGACCCCCCGGCGGTAGCCGGGCACCGCCCGCCGCTGACCTTCCACGATCGAGAACGGCTCATGACAGATCACCCCGCGCCCACCCCCCGCACCACGCCGACCGAGGCCGACATCGCCGCGTTCAAGGAGCAGCTGGGCCGCCCGCCGCGCGGCCTGCGGGCCATCGCCCACCGCTGCCCGTGCGGACAGCCGGACGTGGTCGAGACCCAGCCGCGACTGGAGGACGGTACGCCGTTCCCGACGCTGTACTACCTGACGTGCCCGCGCGCCGCGTCCGCCATCGGGACCCTGGAGGCCGACGGCGTCATGAAGGAGATGACGGCCCGGCTCGCCGAGGACCCGGAGCTGGCCGCCGCGTACCGGGCCGCGCACGACGACTACATCACCCGCCGGGACGCCATCGAGGTGCTGGAGGGCTTCCCGAGCGCGGGCGGCATGCCCGACCGGGTGAAGTGCCTGCACGTCCTGGTCGGTCACTCGCTCGCCGCCGGCCCCGGGGTCAACCCGCTGGGCGACGAGGCCATCGCGATGCTGCCCGACTGGTGGCGCAAGGGCCCCTGTGTCAGCGGCGGCTGCGCCACCGCGACCACCGACGAGGTGCAGAAGTGACACGCGTTGCGGCCATCGACTGCGGTACCAACTCCATCCGGCTGCTCGTCGCCGACGCCGACCCGGTCACGGGTGAGATCGAGGACCTCGACCGGCGGATGACGATCGTCCGGCTCGGGCAGGGCGTGGACCGCACCGGACGGCTGGCGCCCGAGGCGCTGGAGCGGACCTTCGCGGCCTGCCGTGAGTACGCCGCCGTCATCAAGGAACTCGGGGCGGAGCGGCTGCGCTTCGTGGCGACGTCCGCCTCGCGCGACGCCGAGAACCGCGCGGACTTCGTCCGCGGTGTGGTGGACATCCTGGGCGTCGAGCCCGAGGTGATCAGCGGTGACCAGGAGGCCGAGTTCTCCTTCACCGGCGCCACCAAGGAGCTGACGGGTCACGACGGCCACGCGAAGCCCTACCTCGTGGTCGACATCGGCGGCGGCTCGACCGAGTTCGTGGTCGGCGACGACAGCGTGCTCGCGGCCCGCTCCGTCGACATCGGCTGTGTGCGGATGACCGAACGGCACCTGACCGCCGACGACGGCACGATCATCGACCCGCCGACGCTCGGCCGGATCACCGCCATCAAGGCCGACATCAACGCCGCGCTCGACGAGGCGGCCGCATCCGTCCCGCTGGAGCAGGCCCGCACCCTCGTCGGGCTGGCCGGCTCCGTCACCACGGTCGCGGCCGTCGCGCTGGGTCTGACGGAGTACGACTCGTCCGCGATCCACCATTCACGGATCTCCCTGGAGCAGGTCAGGGAGATCACCGGACAGCTCCTCGCGGCCACCCACGCGGAGCGCGCGGCCATCCCCGTGATGCACCCGGGACGGGTCGACGTGATCGGCGCGGGAGCGCTCGTGCTGCTCCAGATCATGGAGCGGATCGGGGCCCAGGAGGTCGTCGTGAGCGAGCACGACATCCTCGACGGCATCGCCTGGAGCATCGCGTAGCACGAAGTTTGTGAAACTCTTCACATGAAGTTCCGGTCCTACGGCCCAGTTTTCCAAGGCCGTGGGGCCCGGGACCCCTCGGAACCCTTGTGGCGCGGTGTTTCCGCGGTGTTACAGCCCCTTGGACACATGCCCAAAGGGCGCCGATCTTCGCTGATCAGATGGTGCGCTCAACGGCCCGTCCGGGTCTCAGGTTCCCTCTGGGGGCTGTGGGCCTGGTCACGCGGCCGGGCAGTGTAGCAGAGGGTGTCCAGGACCTTGTGAAGGGGCTCACGAGCACCCCCCCATCAGGTGCTGGATACTCGAACCATGAGCACTTCGGAGCGTCCACGGATCCTCGTAGTAGGCGGCGGATACGTCGGCCTGTACGCGGCGCGCCGCATCATGAAGAAGATGCGGTACGGCGAGGCGACGGTCACTGTCGTCGACCCGCGCTCGTACATGACGTACCAGCCCTTCCTTCCCGAAGCTGCCGCCGGCAGCATCTCCCCGCGCCATGTCGTCGTCCCGCTCCGACGCGTGCTGCCCGGTGCGGAGGTGCTCACCGGCCGCGTGATGAACATCGATCAGGACCGCAAGGTCGCGTCGATCCAGCCGCTCGTGGGTGAGACCTACGAGCTGCCCTTCGACTACCTGATCATCGCGCTCGGCGCGGTCTCCCGTACCTTCCCGATCCCCGGCCTGGCCGAGAACGGCATCGGTATGAAGGGCGTCGAGGAGGCCATCGGCCTGCGCAACCACGTCCTCGAGCAGCTCGACAAGGCCGACTCCACGACGGACGAGGACGTCCGCCGCAAGGCGCTGACCTTCGTCTTCGTCGGCGGTGGCTTCGCCGGCGCGGAGACCATAGGCGAGGTCGAGGACATGGCCCGCGACGCCGCCAAGTACTACCCGAACGTCAAGCGCGAGGACATGCGCTTCATCCTCGTCGACGCCGCCGACAAGATCCTCCCCGAGGTCGGCCCGCAGCTCGGCGAGTGGGGCCTTGAGCACCTGCGCGAGCGCGGTATCGAGGTCTACCTCAGCACGTCGATGAAGTCCTGTGTCGACAAGCACGTGGTGCTCGCCAACGGTCTGGAGGTCGACGCCTCCACGATCGTGTGGACCGCGGGCGTCAAGCCGAACCCGGCGCTCGCCCGCTTCGGTCTCCCGCTCGGCCCGCGCGGCCATGTGGACACCTCGGAGAAGCTCCAGGTACAGGGCACCGACTACATCTGGGCCGCGGGCGACAACGCCCAGGTCCCGGACATCGCCGCCCGCAAGGCCGGCGTCGAGAACGCCTGGTGCCCGCCGAACGCCCAGCACGCGCTGCGCCAGGCCAAGGTCCTCGGCGACAACGTGGTCTCGGGGATGCGCGGCTTCCCGCAGCAGACCTACGCCCACGCCAACAAGGGCGCGGTCGCCGGTCTCGGTCTGCACAAGGGCGTGGCGATGATCGTGGTCGGCAAGACCAAGATCAAGCTCAAGGGCCGGCTGGCCTGGTACATGCACCGTGGCTACCACGGCATGGCCGTCCCGACCTGGAACCGCAAGATCCGGGTCTTCGCCGACTGGACGCTCGCGATGTTCCTCAAGCGCGAGGTCGTCTCGCTCGGCGCCATGGAGAACCCCCGCGAGGAGTTCTACGAGGCGGCCCGTCCGGCGCCGGCCCCCGCGAAGGCGGCCGTCCCGGCGAACGCGGCCACCGCCGAGGCAGCCGGGAAGGCCAAGGCTTCCTGACGACGAGTCACACCGGTCCGGCAGGTCCGGTCGCACGAACGTAAGGCCGAAGGGGCGTCCGCCATCCGTGGTGCGGGCGCCCCTTCGGCGTACCCCCCGGGGACGCCCGGGTGGTTGGGCCGGAAAATCACTCGCGTCGACGGCCGTCCGTCGTACGCTCGTACGCATGGCAGATGCGGCCCGTCGCATGCGCGACCTTGCTGAAAAAGCCCTACGAGAACCGTTCCCGCTGCGCATCCGCGCCTGGGACGGAAGCGAGGCCGGACCCCCGGACGCCCCCATGCTCGTCATGCGGCGGCGCCGGGCGCTGCGCCGGCTGCTGTGGAAGCCCGGTGAGCTGGGACTGGCCCGCGCCTGGGTCGCCGGCGACCTGGACATCGAAGGCGATCTGTACGAGGCGCTGGACCTGATCGCCGGCATCGTCTGGGACACCGACGAGGACGGCGCACCGCACCCCGGCGGTTTCCGCCGCGCGGTGGACCTGTTGCGCAACCCGCACACCTATCGGTTGGCCCGCGAGGCCCTCGTGCTCGCCGGGCCGGGGCTGCCACCGTCGCCGCCGCCCGAGGAGGCCCGCCGCCGGTTCGGCCCGCTGCACAGCCCGGGCCGCGACAAGCAGGCCATCAGTCACCACTACGACGTCGGCAACGACTTCTACGAGCGTGTCCTCGGCCCGTCGATGGTCTACTCCTGCGCCTACTGGGAGCACCCCGAGACCACCCTCGAAGAGGCCCAGTACGCCAAACTCGACCTGGTCTGCCGCAAGTTGGCGCTCCGGCCCGACCAGACGCTGCTGGACGTCGGCTGCGGCTGGGGTTCGATGGTGCTGCATGCCGCCGAGCACTACGGGGTGCGCGCCGTCGGCATCACGCTCTCCACCGAGCAGGCCGCGTACGCCCGCAAGCGCGTCGCGGAGGCCGGGCTCACCGATCGCATCGACATCCGCGTCCAGGACTACCGGGCGGTCGCGGACGGCCCGTACGACGCGATCTCGTCGATCGGCATGGCGGAGCACGTCGGCCGCGACCTGTACCGCGAGTACGCCGCCCACCTCTACGGCCTGCTGAGGCCGGGCGGCCGGCTGCTCAACCACCAGATCGCCCGCCGCCCCTGGGCGGACGAGGAGGCGTACCACGTCGACGAGTTCATCGACCGGTACGTCTTCCCGGACGGCGAGCTCGCGCCGGTCGGCTCGACCGTCTCCCGGCTGGAGGAGGCCGGATTCGAGGTGCGGGACGTCGAGGCGCTGCGGGAGCACTACGCGCTGACGCTGCGGGCCTGGGTGCGCAATCTGGAGGACCACTGGCAGGAGGCGGTGCGGCTCGCCGGTGCCGGACGGGCGCGGGTGTGGCGGCTGTACATGGCCGCCAGCGCGCTGTCCTTCGAGCAGAACCGTATCGGCGTCAACCAGGTCCTGGCCGTCAGGACCAGGCCCTCCGGGGCGGCGGGCATGCCGCCGGCCCGGCCGTGGCCCTAGGTCGTGTCGTCGAATTCCCTCCCCCAGCTACCGCTGGGAGGTGCCCCCAGCGGCGGGGCTTGGCACGCACGCTCGCGGCGTTGTCGTGGGTCGCCGATGGCCCCCAGCTGCCGCTGGGAGGTGCCCCCACTGCATGGACTCCCTCCTCCGCCTTGCGATCGCACGCACCAAGCCCCGCCGGCCCCGCCCTCCGGGCGGACGACGCTCATTGGACGACACTCCCAGCAGCCGAAGGCCTGAACAGCGCCGTGGGCTCTCCCGGACGGATCCGGGAGAGCCCACGGCGGCGATGCACGGAGCCCGCTACTCCGCCTTGATGGCGCTGAGCATGTTGAGCCGGGCCGCGCGCCGGGCCGGCCACAGCGCGGCCAGCACCCCGACCACGGCGGCGCCGCCGAGGAAGATCGCGATCCGGTCCCACGGCAGGACCATCGTGTAGGTGTCCATGCCGCCGGCGATCAGCCGGCCCGCGGCCCAGCCGAGGAAGACCCCGAGCCCGATCCCGAGCACCGCGCCGAACAGCGAGATCAGCAGCGACTCGAACCGGACCATCCGCTTGACGTCCCGGCGGTCGAGGCCGATCGCCCGCAGCATGCCGATCTCGTGGGAGCGTTCGAAGACCGACATGGCCAGGGTGTTGATGACCCCGAGGACCGCGACGATCACGGCCATCGCGAGCAGCCCGTAGAGCATGTTCAGCATCATGCTGATCATGCCGCCGGCCTCGTTGGAGATATCGGCCTTGTCCTGCACCTTGATCGCCGGGTTGTCGCCCAGCGCCTTCTCGATGGCGTCCTTGGTGGCGGCGCTCGCGCCGTCGGCGGTCTTCACCATGACCTGCGTGTCGGAGATCTTCGACAGGTGCGGGTCGAGGGTCGCGGTGTCGACGAGGACGCCGTTGAGGATGTTGTTGCCCTGGTAGATGCCGCCGACCGTCAGCGTGCCCCTGGCCTTGTCGTCATAGACGGTCGGCAGGGCGTCGCCGACCTTCCAGCCGCCGTCCCTCGCGGTCTTGTCGTCCACGACGACGGTCGTGCCGCCGAGCCCGCCGATCGAGCCGCTGGTGAAGTCGAGGTTGACGAGCTGTGCGATGGAGCGGGTGTTGACGCCGGTCACCGGGTGGTCGCCGCCGCCGAGCTCGATCCAGGCCTCCCGCATCGGGCTGGACGCGGTCACGTCGCCGAGCCCGCTCAGCGTCTTCGCCACCTCGGGGGAGAGGCCGTTGACGCGGTTGACCATGCTGATCGTGTAGTCGGCCTTGATGGAGTCCGCGGCGATCCTGTCGATGCCCTTCTGGACCGAGGTCGCGATCACCGTGAGACCGGTGATCAGCGTCAGGCCGATCATCAGCGCCGACGCGGTGGCGGCGGTACGCCGCGGGTTGCGCACCGAGTTCTGCCGGGCGAGCTTGCCGGTGACGCCGAACGGGCGCAACAGCGGTCCCGCCGCGGCGATGACCGGGCGCGACAGCAGCGGCGTCAGCACGAACACCCCGATCAGCAGCAGCCCGCCGCCGGCGCCCAGCGGCAGCTTGCCGCTGTCCATGCCCATGCCCACGCCGGCCAGCACCAGGGCGATGCCCGCACCGGTCAGCAGTGCGCCGAGGGTGTTGCGCAGCACCAGGCTCCTGGTGGTGGCCGGGGCGTGCACGCTGCTCATCGCGGCGACCGGCGCGATCCTGGACGCCCGGCGGGCGGGCAGCCAGGCGGCGAGCATGGTGACGGCGACACCGACGACCAGCGACGCCATGATCGTGCCGGGTGCGACCACCAGCGGTCCGTCCGGCATCGTCGCGCCGGTCGTGCCGAGCACCGACCGCATGCCGACCGCGATCCCTATGCCCGTCACGAGGCCGACGACGGCGGCGGTCAGGCCGACCACGAACGCCTCGATCAGCACCGAGCGCGTCACCTGGCGGCGGCTCGCGCCGACCGCCCGCATCAGCGCCAGCTCCTTGGTGCGCTGGGCGACCAGCATGGTGAAGGTGTTGGCGATGATGAAGATGCCGACGAACAGCGCGATACCGGCGAAGACCAGCAGCCCGGTGTTCAGACCGCTCATCGCCTGGGAGATCTGCGCGGCCTCCTCGTCCGCCAGCTTCTGTCCGGTGACGATCTCGGTGCCCTCGGGCAGTGCCTTCTCGGCCTCGGCCTTGAGCACGGCCTGGCTGGTGCCGGGCGCCGCCCGGACATCGATCTCGTCGTACTGGCCGGGCTTGGCGAAGAGCTTCTGCGCGGTGGCGGTGTCGAAGAGGACGAGGCTGCCGCCCGCCGCGACGTTGCCGTCATCGGTGTCGAAGACGCCGGTGACGGTCTGGTGCATGACCGGCCCGTTGACGGACATCCGTACGGTGTCGCCGACCTGGAGGTCCGCGCGGTCGGCGGTCTTGCTGTCGACCGCGACCTCTTCCGGCTTCTGCGGGGCGCGGCCGTCCGTCAGCGCGTAACGGGAGTCGGCG
Organism: Streptomyces sp. SID13666; assembly: GCF_010548325.1. Classification (NCBI taxonomy): domain Bacteria; kingdom Bacillati; phylum Actinomycetota; class Actinomycetes; order Kitasatosporales; family Streptomycetaceae; genus Streptomyces; species Streptomyces sp. SID13666. Next base: position 46,807 of record NZ_JAAGLX010000004.1, on the reverse strand, counting down.
CCGTCCTTGCCGGCCGAGTAGTTCCCGCCCCGCGTGGACCAGCCGTTGCCGATCAGCTTGCCGTCCTTGTCGGCGACGGCGGTGAACCCGGAGACGCTGCCGGTGGCCGAGGCCGCGCCGGGCAGTGCCCGCACGGTGTCCAGCTGACGCTGGGTCAGCTGCGGCCGCTCGTCCTGGCCGGCCGTGCCCGTGGACCGGGCCGCGAAGCCGGGCTTCACGGCGATGGAGACGTTCTCGTAGCTCTTGGCGGAGCTCTTCTTGAAGGCGTCGCCGATGGTGTCGGTGAAGACCAGGGTGCCGGAGACGAAGGCGACGCCGAGCATGACGGCGAGCACGGTCATCAGCAGCCTGGCCTTGTGCGCGAGGACGTTGCGCAAGGCGGTGCGGAACATGGGGATCAGTCCTGGTTCGTTCGGTCGGGCGGCGGTGCGGCGGGCGTGCGTGAGGGGCACGACGGCAGCGCGGAGGCACGGCGGAGCGGCACCGCGGCAGGGCTGCGGCGCGGGCGGCCACTGAGGGGCTGGGGAACCGGAGGCCGGAGTCGGGGGCGTGTTGGGGTGCGGAGGGGGCGGCGGGGTGCGCCCGGCTCAGCTGGTGCGGCCCTTGGCGTCGAAACGCTTCATGCGCTCCAGGACGCCGTCCGAGGTCGGGTCGTGCAGTTCGTCGACGACGCGGCCGTCGGCGAGGAAGATCACCCGGTCCGCGTAGGACGCGGCGACCGGGTCGTGCGTGACCATCACGATCGTCTGGCCCAGCTCACGCACCGAGTTCCGCAGGAAGCCGAGGATCTCGGCGCCGGAGCGCGAGTCCAGGTTGCCGGTCGGCTCGTCGGCGAAGATGATCTCCGGCTTGCTCGCCAGGGCGCGGGCGACCGCCACGCGCTGCTGCTGGCCGCCGGACAGCTGGTTCGGCCGGTGCGACAGCCGGTCGGCCAGCCCCACCGTGGCGATCACCTGGGCGAGCCACTGCTGGTCGGCCTTGCGACCGGCGATGTCCATCGGAAGGGTGATGTTCTCGGCGGCGGTGAGCGTCGGCAGCAGGTTGAACGCCTGGAAGATGAAGCCGATCTTGTCCCGGCGCAACTGGGTGAGTTGCTTGTCCTTGAGCGACGCCAGTTCCGTCTCACCGATCCGCGCCGACCCGGCGGAGACCGAGTCGAGCCCCGCCATGCAGTGCATCAGCGTGGACTTGCCGGAGCCCGACGGACCCATGATCGCCGTGTACTCCGCGCGCCGGAACTCGACCGAGACACCGTCCAGAGCGACGACCCGGGTCTCTCCCTCGCCGTAGACCTTGCTGAGGTCCGTGGCACGGGCCGCCACCATCGAGGTGCGGGAAGTGGTTCCGGTGGGGGTCACGGGGCGGCTCCTGAAGTGGGGTGAACGACGACTACTCCATCGTGACGGCCGGATCCGCTCCGGGGATCAGCCCAGACTGCTGTTCCGAGGGCAGTCCTGGGAGGGACCCGGGGGGTCCGCTGTACTACTTGCGGATGACACCGGGCCCGGAGGCCCGGTGAGCCGTCCGCCGTCAGCGTGGTCCCGGTGACGGCGCGGCGGGACTCCGGGTGGTGTCCGGGAGGCTGTCCGGCGTGATCGATTTCGCGTCATATGCGAATGACGTGTGTGCGCCATGTGAAGGCCCGGGGGCTCGCGATCCACCCCCTCAAGGCCCACTTGAGGCTGCGTCAGGTACCCCTAAAATCAGACAACATGACGCGGATCGTGCCCTGTTCGGCCCAGTAACCCCGATACGCTCGTCCTGCGTCGAGACCCCGCCCCCGCCCGGATGGTGGAACGCAGACACGGCGAGCTTAAACCTCGCTGGCCTCATGGCCGTGCCGGTTCGAGTCCGGCTCCGGGCACCTCAAAAACTCCCGTGGGGCGCCCGTCAGAAGATCCTCCTCCGGCGGTACTCCGTCTCTTTTGCTAACCCATTACTCTTGAGGCAACGCCGTAACGCGCGGCCATGGAGGAGTGAGATGAGGAGCAGCAACCCGGTCTTCTCGCGGCGAGGCTTCAGCCGCGGGGACGGATACGCGGGCTTCGGCACGCAGCAGCAGGGCGCGGCCCCGCAGGGGTCGGGAAATCCGTACGCGCAGCAGGGAAACCCGAACGCGCCGCAGGGTGGTAACCCGTACGCGCAGGGCGGCAATCCTTACGCCACGGCGGACCAGCAGCAACTCACCCCCGAGCAGCTCCAGCAGATGTACCAGGCCCCGCCGGCCGGACCCGCGCAGACCGGGCGCATGACGATGGACGACGTCGTCATGCGCACGGGTATGACGCTGGGCACCGTGATCGTCGGTGCGATCGTCGCCTGGTCCGTGCTGCCGGTGAGTACCACCAGCTACGGCCTGGCGTTCGGCGCGGCGATCGTGGCGTTCGTGCTCGCCATGGTCCAGGCGTTCAAGCGGACGCCGGTCCCCGCGCTGATCATCGGCTACGCGATCTTCGAGGGCGTCTTCCTCGGCGTGATCAGCAAGATGTACAACCAGTACTGGTCCGGGGCTCCGGTCCAGGCGGTGCTGGGCACCATGGCGGTCTTCGTCGGCATGCTCATCGCCTACAAGACCCGGCTGATTCGCGTCACCGCGCGCTACCAGCGCATCGGCATGGCGGTCGCCATCGGCTTCGTGCTGCTGATGCTGGTGAACCTGCTGTTCGTCGCGTTCGGCGCCGCTCCCGAGGGCGGTCTGCGCAGCAGCGGCCCGCTGGGCATCATCGTCGGCATCATCGGCATCGGCCTGGGCGCGTTCTTCCTGTCGCTCGACTTCAAGCAGATCGAGGACGGCGTCCGCTACGGCGCACCGCAGAACGAGTCGTGGCTGGCCGCGTTCGGCCTGACGCTCTCACTGGTGTGGATCTACCTGGAGATGCTGCGGCTGATCTCGATCCTCAGGGATTGATCCGGCGGTAGGACTCCGTACGAGCACCTCGTACCTGACGGGCCCCCAGGAGGCAGTGCCTCCTGGGGGCCCGTCGTCGTACGCCCGGGGCTACCGGAGATTGCGGGCTGCCCGCCTCAAGTCGTATTCGTGGACGATCGCCTTGGCATGTCCGTAGGACAGGTCGTGTTCGCTGCGGAGCCAGCTGACTTTCTCGTCGAAGCGGAGGAAGGCTGGGCCGTCATCGACTGCGCGGAGCCAGTCGCGTACCTCTCGGCCGGTGCAATGGGGGATGCGGGAGAGCAGGTTCCGGTGGGTTTCCTCGGAGAAGATCTGGGACATCGGCGCCTCCGGTATACGGTGTCCGGTCATCTCACCGTGCCTGACTGTTGGGGCGTTGGCAACCATCCATGGCAGGCGGATGTGAGTGCGTGGCCGGAACACACGCCCCCGGTACGCTCGCCGACATGCTCGACTGCACTCCTTTGCGCTCCGCCGTTGACCGATTGGCGAGCCGATTTCGCGCCCTGCCCCAGAGCCGGCTGCGCGGCGGGGCCGCCGAAACCGGCCTTGAGCTGGCACGATGGCTGGCCGCGGAAGCACAGCGGCTTGAATTCCCCGGCCGGGAACCGGCCTTGATCCCGGACGACGGTGCCTTCACCGTGGGCGACCAGATCGCGGTGGCCGGGAACGACCTGGCACTGGCGTTCGAACAGCGCCCGGAGCGCGGCGAGGTGCTCGAAGCGGCCCTCGTCCGTATCGACGGGGCCGCTCGGCGTTCGGGGGTCTGACGGATCCGACAGGTCTGACGGGTCGGAGGGGTCGGACGGGGCGGGTGCGCTCAGAGGGAGGCGACGACCCGGTCGGCCAGGATGAAGATGCTCTCGTCGCCGTAGGTGAACGTCAGGGCGTACGCGCCGCCCACGGCGGAGCCGCCGAGGAGGACGGGGACCTCACCGCGCTCCAGGGCCTCGGAGAGCTGGAGGGCGGTCTCACGGTGGCCCGGGGTCATGCAGAGCGTGGTGCCGTCCGCGAAGACGTACACGTCCAGCGTGCCGAGCGGGCCCGGGCGGACGTCGGAGAGCGGTATGCGGCCCTCGGCGAGGTCGGTGAGGCGCTCGGCGGTCTGGTCCGGGTTGGCGACGACGGAGGGGCTGGGGGCGCTGTGCAGATCCGGGAAGTCCGGGTAGTCGGCGTGGTCCTGCGCCGCCGAGGGGTGCGGGAAGAAGCCCGGCGCCGGGAGGGCGAGCTCGGACTCCAGCCCGGCCAGATCGGACTGCCGGGGCAGGAACGGCAGCACCGTCGGGATCTCGTACTCGGCGTAGTCGGTGCCCGCGGCGGGCATGCCGCCACGGAAGAACGAGGTGTCCGCGGACTCGCGGGCTTCCTGCTCGGCCCAGAAGGCCCGCGCCTCGGCGAGCTCACGCTCCCGCTCGTCGGCGAGCGCGTCCGCGACGGCGGCGCGTATCTCGTCGGCGGGAACCGGCCGGGCAGCCGGTACGGCGGTGCTGCCGGCGGCGGTGCCGGCGAGCGCGAGATCCCCGCGCAGGGCGGCGAGCTCACGGCGCAGGCCGCGGGCGGACAGCAGGGCGGCGGAACCTAGGGCCACGGCGATGACCGCGACCACCAGCAGGATGGAGAACAGGGCGCTCACAGACGTACTCCCGACTGACGTGATCCCGAGCGGTGCCCACTGGAGAGTGGACGAAACATCCCCCACACATCACTGTGCCTGTAAACCTCTCCCCTTCGCAGTGCGGAACGTCACGAAATGGACGGGTCTGAGGTCCTGGGCCATCCGGGTGATGCCGCCCTGACCTGCGAAAACGAGCCGCCCCCGGGCTCGTATAACAACCCGGGGGCGGTTCGATTGCGACTTAGATCACACGCCGTGACGGCGAAAGAGTTACAAGTGGATCAGCTCAGGCGCTCGATGACCATCGCCATGCCCTGGCCGCCGCCGACGCACATCGTCTCCAGGCCGAACTGCTTGTCGTGGAACTGCAGCGAGTTGATCAGCGTGCCGGTGATGCGGGCGCCGGTCATGCCGAACGGGTGGCCCACGGCGATCGCGCCGCCGTTGATGTTCAGCCGGTCAAGGTCCACGCCGAGGTCGCGGTAGGACGGGATGACCTGCGCGGCGAACGCCTCGTTGATCTCGACCAGGTCGATGTCGCCGATGCCCAGGCCGGCCCGCTTGAGCGCCTGCTTCGACGCCTCGACCGGGCCGTAGCCCATGATCTCGGGGGAGAGGCCGGAGACACCGGTGGAGACGACGCGGGCGAGCGGGGTGATGCCCAGCTCGCGGGCCTTCACGTCGGACATGACCACGAGGGCCGCGGCGCCGTCGTTGAGCGGGCAGCAGTTGCCCGCGGTGACCGTGCCGTCGGGGCGGAAGACCGGCTTGAGGCCCTGGACGCCCTCCAGCGTGACGCCCGCGCGCGGGCCGTCGTCCTGGGAGACGACCGTGCCGTCCGGCAGCGTGACCGGGGTGATCTCGCGCTCCCAGAAGCCGTTCTTGATGGCGGCCTCGGCGAGGTTCTGGGACCGTACGCCGAACTCGTCCTGGTCGGCGCGGGTGACACCCTTGATCGCGGCGAGGTTCTCGGCGGTCTGGCCCATCGAGATGTACGCGTCCGGGATCAGCCCGTCCTCGCGCGGGTCGTGCCACTCGCCGCCGCCCTTCTCGGCGCGGCCCAGCGTGCGCAGCTCGGCGTCGGCGAAGAGCGGGTTCTTGGTGTCCGGCAGGCCGTCGGAGCTGCCCTTGATGCTGCGCGAGACCATCTCGACACCGGCCGAGACGAAGATGTCGCCCTCGCCGGCCTTGATGGCGTGCATCGCCATCCGGGTCGTCTGGAGCGACGACGAACAGTAACGGGTGACCGTGCAGCCCGGCAGGTGGTCCATGCCCATCTGCACGGCCACGATGCGGCCGAGGTTGTAGCCCTGCTCGCCGCCGGGCAGACCGCAGCCGAGCATCAGGTCGTCGATCTGCCGCGGGTCCAGCTCCGGGACCTTCGCGAGCGCGGCCTGGATGATCGTGGCGGTCAGGTCGTCCGGGCGCAGATCCTTGAGGGATCCCTTGAAGGCGCGTCCGATGGGGGATCGGGCGGCTGAGACGATCACGGCTTCGGGCATCGCGACACACACTCCTCGTCGAGGCGGCAGGACTCTCTGGGAAGTTACCTGCACGTATCGCGAGGAGTCACGGGCTGTGGGCTGTGACACGGGACTCTTTCTGAGCGCGCGCTTAGCCCAGCCCCCTCCGTACTCGCTCCGGCCGGTGCGTGGGCGCCGGCCGGAGCGGCTCCGTCAGCTCCGTCAGGCCGACGACGGCTGGCTGGACGCCGGTTCGGCCGTGTGCGGCAGCCGCTGGCGGCGGCGGTGCTTGAGCAGCGCCCAGCGGCCGCGGGGCCCGGCCACGGGGTGCATCGCCGCGACGACCTCGGTGCCGCCCTCGGACGCGGCCTCCACGGCGGCCTGCGCCACCGGCAGGAAGCTCTCGCCGCGCTGCGCGTCCGGATGCTCGTCCGCCTCGGGCCACACGCCCAGGGAGGCACACAGCGTCGGGAGCATCGCCATGGCCGCCGTCGCGTACCCCTCCGCGGAGGGGTGGTAGTTGTCCGGGCCGAACATCTCCCGGGGATGGGCCTCGAACTCCGGTCCGAGCAGATCGCCCAGCGAGACCGAACGACCGCCGAGCCCGACCACCCCTATGGTCTGCGCGGCGGCCAGCTGGCGGCTCATCCGGCGCGCCAGCCAGCGCAGCGGCTGGTACACCGGCTCCACGGAGCCCAGGTCGGGACAGGTGCCGACGATCACCTCGCTGCCCGCCTCGCGCAGCCGGCGGACCGCGTCCGACAGCAGCCGGACGGACTTGGCGGGCGGCATCCGGTGCGTCACGTCGTTCGCGCCGATCATGATCACGCAGACGTCCGGGGGCGGTGCGCCCACGTCGAGCAGCAGCGCGACCTGGCGCGCCAGGTCGCTGGACTGCGCCCCGGGATTCGCCACGTTGACCAGGGTGACGGGCCGCTCCGCGACCGCCGCGAGCCCGGAGGCGAGCAGCGCGCCCGGGGTCTCGCGCGCCCGGTGCACGCCCTGCCCCGCCGCCGTCGAGTCGCCGAGGAAGCCGAGCCGGAGCGGAACTTCACCCGTACGGTGCGAAAAAGCCGACCCGTATCTTCCGTCGGCGCGCGGCGGTACGTCGTCGGAGCCGCCGACCGTCCGTTTGGCCAGGCTCACCTCGGCCAGCAGTACCCCCACGGCCGCCCCGCCGAGCAGACTGATCCCGCCGCCGCCGTATGCGGCCGCGGTCGCGATCCGCCGTGCCACCCTCGCCCTCGACATCGAGCCCGCTCACCTCCCGTGCTTTTGTGCGTACAACACCTTGTTGCCCCGTGACACGCCCACTGCAACGTGCCGTAGTGGTGATCGATCGACATTAGGGGGGAGGAGGGGAGAAGCGATCGAGGCACGGACGAGCTGAGAGTCGGCGCGTTAGGCCATAGGCTTGCCGCACATTCACGGAGAACCCGGAGACAATGGTGCAGTTCCACGACTCGATGATCAGCCTCGTCGGCAACACCCCGCTGGTGCGGCTCAACAACGTGACCGAGGGCATCCAGGCGACCGTCCTGGCCAAGGTCGAGTACTTCAACCCCGGAGGCTCGGTCAAGGACCGCATCGCGGTCCGGATGATCGAGGCCGCGGAGCAGAGCGGTGAGCTGAAGCCCGGCGGCACGATCGTCGAGCCGACCTCCGGCAACACCGGTGTCGGCCTCGCGATCGTCGCCCAGCAGAAGGGCTACCACTGCATCTTCGTCTGCCCGGACAAGGTGTCGCTCGACAAGATCAACGTACTGCGGGCGTACGGCGCGGAGGTCGTGGTCTGTCCGACCGCCGTCGACCCCGACCACCCGGAGTCGTACTACAACGTCTCCGACCGGCTGGTGCGCGAGACCCCCAACGCGTGGAAGCCGGACCAGTACAGCAACCCGAACAACCCGCTGTCGCACTACCACTCCACCGGCCCCGAGCTGTGGGAGCAGACGGAGGGGCGGATCACGCACTTCGTCGCGGGCGTCGGCACCGGCGGCACCATCTCCGGCACCGGCCGCTACCTCAAGGACGCCAGCGAGGGCCGCGTCCAGGTCATCGGCGCCGACCCCGAGGGTTCGGTGTACTCCGGCGGCTCCGGGCGTCCGTACCTGGTCGAGGGCGTCGGTGAGGACTTCTGGCCGACCGCCTACGACCGTGAGGTCGCGGACGGCATCGTCGCCGTGTCCGACAAGGACTCCTTCCAGATGACCCGCCGCCTCGCCAAGGAGGAGGGGCTGCTCGTCGGCGGCTCCTGCGGCATGGCGGTCGTCGCGGCGCTGCGCGTCGCGGAGAAGCTCGGCCCGGACGACGTCGTCGTCGTCCTGCTGCCGGACTCCGGCCGCGGCTACATGTCGAAGATCTTCAGCGACGAGTGGATGGCCTCGCACGGCTTCCTCGACGAGGGCACCGGCCAGGCCAGCGTCGCCGACGTGCTGGAGCACAAGGGCGGCGGCATCCCGCAGCTCCTGCACATGCACCCGGAGGAGACCGTCGGCGAGGCGATCGACGTGCTCCGCGAGTACGGCGTCTCCCAGATGCCGATCGTGAAGCCGGGCGCCGGTCACCCGGACGTGATGGCGGCCGAGGTCATCGGCTCCGTCATGGAACGCGACCTCCTGGACGCGCTGTTCGCCAAGCGCGCCACGCTGGGCGACCCGCTGGAGAAGCACATGAGCGGCCCGCTGCCGCAGGTCGGCTCCGGCGAGCCGGTCTCCGACCTGATGAAGGTCCTGGGCACCAAGTCCGACGCGGCGATCGTCCTCGTCGAGGGCAAGCCGACCGGCGTCGTGAGCCGCCAGGACCTGCTCGCCTTCCTGGCCAAGTAACCGACGGAGCCCCGGCGCCCGTCCGGCCCGGCATGATGCGGCCCCCCTGCCCGGACCGGGCAGGGGGGCCGTTCCGGCTGTTCATCCAGGGATTCGAAAGTGCTACACCGGCGTCACGCGGCCGCAGCACGCGCTTAACACGGGTCGGGCACATTGGTGTTCGCCGGGAAGAGAAGCCCGGCGACACAGGATGTGGCACCCAGGAACTCCGGAGCGGCTCCCGGACCTCTGAGGTGACCCTCCCTGGACGTGATGTCTGGTCCTGACCCGGCCCACGTCCGATGCGGGGACCGCCGTCGTCCCGCCCCCCGGGTGACCGGGGGTGCGGCGGTCCCCGCTCCCATTTCTTCCGCGGGTTCCCGGGTTCCCTGCGCCGTCCGCCCGGCTTCCCGTTTGTGCGTCTGCCCTGCCGCCCGGCTTTCCGGCGCGGGCCGGCGGTTACTCCCAGTCGCCGTCGGACTTCCGGCGGCGCTCGCCGCGTTCGCCCGTGAAGATGTGGCCGAGGGACTGGGCGACGTTCACGCCCACGATGCCGGCCCAGGTGATGAACAGTCCGGCGGTCCCCGCGTTGACCACACCGATCGCGGAGAGCGGGATCGCGGCGATCATCGTGAAGCCGGCGAAGCCGTAACGGGCGAAGCGCGCGTTGGGCTCCGGCGTGCCGGGGCTGCGGCCGGCCCGGGCGAAGGAGGTCTGCTGCTCGGCCAGTTGGCGGCGGACCCGCTGCTCGACATGGCTGTCGAGGCGCTGGTCCACTTTCTCCATGAACGAGTCGACCAGTTCCGACTCGTACTCCGCACCGAGGTCCTTGCGGGCCTGAAGGGTGGCGGCGAGTTCTTTCTTGAGTTCCGGGTCGCGGGCGTCCATGACGCCACCGTACGGAGCCCGGCGGCGTCAGACACTGGGGGAAACCCCCGATTCTTTTCGGGGGTGCCCCCTCCCAGCGGGCGATGCGTAGAGTCGCGGTGCTACTGCGCTGCGAGCGCCGTCGAGCCCGGTCCAGCCCGGACGAGCCCGGTCGAGCCCGCCCGGGCTCGGCTCTCGGCTCTCGGATAGAGACATTCAGAGGAGCACACCCGTGCCGCTGTCACCCGTCCCCTCCTTGCTGACGGCCCTCACCGCGTCCGACGGCGCGGACCGGCCCGATGCCGTGACCGTCGCGGGGCGGTCCTGCTCGTACGAGGAGCTGCTCGGCGCGGCGGGCGCGGTCGCGGCGCGGGTGACGGGGGCGCCGGCGTTCGCGGTGCGGGCGACGGCGTCGCTGGAGACGGTGGCCGCCGTGGTGGGCGGGCTGCTGGCCGGAGTGCCCGTGGTCCCGGTGCCGCCGGACTCCGGGCCGTCCGAACAGAACCACATCCTGGGGGATTCGGGCGCGGCGCTGCTCCCCGTCGACTTCGACGAGCGCGCTGGCTGGAGCGGCCCGGAGCCGGGGCCGAAGGAAGCCGCGCTCATCCTCTACACCTCGGGAACGACGGGCTCGCCGAAGGGCGTCGTGGTCTCGCGCGGCGCGATCGCCACCGACCTCGGCGTGCTCGCCGGGGCCTGGGAGTGGACCGCCGGGGACACCCTGGTGCACGGCCTGCCGCTGTTCCATGTGCACGGCCTGGTGCTGGGCGTGCTCGGCGCGCTGCGCACCGGCAGCCGGCTGGTGCACACCGGACGGCCGACACCGCAGGCCTACGCGGCGGCCGGCGGCAGCCTCTACTTCGGCGTGCCGACGGTCTGGTCGCGGGTGGTGCGCGACCCCGCCGCCGCGCGGGCGCTGACCGGCGCCCGGCTGCTCGTCTCGGGCAGCGCCCCGCTCCCCGCGCCCGTCTTCCGGGACCTGGAGACGCTCACCGGGCAGCGTCCCGTGGAGCGGTACGGGATGACGGAGACGCTGATCACGATCAGCACGCGGGCGGCCGGTGAACGCCGCCCCGGCTCGGTCGGGCTGCCGCTGCCGGGAGTGGAGACCCGGCTGGTGGACGAGGACGGCGGGCCCGTCCCGTACGACGGCGCCACGGTCGGCGAGCTGCAGATCCGTTCCGGCACGCTCTTCGACGGCTACCTCGGCCGTACGGAGGCCACCGCCGCCTCGTACACCGCCGACGGCTGGTTCCGCACCGGTGACATGGCGATGGCGGAGCCGGACGGCATGCACCGGATCGTCGGCCGCGCCTCGACCGACCTCATCAAGTCCGGCGGCTACCGCATCGGCGCGGGCGAGGTGGAGAACGCGCTGCTCGACCACCCCGCGGTCCGTGAGGCGGCGGTGGTGGGCGCACCGCACGAGGACCTGGGCCAGGAGATCGTCGCCTTCGTCGTCGCGGACGGGGTGACCGAGGCCGAACTGATGGACTTCGTCGCCGGGCATCTGTCGGTGCACAAGCGGCCGCGCAAGGTCCGGTTCCTGGACGAGCTGCCGCGGAACGCGATGGGCAAGCCGCAGAAGGGGCGGCTGCCTCCGGTGTAGGCGCCATGCGTGGCGGCGCAGGCGGCCGGTTCCGGCGCGGGCGGTTCTTACGCGGCCGGTTCCGGTGCGTCCGGTGGACACTCCTTGCCAATGCTGCATGGATTCATGCAGAGTCAGCGACGACTGAATAGGCCAGGAGGACGTTGATGGGTACGACGGAGGACGGGGGCGACGCCGAGGAGGCGGGCGCCGGCGTCGGTGCGGGCCTGGGCGCGGTTCCGGGTGCGGGCCTGGGAGCAGGTGCCGGTGAGGGTGCGGCCGAGGGCGCTTCGGCGCGGCTGCTGAAGCTGTTCGAGTCGCACCGGCTGACCCCGACGCAGCGCCGGATCGCCCACTGCCTGGTGCGCCGGTCGGCCGACGCGCCGTTCCTGTCCAGCGTCGAGGTCGCCGAGCTCGCCGGCGTCAGCCAGCCGTCCGTCACCCGCTTCGCCGTCGCGCTCGGCTTCGACGGCTACCCGGCGCTCCGCCGCCACCTGCGCGAGGTCGCGCCGGTACGGCCCGGCCCCGAGGCCGCCCCGTACAACGAGTACCAGCAGGCCGTGCACGCCGAGATCGAGAACCTCCGGCACCTCGCCGCCCTCCTCGCCGACCCCGCGCCCGTCGCCCGCGCCGGCGCGGTGCTCGCCGCGTCCCGGCCGCTGCCCGTCCTCGGCCTGCGCGCGGCGGGCGCGCAGGCGCGCGGCTTCGCGTACTTCGCCGCGAAGGTCCACCCCGACGTCCGGCTGCTCGACGAGGGCGGCACGATGTTCGCCGACCGCGTCGACGGCGCGGTACGGGCGGGCGCGAGCGCGCCGCTCTGCTTCGCGCTGCCACGGCATCCCCGCGAGGTCGTCGAGGCCCTGACGTACGCGCGCCACGCCGGTCTGACGGTCGTCACGGTCGCCGACAGCGCCTTCGCCCCGGTCGCCGCCTGCTCCGACCTGCTGCTGCCTGCCGCGGTGGGTACCGGGCTCGCCTTCGACACGGCGTGCGCCCCGATGCTGCTCGGACGCGTCCTGCTGGAGTCGATGTGCGACCACCTGCCGGACGCCCAGGCGAGCCTGGAGGAGTTCGACGCGCGGGCGGCGGCGCGGGGGCTGTTCACCGACTGAACCGGGACCGAACCGTCCCGTTCTTCCTCCGACCGCATTCCTCATGAAATTCTGAGGATCGCTGACTACCCTCCCGTGCAACTGGACACGGTGCATCGGAGGAGGACGGTCGTGGCACGCGGGGCTTACACGCTGGCTCGGGTGGGGGTGCTGGTGCGGGCCGCTGCGCGCTGGCTGTTTTGGCCGGGTGCGCTGGCCGCCGTGGGAGGCGTGTTCGTCCCCGGCCTGACCGGCCGCAGGATCGGGATACTCGGCGGCGCCGCCCTCTTCATCGTCGCGGCGGTCCTCGCTTTCGCGGTACGGCGCGGGCGCTACGTCTCGCTGGGCGCGGACGCCACGCGCGCCGGCAAGTCCGTCTTCCTGCAGGACCGCCGGGTGACGGCGCGGATCTGGGTCCGCGGCCACCGGTGGTGGCTGCTCGCGGCGTTCGCTCTTGCCGCGGCGTCCACGCTGGTCGCTTCTTCCGCGGGGGGAATGCTGCTGGCGGGGGCCGGGGCGGGACTCTGGGTGAAGTCGCTGTGGTTCGAGCGGCTGGAGCGGTCGCGGGACGTGCGGTATTGGGTGCGGCCGGAGTTGTCGGCGGCGGCGTACGAGACGACGGGGTTCTTGGCCGGGCGGTAGTTCACGGGCCGGGTCGGGGGCCCGGTCCTGCGGGGCGGGGCTTCGAGATCGACTGTTTACGGTCCCCCAGCCTTCGGCCGGGGGTGCCCCCAGCGGCTCACACATAGTTCGGCAGCATTTCGCAACCCCACCCCTCCGGCCCCGACCCCCCGACCCCCCCGACCCTCCGAGCGTGGCCCCGTGCGGGTTCGGCGCCAGCTCGGGCCCCTGCCCTGCGGACCCCGTCCCACCCTTCTACGCGCCGCAGTGCGCGGGGCAGTGGCAGCCTGAGCCCCGCCCCTGCGGCCCCCGAACACCTGACGGCCTATCGCGGCAGCGTCTCGGTCCCCGCCCCGCGGGCCCCGTCGCCCACCTTCCCGTGGGAGCGGGTCCCGCCGGTGGGCGGGAAGGGCGGGTGGGTGAGGAAAAGCCCGCCGTAGGCGGCAACGGTGCCGCAGGCGCTGGTGTACCCGTACCCCTGCCGGAGGCGCGTGGCGGAACAGCGCCGTGGGTGCCCCGTGGGCTCAGGGCCGGCTGAGGCCGGTCAGGGCCTCGCTCTCGTTCGAGCCGCTCTCTGCGAGGAGGCTCTCCACGGTCTGGGCCGCGCGCACCCGCGCGAACGTCACTGAGCCGTCCGCGGACGCGTGGTAGCCGTGGATGGCCGGGCGGGGGAGGGAGTTGTAGGCGAAGTGGTTGGAGAAGTAGTAGGCGCCGGTGTCGAGGAGGGCGACGAGGTCGCCTGCTTCGAGGAGGGGGAGGGGGCGGGCCTGGGCGAGGAGGTCGCCGGCGAAGCAGCAGGGGCCGGCCACGTCCTGGACGACGGGGTCCCCGCCCTTGGGGCGGCCCTTGGCGTCGAGGGCCTCGACGCGCAGCGGCCACGCGTCGGGGACGAAGACCGTACGGGTGGCGAGCTGTGCGCCCGCGTGGGTGATCGCGATGGGCCGGCCGCCGGCCGACTTGGCGTATTCGACGCGGGCCAGCACGGTGCCGGCCTTGGCGAGCAGTGAGCGCCCGAACTCGGTGACGATCGTGTAGCGGCCGTCGAAGAGGCCGGGGACGGTGGTGCGCAGCAGCCGCGCGTAGTCGTGGAAGGTGGGCGTGACCTCGTCGGAGGTGAAGTTGACGGGGAGGCCGCCGCCGATGTCGAGGGTGGTGATCTGCCGGCGGCCGGCGGCCGTGTTGATGCGCTCGGCCAGGTCGTGGGCGGCCCGGACGCCCGCCGCCATGAGGTCGAGCGGTACGCCCTGGGAGCCGGTGTGGGTGTGCAGCCGGTTGAGCCAGGGGCGGTCGGCGTAGGCGCGCAGGATCCACTCCTCGGTGCCGGTGTCGCGCAGCGCGACGCCGAACTTCGAGGTGGCGGTCGCGGTGCTCATGGCGCCGATGCTGCCGCCGCCGATCTGCGGATTGACCCGCAGGCCGATGGGGGACGTGGTGGGGGCCGCGGCGACCAGCGTGTCGAGGCGGCCGAGTTCCTGCGGGTTGTCGGCGTTGACGGCGATGCCGAGGGCGAGGGCTTCGCGGAGTTCGGCGACGGTCTTGGCGGGGGAGTCCAGGACGATGCGGTCGGCCGGGAGGCCCGCGGCGCGGGCGATGGCGAGTTCGCCGGGGCTGGCGACCTCGGCGCCGAGGCCGAGGCCGTTGAGCAGCCGCAGGACCGGGACGAGCGCGGCGGCCTTGACGGCGAAGGTGTGGGTGACGGTCACGCCCGGGGTGGCGAAGGCCTCCTGGAGGGCGGCCGCGGCTTCGTGGATACCGGTGACGTCGAGGAGCCCGATGACCGGGTTGTCCGGAGTGAGTAGATTCTGATCCACCGCCGCGCGCAGCGCGTGGCCCCGTCGTGCTGTCGCGTCCGGCGTCATGCCGGCCATCCCATCACCCGGTATGGGGCAATGCCACCCCACCCTGTTGACTAGATGTATTCAGCAGGACAGGATGTGAATGGATAGATCCATCGATGTACAGAGGGAGGCCGGGCCGATGTCGGGACCGAGGATCGTGCGGGCGCCGCGCGGTACGGAACTGAGCACTCAGGGTTGGCAGCAGGAAGCCGCGCTGCGGATGCTCCAGAACAACCTCGACCCGGAGGTCGCCGAGCACCCCGAGAAGCTGGTCGTCTACGGAGGCACCGGGAAGGCCGCGCGCGACTGGCGGTCGTTCGACGCCATGATCCGCACCCTGCAGACGCTGAAGCAGGACGAGACGATGCTCGTCCAGTCCGGCCGTCCCGTCGGCGTGATGCAGACGCACGAGTGGGCGCCGCGGGTGCTCATCGCCAACTCCAACCTGGTCGGCGACTGGGCCAACTGGGAGGAGTTCCGCCGCCTGGAGGCGCTGGGCCTGACCATGTACGGCCAGATGACGGCCGGCTCGTGGATCTACATCGGTACCCAGGGCATCCTGCAGGGCACCTACGAGACGTTCGCCGCGGTCGCCGCCAAGAAGTTCGGCGGCACGCTGGCCGGGACCATCACGCTGACCGCCGGGCTCGGCGGCATGGGCGGCGCGCAGCCGCTGGCCGTCACCATGAACGGCGGCGTCGTGATCTGTATCGACGTGGACCCGCGCGCGATCTCGCGCCGTATCGAGCACCGCTACCTGGACGTCAGGGCCGACTCCCTGGCGCACGCGATGCAGCTCGCCACCGAGGCCCGCGACAAGCGCGAGCCGCTGTCGATCGGGCTGCTGGGCAACGCCGCCGAGCTGCTGCCCCAGATGCTCGCCGAGGGCGCGCCGATCGACATCGTCACCGACCAGACCTCCGCGCACGACCCGCTGGCCTATCTGCCGGTCGGCATCGCGTTCGACGAGATGGCCACGTACGCGGCCGAGAAGCCCGCCGACTTCACGCTGCGGGCCCGTGAGTCGATGGCCCGGCACGTCGAGGCGATGGTCGGCTTCATGGACGCCGGCGCCGAGGTCTTCGACTACGGCAACTCGATCCGCGGTGAGGCACAGCTCGCCGGGTACGACCGGGCGTTCGACTTCCCCGGGTTCGTGCCCGCCTACATCCGGCCGCTGTTCTGCGAGGGCAAGGGCCCGTTCCGCTGGGCGGCACTGTCCGGCGAGGCGTCCGACATCCACAAGACGGACAAGGCGATCCTCGAACTGTTCCCCGAGAACGAGTCGCTGCACCGCTGGATCAAGCTGGCGCAGGACAAGGTCCACTTCCAGGGCCTGCCCGCCCGGATCTGCTGGCTCGGCTACGGCGAGCGCGACAAGGCGGGCGAGCGCTTCAACGACATGGTCGCCAGCGGTGAGCTGGCCGCGCCGGTCGTCATCGGCCGCGACCACCTGGACTGCGGCTCGGTGGCCTCGCCGTACCGCGAGACCGAGGCGATGCTCGACGGCTCCGACGCCATCGCCGACTGGCCGCTCCTCAACGCCATGGTCAACGTCGCCTCCGGCGCGTCCTGGGTCTCCATCCACCACGGTGGCGGCGTCGGCATGGGCCGCTCCCTGCACGCGGGACAGGTCACGGTCGCGGACGGCACCAAGCTCGCGGGCGAGAAGATCCGCCGGGTGCTGACCAACGACCCGGGCATGGGCGTCATCCGGCACGTCGACGCGGGCTACGACCGCGCCGACGAGATCGCCGACGAGCGCGGTGTGCGGATCCCGATGCGCGAGGGCGACTCCGAGTGAGTTTCCACAGCATGTGGACGGAGCTGCTGCCGATCGGCCGCAGCTCCGTCTCCGGGGGATACCGCCGCTACGCCTGGAGCGGCGCCGACCTGGACTGCCGGGCGTGGTTCCGGGCGCAGGCGGAAGGCCGCGGCCTGACGTACGAGGTCGACCGCAACGGCAACCAGTGGGCCTGGCTGGGCGACCCGGCCGCCGGTGACGCCGTCGTCACCGGCTCACACCTGGACTCCGTACCGGACGGCGGCGCCTTCGACGGGCCGCTGGGCGTCGTCTCGTCCTTCGCGGCGCTCGACGAACTGCGCGAGCGCGGTGCGGCGTTCGGCAAGCCGCTGGCCATCGTCAACTTCGGTGACGAGGAGGGCGCCCGGTTCGGGCTCGCCTGCGTCGGATCGCGGCTGGCCGCCGGGCAGCTCACCAAGGACAAGGCGTACGCACTGCGCGACGCGGACGGCGTCAGCCTGCCGCAGGCCATGGAGCAGGCCGGTTACGACCCGGCCGGCATCGGCCCGGACCCGGAGCGGCTCGCCCGCATCGGCGCGTTCGTGGAACTCCACGTCGAGCAGGGCCGGGCGCTGGACCTGAGCGGTGACGCCGTCGGCATCGCGTCCGCGATCTGGCCGCACGGCCGCTGGCGGTTCGACTTCCACGGCGAGGCCAACCACGCGGGCACCACCCGCCTGGAGGACCGCCGCGACCCGATGCTCAACTACGCCGACACGGTGCTGGCCGCCCGCCGGGAGGCCCAGGCCGCCGGGGCGCTGGCCACCTTCGGCAAGGTGAGCGTCGAGCCCAACGGCGTCAACGCCATCGCCTCGCTGGTGCGCGGTTGGCTCGACTCCCGGGCCGCCGACCAGGAGACGCTGGACCGGGTGGTGGCCGGGATCGAGGCCGCCGCGGCCGAGCGGGGGGCCCGCGACGGCATCGACGTCCGCGTCACCCGTGAGTCGTTCACCCCGGTCGTCGAGTTCGAGCACGCGCTGCGCGACGAGGTCGCGAAGCTGCTCGGCGGCGTCGTTCCGGTGCTGCCGACCGGCGCGGGACACGACGCCGGGATCCTGTCGGCGAGTGCCCCGACCGCCATGCTGTTCGTACGCAACCCCACCGGCGTCTCGCACTCACCCGCCGAGACCGCCGCCGAGGACGACTGCCTCGCCGGGGTGACCGCGCTCGCCGACGTACTGGAAGGTCTCGCGTGCAGCTGACGTACTGGACGGAACACGCCTGGCTCAACGGGGTCGTCGAGCCGGGCGTGGCGATCGACACGGCCGGTGGCCGCATCACCGGCGTCAGGACCGGGGTCGACACGCCACCTCCCGGTGCCGTCGCGCTGCGCGGATTCACCCTGCCGGGACTGGCCAACGCGCACTCGCACGCCTTCCACCGGGCGCTGCGCGGCACCGTCCAGGTCGGGTCCGGCACCTTCTGGACCTGGCGCGAGATCATGTACTCGATCGCGGCGGAGCTCGACCCCGACACCTACTACGCGCTCGCGCGGGCGGTGTACGCGGAGATGGCGCTGGCCGGCATCACCTGCGTCGGTGAGTTCCACTATCTGCACCACGGTCCCGGCGGCACACCGTACGACGACCCCAACGCCATGGGCGAGGCCCTGATCGCCGCCGCGGGCGAGGCGGGCATCCGGATCACGCTGCTGGACACCGCCTACTTCTCGTCCGGATTCGGCGCGCCCCCCGACCGGCACCAGGTGCGGTTCGCCGACGCGGGCCCCGACGCCTGGGCGGAGCGCGCCGACGCCCTCAAGGACCGCGACCACGTCCGGATCGGCGCGGCGATCCACTCGGTGCGCGCCGTGCCGCCGGCCGGGATCGCCAGGGCGGCGGAGTGGGCGGCGGCGCGGCAGGCCCCGCTGCACGTCCATCTGTCGGAGCAGCCTGCCGAGAACGAGGCCTGTCTGAAGGCCCACGGCCGCACACCGACACGGCTGCTCGCGGACCACGGGGCGCTGGGCCCCCGGACCTCCGCCGTGCACGCCACGCACCTCACCGGTGCGGACATCCGGCTGCTCGGCGACAGCGGCACGGTCGTCTGCATGTGCCCCACCACCGAACGCGACCTCGCCGACGGCATCGGCCCGGCGCGCGAGGTCCAGCTCGCCGGCAGCCCGCTGTCGCTCGGCAGCGACAGTCACGCCGTCATCGACCTGCTCGAAGAAGCCCGCGCCATGGAACTCGACGAGCGGCTGCGCACCCGCACCCGCGGGCACTGGACCGCGGCCCAACTGCTGCGGGCCGCCACCGCGGACGGCCATGCCTCGCTCGGCTGGGCGGACGCCGGTCAGCTGGAGACGGGCGCGCTCGCCGACTTCACCACCGTCGCCCTGGACTCGGTCCGCACCGCCGGCACGCTGCCGCGCCTCGCCGCGGAGACGGCCGTGTACGCCGCGACCGCCACGGACGTACGGCACACCGTGGTGGGCGGGCGGCACATCGTCCGGGACGGTGTCCACCAGCTGGTGCCGGACGTGCCGGCCGCGATGGGCGCGGCCGTCGCCCGTCTGCGCCGTTCCTGATTTCTCCCCCAGCTACCGCTGGGAGGTGCCCCCAGACCCACGGAGATCGCGCGATGCCCACGACCCTCATCACCAACATCGGCAGCCTGGTCACCAACGACCCGTCCCTCGGCACCGGGCCGCTCGGGCTGGTCGCGGACGCGGCGGTGGTCATGGCCGACGGCCTGATCGCCTGGGTCGGCCCGGCGGACCGGGCGCCCGGCGCCGACGAGGTGTACGACGCGGGGGGCCGGGCGGCGCTGCCCGGATTCGTCGACTCGCACTCGCATCTGGTGTTCGGCGGTGACCGCACCCAGGAGTTCAACGCCCGGATGTCCGGCACGCCGTACACCGCCGGCGGCATCAGGACCACGGTCGCCGCGACCCGCGCCGCCAGTGACGCCGAGCTGGACGCCAACGTGGCCCGCTATGTGGCCGAGGCGCGGCGGCAGGGCACCACGACCATCGAGACGAAGTCCGGCTACGGGCTGACCCCGGAGGACGAGGCCCGCAGTCTGCGCATCGCCGCCGCGCACACCCCGGAGACCACCTACCTGGGCGCGCACATCGTCGCGCCGGAGTACGCGGACGACCCGGCCGGCTACGTCGACCTGGTCACCGGGCCGATGCTGGAGGCCTGCGCGCCGCACGCCCGCTGGGTGGACGTGTTCTGCGAGAAGGGGGCGTTCGACGGCGACCAGGCGCGGGCGGTCCTCACCGCGGGCGCCCGGGCCGGACTGATCCCGCGGGTGCACGCGAACCAGCTGACCTACGGGCCCGGCGTGCAGCTGGCGGTCGAGCTGGGGGCGGCGTCCGCCGACCACTGCACGCATCTGACGGACGCGGACGTCGACGCGCTCGCGTCCAGTGGTGGCGCCACCGTCGCGACGCTGCTGCCCGGTGCCGAGTTCTCCACCCGCGCCACCTACCCCGACGCCCGCCGGCTGATCGACGCGGGCGCGGTGGTGGCGCTGTCCACGGACTGCAATCCGGGGTCGAGCTTCACCAGCTCGATGCCGTTCTGCATCGCCGTCGCCGTACGGGACATGCGGATGACGCCCGACGAGGCGGTCGCGGCCGCGACGCTCGGTGGCGCGCGGGCGCTGCGCAGGGACGACGTCGGAAGGATCACGGCGGGGGCGCGAGCTGATCTGATGCTGCTCGACGCCCCCAGCCATGTACATCTGGCCTACCGGCCCGGTGTGCCGCTGGTCAGCCGGGTGTGGCAGGGCGGGGTCCGCGCCGCCTGACCCGTGACCGGGCGGCGTTCACCGTCACTCCTCGACGAGCAGCCCGCGCCGCAGGCGCGCCAGTGTCCGGGAGAGCAGGCGCGAGACGTGCATCTGTGAGATGCCGAGCTCCTCGCCGATCTCCGACTGGGTGAGGTTGCCGGTGAAGCGCAGCGAGAGGATCTTGCGGTCACGCGCCGGGAGCTCGGCGATCAGCGGCTTCAGGGACTCGATGTACTCGATGCCTTCGAGGTCGTGGTCCTCGTAGCCGATGCGGTCGGTCAGCGCGCCCTCGGAGTCGTCCTCGTCGGGCTGGGCGTCGAGCGAGCTCGCGGTGTACGCGTTGCTCGCGGCCATGCCCTCGATGACCTCTTCCGCGGTGATCCGCAGCCGGGCGGCCAGCTCGGCCACGTTCGGCGAGCGGTCCAGCTGCTGGGCCAGCTCGTCGCCGGCCTTGGCCAGGTCGAGCCGTAGCTCCTGCAGCCGGCGGGGGACCCGTACCGACCAGCTGGTGTCACGGAAGAAGCGCTTGATCTCGCCGATGATCGTCGGCATCGCGAAGGTGGGGAACTCCACACCGCGGCTGAGCTCGAAGCGGTCGATCGCCTTGATCAGGCCGATCGTGCCGACCTGGATGATGTCCTCCATCGGCTCGCTGCGGGTGCGGAACCGGGAAGCCGCGAACTTCACCAGGGCGAGATTGAGTTCCACGAGCGTGTTGCGCACGTAGGAGTATTCGTACGTGCCCTCGTCCAGCGTCTCGAGGCGCAGGAACAGTGTCTTGGACAGGGCGCGTGCGTCGACCGGACCCACCGTCTCGAACGGGGGTATCTCGGGGAGGCCCTCCAGCCCCTCCGGCTCTTCCAGGTCTTCCTGCTCAGAGCCAACGGACGGGCTGGTCGTCGTCGCGGTGATCGCGTCAGGCCGGGGTGTCATGCTCTCCTCCCTCGGTTACGGCATCAGGCTGCCGGTGCCATGCCGCTAGTACGGTGTGCTGCGCCTCCGAGGCGGCCGGGTTTCGATAGGTGTTGTTCAACCCCTACCCCGTTTCACGCTGGTGGCGCAACTTCCGGCCGACTGTCCTCACGGGCGATTAGCGGGCCGCGGAGGGGGCAGGCGGGAGGCATCCGAGGGGCGTCCACCGGGCAGCTGAGGGGTAGCTTCCACGTGATTCGGGATGCGCGTAGGGTTCGGAGTGCGCATGACCCAAGATTCCAGAGGAGCGCACATGGACCGCGGGATGGTCGGTACGGCCGGCCGGGACCGGTTGCACGTGGACGTGCGACAGCACGGCACGTACGCCGTTGTCACGCCTGCGGGCGAGCTCGACCACCACACGGCGGAGCTGCTCAGCGAGCCGCTCGAGGCGTGTGTCGCCGCGGGCTGCACCAAGCTCGTGGTGGACTGCTCCCAGCTGGATTTCTGTGATTCCACCGGATTGAACGTCCTGCTGGGCGCCCGGCTGAAGGCCGAGGCGGCCGGTGGGAAGGTCCATCTGGCGGGTATGCTGCCGGTGGTCGCTCGTGTGTTCGAGATCACGGGTGCCGAAGCCGTGTTCACCGTCCACGCAACCCTGGACGAGGCATTGCAGGAGTGACGGAAGCATCGCCGGTGGCGATCTCCCACTCCACCCTGTTTGGTAGAGCTCCCGAGGTGTCCCCGGGAATTCGTCGGGCAGGAGACTCCTGAAACTGTCGGACATCGGTGAGGTGAGGCGCTGATGAGCACCACTCGGCCCCACGCGGCGGACGACCGCGGTTCGGACCCGGGCGACATTGTCGTGCCCGAGGCCGGATCCGCGCGGGTTCTGCGGCTCCTGGGTGAGAGTGCCATCGTCCCGCGCGCCCGCGACTTCACTCGCGAGGCGCTGCAGGCCTGGGGCTGGCTGCCCGCCTCCTCCCCGGAGCGCCGGGCCGCGGCCGAGGATGTGCTCCTCGTCGTCTCGGAACTGGTCACCAACGCGTGTCTGCACGCGGACGGCCCCGATGAGCTGCGGCTGATCCACAGTCCCAAGGTGCTGCGACTCGAGGTCGCCGACAGCGGGGCCGGTGAGCCGGTGCCGCGCGTTCCGCACCGGGCGGGCCGGCCCGGCGGGCACGGCATGTTCATCGTGCAGCGGCTCTGCACGGACTGGGGCGTCGCCCGGCATGCCGGGCAGCCGGGCAAAACGGTCTGGGCCGAACTCGCAGCTCCCGCCTGATTTCCCCCTCTGCACTTCCCTTCCCTCTCCAAGATCACGGGCGTACTGTCGGCCGCCGAATCTGATGTGCCGTCAGTAACTTGTGGCGGAAGGGAGAAGAGCCGATGAAACACGTCATGAACAGCGTCCTCAGCAGAGCGGCCGCCCGCGGTGGAGCGCTGGCCCTCGCGACGGCGACCGCGGCGGGTGCGGCGCTGTTGGTCGCCCCGGCCGCACACGCCGAAACCGTGGACGTCGCCTACAGCTGTCAGTCGCCGATCGGGAAGAAGGACGCGGTGTCGCCCATCGACATCACGAGCGTCCCGTCCGGCTCCGGCTACAAACTCACGATGAGCTTCAAGAAGGGTGTCTCCTCCAGCCCGATCGAACTCGGCAAGGGGGCGATGAACCCGAGCGCGACGATCAAGGTCGGCGGTGCGGACCCCGGTTCGGTGTCGGTGGTCGGCACCGCGAACGACGCGGCGATCCCCGCCAACACCCCCATCAAGATCAATGACCTGACGGGCACCTACACGCCCAAGAAGTCGGGCAAGGTCACCTTCACGGCCGGCGTGCTCACCATCAAGGCCCTCGGCACGGTCACGACCTGCAACGCCACCAACAGCCCCAAGCCCTCGCTGTCGCTGGACGTCAAGGCGGCGGGTGGTGGCGGCGACAGCGGTGCCACGGCCCCGCCGGACACCACGCTGCCGCAGACCGGTCCTGCCGACAGCGCCGTGGCACTGGGCACCTTCGGCGGCACGGTACTGCTCGCCGGGGTCGCCGGCGTGCTCTGGCTCACCCGCCGGGCTGCCGGCACCCGCTGATCCGGGCCCGTGGCACCGACTCGGGCGTCGGTGCCGCGGCCCGGCATGTCCGCTGTCGCAACTGCCCTGACCAGTAAGGACGTTGTATCTGACGGGCAGTCAAATCTGGTCGTCCGGCTCCATTGACTTCTTTCGGCCGTCCCGTCTCAATGTCCAGCGTCGGCGCAGAGGAAAAGGGACGCTGCGCCCGGACCGTGATCAAGGGGACAAGATGATCGCTCACGCGCGAAGATCCGTCATGCGCGGACGGAGACTGGCCGCCGTGCTCGGGGCCGCCGCACTCATGGTGGGGGGCGGCGCGGTGCTCGCGGCGCCCGCCCAGGCGGCGACGGCCGTGGACTTCCAGACGCACTGCATTCCGCCCGCCGTGGCCGGGCTGCCGCCCATCGACGGCGTGTCCAACGCGACCGTGTCGGTCGCGCCCGCGAACCCGAAGGTCGGTGACACGGTCACCGTCACCTACACCCTCACCAAGGCGGCCGCGAGCAACCCGACCGACATCGCGCTGCCCGCCGATGTCGTCACGCCCCGCGCCAGCGTCGTGCTCGGCGGTGTCCAGACCGGCGCCGTCGCCGTGACCGGCCCCAAGAGCAACCCGCCGATCCCGGGCAAGGGCTCCTTCCCGCCGCTGGTCATGACCGGCACCTTCGTGGTCACCGCTCCCGGCGCCATCACCCTGTCGCCCGGTGACTACACCATCCACACCAGCTACATCCTGGAGCTGGACACCGTCTGCACGGTCACCAACGGCCCCGCGCCGGTCTCCGAGACCGTCACCGCGAGCCCGGCGACCACCCCCAACCCGCGCACCCTGGCGCTGGGCTCGTCCCAGGGCGACCCGGGCACCGCGGTCGCCGTCACCGGTGGCCACTTCACCGCGGGCGCGACCGTCACGGTCCTGGCCATCGCCGGGTCCAACCCGACCGCGGACATGGCCTCCGCGACCGCCGACGCGCAGGGCGGCTTCACCGCCTCGCTCGTCGTCAACGACCTCGCGACCACCGGCATCGTGGCCTTCGAGGGCGCGAGCTACGACCCGGCGACCGCCGCGGGCCCGGTCGCGTACAAGGTCAACGACAACACGCCGATCCCGCCGGGGAGCCAGAAGCTGAACGCCTCGGTCACCGCCGGGACGCTCTCCATGACCCAGGCCGGCGACACCGTGGAGATGACCCCGGTGAACTTCGGTGACGGCGGCGCTTCGACCGGCGCACTGCAGACGGTCACCGTCAAGGACTTCCGCGGCGGCGCCGCGGGCTGGTCCCTGACCGGTGCGGTCACCGACTTCAAGGGCCCGGGAGGCGCCGTCATCGGTGCCGACAAGCTCAGCTGGACCCCGTCCTGCACCGCCAAGGCGGGCAGCCTCAGTGTCTGCGCGGCGGGTTCGCCCGGCGCCGTGGGCACGGCCGGCGCCACGCTGGCCACCACGTCCAACGGCACCGTGACCGGTGGTGAGTTCACCGCAGACGCGGGCCTGTCGCTGAACGTCCCGGCCTACTCCGGCCCAGGAACCTATTCCGGAGTCTTGACCCTGACCCTGACCTGACGCACAGTCAGTTAACTCGGACCGAGGGAGATGCCAGACATGTCGAGGGCCAAGGCGTGCGCAGTGCTGCTGACGGTCGCCGCGTTGCTCGGCATCGGTCTCGGTCCCGCGGCAGGACCGGCCGGCGCCGCGGACAACGGGCGCTGGTCGGTCTTCCCCGCCCCGGCGGGCGGGGCCAAGGACAAGACGAGTACCAGCCAGGAACGACAGTTCTTCACCCTGGAGGCGGGACCGGGGACCACCGTCAAGGACAAGGTCTCGGTCTCCAACCTCTCCGACGCGCCGATGCAGTTCAGGATCTACGGCGCCGACGCGTACAACACCCCGCGCGACGGCGGCTTCGCCGTGCGCGGCCCCGAGGAGACCAACAAGGACATCGGCACCTGGGTGAAGCTCGCCCAGGGCAGCCTCACCGTCCCGCCCAGGACCCGCGCCGACATCCCGTTCACCCTCACCATCCCCGACACCGCCACCCCCGGCGACCACCCCGGCGCGATCGTCGCCCTCAACACCGAGACCGACAAGAGCAAGGGGAGCGTCGCGGTCGGGGTCCGGCGGGCCGTCGGCGCCCGGATCTACCTCCGGGTGAGCGGCCCCAGCCTCCCCGCGCTCTCCGTGGAGAACGTCCGGGTCGACCACGGCCAGCCCTGGCTGCCCGGCACCGGCAGGAGCAACGCCACCATCCACTACACCCTGGTCAACCGGGGCAACGTTTCCCTGCTGCCGCGCCTGCGGGTCAAGGCCACCGGGCTGTTCGGCAACACCCTGCTGGACCGGCAGGCCAAGGGGCTGCCGCTGGAACTCCTGCCGGGACAGCAGGTCGAACTGACCGAGAAGTGGGCCGGGTCGCCGCAGTTCGACCGGGTGAGCGTGCAACTCACCGTCACCACCGACCGGGGCGAACTCAACGAGACGGCCGGCGTCTCCTTCTTCGCCGTCCCCTGGCTCGCCGCCGGGGTACTGCTCGCCGGACTGGCGCTGCTGGCCGCCTGGTTCGTCGTCAGGCGCCGCAGGAACCGTCCGCCGCGGCCGGTGGAGGAGGACCCCGATCCCGATGCGGGGACGGCAGGGACAGCGGTCGGCGTGACGAGCGTGGGAAGCAGGGGCGGACAGGCGTGAGCACGATGCACAGGGAACTACTCCGGGCGACGGCGGCCGCCGTGCTCGCCGCGGCGCTGCTCGTGCTGTCCGCGCTCACGGCGCAGCCGTCGGACGCGGCGGCCCCGGTGGCGGTCCGCAACCCGGCGGCGGTCCAGGCGCCCGCCGCCGACGAGAAACCCGCGGTGGCGCTGTCGCCGCGGCAGGCCAAGCCCGGTACGGAGATCACCGTCACCGGCCGGGGCTGGAAGCCGACCACGCTGCTCACCCTCCTGGTCTGCGGGCAGAACGCGATCGGCGGCACCAACTCCTGCTCCAACGAGTCCGGCCGCGCGGTCACCACCGACGCCAAGGGCGGCTTCACCCAGAAGCTGCCGGCCGCCGCACCGCCCAAGCCCTGCCCCTGCGTCGTGCACGTCGCGACGGTGATGGGCGACTCCGTCACCGTCGACGCGCCGTTCGTCGTCACCGGGCATCCGGTCGCCGAGCTGCCGCAGACATCCGGTGCCGGGCGGCTCGCGGTGCTCACCGCCAGGCTGCAGGGCGGCGGCGGACTGCTCACCTGGTTCGGCTCCCCGCCGCAGCGCCAACTGGTCTTCACCGTCGGCAATCTCGGCTCGGGACCGGTGAAGAACCCGGTGTTCCAGGTCGGGGTCTCGCACGGTGTCTTCGCCCCGCAGTGGGAGGAGCAGCAGTGGAGCGGCAGCGTGGCGCCGGGGATGAAGCAGCAGATCAAGCTGCCCGTCGAGCTGACCTCGGGGGCGCACGGCGACTACCGGGTACAGCTCAAGTACGGCGACAAGGTGCTCGTCACCGAGCCGTGGGACGTCGGCCGGCCCTGGGGCGTCACGCTCTTCTGGATCCTGCTCTGCGTCGTCGTGCCGGCCGCGGTCTTCCGGATCGGGATGGCCGTCGTGGACAAGGCACGGCCGCGGCTGCCCGGCACGATCTACGCCTCCGGCCGCCGCCGTAAGGCCCCTTGGCGGCCCGCCGCGCTGCTCCACCTGCCGCCGCCCCGCCGTTCCGCGCCGTCCCAGCCGGCCAAGCCGGCGCCCAACGGCGTGCGCCCGCCGGGCTCCCGCCCGCCGGACGACACGGGCACGCTGCCCTGGTTCAGCCAGGGCACCCTGCCGGCGCCGCCCCCGGACGACGGGCAGCAGCCCCCACCGACTTCCGCACCGAGTACCGAACGTCCATCTTCGAAGGGAAGCACTTGAGTCCTCCTCTCCTCGAAGGGAGAGGATTCCTAGCTCACTTCGCCTGACGCCTAGCAGGTGACAGGGCTTACAAGATCAGCACTAGCCGGGTTGAGACCAGCCCGGACGAGCATCACGCGGGCGGAGTTCTTGTCCCTGGGGGACGAGGCTCCGCACGCGGTGCACGTATACGTTCGTTCAGAGAGGGGAAGTGCGTGCTTGGCTCTCGCTCCGCAGCATGCGCAGTCCATGGTGGTGTGCGCAGGGTCGATCAGGTGCACGGTCCGGCCGTGCTTTCGGCCCATCTCGAGCAAGGCCGCTTTGACGGCGCCGATAGCGGCGTCGGCGGCTTTGCGTGCCATGGTGGATTTGGCGAGGAACTTCGGCCGGAAGTCCTCGACGGCAAGGTGGTCGAAGTCGCGGACCACCGCCTTGGCCCATTTGCGGCTGGTGTCCACGCGCTGCCGGGTTATTTGCTGGTGAACCTTCGCGGCCTGCGCGCGGGCCTTGCGATAGTTGTTGGAAGCGGCCTGCCCGCGCTTCGGTTTCCGGCGGCTCATCATCCTCTGATACCGGGCCAAGCGCTGTGCGGCCGTCTTCCCATGCTGTGGGTGGGGTAAGTCGTGGGCGTCGCTGGTCGTCGTCGCTGTCTCCTTCACGCCCCAGTCGATGCCGATCACACGGCCTGTGGCGGGCAGCGGTTCGGGCGTGGCAATCACGACGAACGAGGCGTACCAGTGGCCGAGACTGTCGCGGTACACGCGCACCGACGACGGGTCGGCGGGCTGGTTCCGAGACCACACCACGGTCAGAGCGATACCGCCGGCAAGGTGGAGGCGACCGTCTTTGAGGCGAAAGCCGCGCCGGGTGTAGTTCAGCGACGGCATTGCCTCGCGCCTCTTCTTTGCCCTCGGCAGGCCAGCACGGCGGTGCATCGGCAGTCGGGCCTCGATGTCCTTGAGTGCCTTGGCCCGGGACTTGGCGAAGTCGCGGATGGTCTGCTGCTGCGGAACGCTGCTGCCCTCACGCAGCCACGCCATCGCGGCGCGGGCCTCGGTCAGCATCTTGTCGAGGCGGGCAGGGCCGCAATTTTCCTCCTCGGCGTGGGCCTTTCGGGAGCGGGCGACACATTCGTTCCAGATCCAACGGCAGCGCGCCCACTCCGCCTCAAGGCCCGCCAGTGCTGCAGACGACACGCGCAAGCGGTAGGTGTGCCGGGCACGCCCGGCCTCCCCCATCACATGCAGTGTCTTCATGGTGTCACTTTACCACTAGAGTTGGGACATGGATCATGAATCACGCATCACGCTGCGCCTCCCCGCCGACCTCCACGCCTGGTTGGTCGCCGAGGCGAAAACCGCTCACAGATCACTCAACTCCGAGATCGTGTACCGCCTCGAAGGTGAGCGCGCTGCCACCCTCGAACGCAAGAAATCGCCCTGACGAAGATCCCCTTGCCCTTTCCCGCCGCAGTGCCGCGTGTGCCCTGCCTGAGGGCCGGGGCGTCCTTGGAGGCTCCTGGTGACGAATCGACTATCGCGACCGCGGAGGAGCAGGGCCGCCACCGCGGTCGGTGTCGCGCTCATGCTCGGCGGCGGCTCGGTGCTGCTGATCGCGGCACCCGCGCAGGCCGCCGAGTCCTCTTTCGCGACCAAGTGCATACCGCCGAAGATCGCCAACCTGCCCGACATCAACGGGACGACCAAGGCGGACATCACCGCGCCGGCGACCGCCAAGGTCGGCGACACGATCGACGTGACGTGGAAGACGGTGCAGGCCGCGTCGCAGAACCCGGGCGTCGCGGATCTGCCCGCCAACTCGGTGCTGCCCACCGGCAAGGTCACGATCGGCGGCGCGCAGACCGGTTCGCTGGACGTCGCGGGGACCCGGACCAATCCGGCGATCCCGAAGAACAGCCCCATGGTGCTGTCCGACATGAAGGGCAAGCTGAAGCTGACCGCCGCCGGTGACGTCACGCTCTCGCCCGGCGCGTACAACATCAACGCGAACTACATCATGTCGACCGACACCGCCTGCGCGCCGACCGGCACCGTTCCGGTCGCGGTCACGATCAAGGTGACGGGCGGCGGCACGGGCGGCACGACGACGACCGGCGGTACGACCACCTCGGGCACCACCGGTGGCACGACGACGTCGGGCACCACGGGTGGCACGACCACGTCCGGCGGCACCACGTCCGGCGGCACCACGTCCGGCGGCACCACCTCGGGCGGCACCACTGGAGGCACCACCACCGGTGGTACGACCGCCGGCGGTACGACGTCCGGTGGTCCGCCGGAAGGCGGTGGTGAGCCCAACGGCACCGTGCACAAGGGCACACCGGTCTCCGTGACCTTCGACTGCGGGTCGTTCGGCAAGCCGACCGGCCAGGTGGCCATCGACGCCACCAAGAGCAGCGCGGGTTACAACCTCTCCGTGCGGTTCATCGGTTCGGTCATGAAGACCCCCGCGCCGCTCCCCAAGGGCTTCATCACCGCGACCATGGCCGTCAAGGTGGCGGGCGCGGACAGCGGCACGGTCCAGGTCAAGGCGCCGCCCAACACCAAGGCGTTCGCCCAGAACGACCCGGTCACCCTCGATCCCCTCACCGGCGTCTACTCGCCGGGCAGGACCGGGCAGGTCACGCTGCACCCGGGCGCCCTGGCCGTCCAGCTCGCGCAGGGCGGCACTCCCGTCG
This sequence comes from Streptomyces sp. SID13666, assembly GCF_010548325.1. Taxonomy (NCBI): domain Bacteria; kingdom Bacillati; phylum Actinomycetota; class Actinomycetes; order Kitasatosporales; family Streptomycetaceae; genus Streptomyces; species Streptomyces sp. SID13666. The sequence continues at coordinate 16,923 of NZ_JAAGLX010000004.1, read as the reverse complement.
CGACCTGCACGCCGACGAAGGCCGTCGACGCCTCGCTGACCCTCGACATCAAGGAGAAGGGCAGCGGCACCGGCGGTACCAACGGCAGCGCCGCCAACAGCGCGACCACCACCAGCGGCGGTCTCGCCCAGACCGGCGCCGACAACAACGGCTCGCTGCGCGCCCTCGGACTCGTCGCGGGCACCGTCCTCCTCCTCGGCGGCGCCGTCTTCACCTTCACCCCGTGGCGCAGGCTGCGCCACTGACCGCACCACCTGACCCCATGACGAAGCCCCGGCGACCGTACGGTCACCGGGGCTTCGTCACGCGTGTGCGGGAAGGGACGTCAGCGGACGTCACCCATCAACGCGACGACCTTCTTGCGGTACATCCACACGGCGAAGCCGGCGAGGATGGCGAGGGCCGCTTCGAGGCCCACCATGCCGGTGCCGTTCAGATCCACACCCGCGATGGACAGCAGGCTGGTGGTGCAGTCGCCCGCGGTGACCGCGAGGAACCAGACACCCATCATCTGGCTGCCGTACTTGGCGGGGGCCATCTTCGTGGTGACCGAGAGGCCGACCGGCGAGAGACAGAGCTCACCGATGGTCTGGATCATGTAGATCGTGACCAGCCACATCGGGCTGACCTTCGTACCGTCCGAGGCCAGGCCCATCGGGACGACGAAGACGACGAACGAGGCCCCGATCAGGAACAGGCCCATGGCGAACTTCACCGTGGTGCTCGGTTCGCGGTTCTTCTTCGACAGCCAGATCCAGCCCCAGGCGATGACCGGGGCCAGCGCCATCACGAACAGCGGGTTCACGGACTGGAACCACGAGGACGGGAAGTCGATCCCGAACATCGAGCCCTGCGTCTTTGTCTCGCCGAAGATCGACATCGTCGATCCGCCCTGGTCGTAGATCATCCAGAACACGGCGGCGGCGACGAAGAACCAGATGTAGCCGCTCATCTTGGACTGCTCGGCGGCCGACAGCTCCTTGTCCTTCTTTATCCGGACCAGGACGCCGACCGGGATGACCAGGCCGATCACCGTGATCGGCACCAGCGCCCAGTTGAGCGTGTAGTGCCCGGTGAGAACGACCACACCGTAGAAGACCGAGGCGGCGATCAGCCACAGCAGGCCCTTGCGCAGGGTGGTGTTGCGCTCCTCGACCGACAGCGGCTTCGGGACGACGCTGCTGCGCTCGCTCAGGTGGCGGGTGCCGAGCAGGAACTGGACCAGGCCGAGGGCCATACCGACGGCGGCGAGGGCGAAGCCCAGGTGCCAGCTGTAGTTCTGGCCGACGGTGCCGATGATGAGCGGGGCGGCGAAGGCACCGATGTTGATGCCCATGTAGAAGACGGTGAAGCCGCCGTCACGACGCGGGTCGTTCGGCCCGTCGTAGAGGTGGCCGACCATCGTCGAGATGTTCGCCTTGAGCAGGCCGGAACCGAGCGCGACCAGTGCCAGGCCGACGAAGAACATCGCCTGGCCGGGGACGGCGAGCGTCAGGTGGCCGGCCATGATGATGCCCGCCGCGATGGCGACCGTCTTGCGCGGCCCCCAGACCCGGTCGCCGAACCAGCCGCCGGGCATGGCGAGCAGGTACACCATCGCCATGTAGATGGAGTAGATGGCCACGGCCGTGGCCGCCGTCATCGCGAGGCCGCCGCCCTGGGAGCCCTTCTCGGCGCCGGGGCCGCCGGCGATCAGATAGAGCGGGAGGAGGGCCTTCATGCCGTAGAAGCTGAACCGCTCCCACATCTCGGTCATGAAGAGAGTGGCCAGGCCGCGGGGGTGGCCGAAGAAGGTCTTGCCGCCCGGAGCAGGGGTCCCCTGCGGGGCGGCGTCCTTCGTCAGGCTGGACGCCATGGTCGATCCTTGTTCGCTCGGGACGCGCGACGGAACAGACCGCGCGCCCGGTGGGGGTGGCCGGCACCGACGCGCTATGGGGGCGCGCCGGGATCCACGCCCGCCGCGCGGTGCGCGCTGCGGACCCGGCCGTCAGGTCAATCACTCACTGCTGGTTTGTACCAGCCCCGTCACAGAAGAGGCCTTCGGCGCAGGTTGTGCGCGGAAGGACCCTGGGTGCTGCTACGGGCGATTCATTACTTTATGGCAGTCCAACACGTGGTATAGGGCGTCTTGAGACCTACCTCACAGGGCTGTTGGCACCGCTACCTCGGCCCCTGCCCACGCGGACTACCATCAAGCCCATGACCCGCGTACTTCTTGCCGAGGACGACGCATCCATCTCGGAACCGCTCGCGCGCGCCCTGCGCCGCGAGGGCTACGAGGTCGAAGTGCGTGAGGACGGGCCCACCGCGCTCGAAGCCGCCCTGTTGGGCGCCGTCGATCTGGTGGTGCTCGACCTGGGGCTGCCCGGTATGGACGGCCTCGACGTATGCCGCAGGATCCGTACCGAGGGACACACCTTCCCGGTGCTGGTGCTCACCGCCCGTGCCGACGAGGTCGACACGGTGGTCGGCCTGGACGCCGGTGCCGACGACTACGTCACCAAGCCGTTCCGGCTCGCCGAACTGCTGGCGCGGGTCCGGGCGCTGCTGCGCCGCGGCACCACCGACGCGCCGCAGCCCTCCACCCACGGAGTGCGGATCGACGTCGAGTCGCACCGCGCCTGGATGGGCGACGACGAGCTGCAGCTCACCGCGAAGGAGTTCGACCTCCTGCGGGTCCTGGTGCGCGACGCGGGCCGGGTCGTCACCCGCGAGCAGCTGATGCGCGAGGTGTGGGACACCACATGGTGGTCGTCGACCAAGACGCTCGACATGCACATCTCCTGGCTGCGCAAGAAGCTCGGCGACGACGCGACCGCGCCCCGGTACATCTCCACCGTGCGCGGTGTGGGGTTCCGGTTCGAGAAGAACTAGCGAAGGCTGACACCCTTCACCCATGCGCCGCCGACTGATCTCCTCCACGCTCGCTGTCGTCCTCGTCGTCATCGCGGTCTTCGGGCTCTCGCTCGTCATCGTCGAGACCCGCACGATCGAGAGCAGCGCGCAGGAGAGCGTCGACTCCGAGGCGGTCCGGCTGGCGGGCAGCGTCGACAGCCGGCGGGCCAGCGGGGAGAAGGTCGACACCGGCTCGCTGGCGCAGCAGGTGGCCGCCGACCGGTTCGCGGTGGTCCGGATCCCGGGCAGCGCGCCCATCGAGATCGGGACCCGGCCCTCGGGCCGGGTGATCACCTCGACCCAGACCGGCGACGACGGCGCGAGCGTGGTCGTCGAGGAGTCCCGTTCCAAGATCAGCCAGGAGATCGGCAGGACCCTGCTGGTCATCCTGGCCGTGGCGCTGCTCGCGGTGCTGGCGGCCGTGATCCTCGCGGTGCGGCAGGCCCGCCGGCTCGGCAGCCCGCTGACCGACCTCGCCGAGACCGCCGAGCGGCTCGGCTCCGGCGACCCGCGGCCGCGGCACCGCCGCTATGGGGTGCCGGAGCTGGACCGGATCGCCGACGTCCTGGACGCGAGCGCGGAGCGGATCGGCCGGATGCTGACCGCCGAGCGGCGGCTCGCCGCCGACGCCTCGCACCAGCTGCGGACGCCCCTGACGGCGCTCTCGATGCGGCTGGAGGAGATCGTGGCCACCGCGGACGACGAGGACGCCGTCAAGGAGGAGGCGACGATCGCGCTGGGCCAGGTCGAGCGGCTCACCGATGTGGTGCAGCGGCTGCTGACCAACGCCCGCGACCCGCGGTCCGGCTCGGCGGTCGACTTCGACCTCGACGACGTGATCAAGCAGCAGATGGAGGAGTGGCGCCCGGCCTCGCAGAGCGAGGGGCGCACCATCATCCGCTCCGGCACCCAGGGCCTGCGGGCCGTCGGCACCCCCGGGGCGGTCTCCCAGGTGCTGGCCACCCTGATCGAGAACTCGCTCATGCACGGCGCCGGCACGGTCGGCCTGCACACCCGGGTGACCGGCAACCAGGCCGTCGTGGAGGTCACGGACGACGGGCCGGGCGTACCGCCGGACCTGGGCGCCCGGGTCTTCGAGCGGACGGTCAGCGGCCGCAACTCCACCGGACTGGGGCTGGCCGTGGCCCGTGACCTGGCCGAGGCGGACGGCGGGCGGCTGGAGCTGCTCCAGCAGCGGCCGCCGGTCTTCGCGCTCTTCCTGGCCCAGGAGGATCCGTCGGGACAGCCGCGGAAGCCCCGAGGGGACGCCGGCTCGTCACCCGCGTAGGCCGGGGGACCTACTGCGTGGTGCGGCTGTGCGGCGCGGAATCGGTGTCCGCCTCCGCCGAGGCGAGGATCGACTCCGCCTGCTCCGCCACCTCGCGGGCCGGCAGCGCCTTGAAGACCCAGGTCCGGTAGGACCAGAAGCGGAAGAGGGTGGCCACGCCGATGCCGGCGAACTTGAAGATGTTGCTCTGCAGCGAGCTGTCCCAGCCGAACCCGTACGTCGCCACGTAGAGCACGCCGTTCTCGATGACCAGGCCGACGGCGCTGAAGCCCAGGAAGAGGCCCAGCTCCTTCGAGCGGCTGCTCCGGTCGCGGTCACGGTAGGTGAAGTACCGGAAGCCGATGTAGTTGAAGAGAATCGATACGGCGGTGGCGATGATGCCCGCCCGCACCGTCTGCAGACCAGTGGTGTGCCGGACCAGGTTGAAGACCCCGAGGTTCACCAGGACGCCCGCGCCACCGACCGCACCGAACTTGGCGACCTCGCGGTACAGGGACCCCAAACGGGACTGCACGGTCTGGCGTCCGCTCATGATGATCCGCTCGGCCCTGTCTGTCGGTGTGACCCGCCGGGGGCCCGTGGTCTGGTCTCGTGGTCCAGTCGTACTGGCTCTTCATGCTAACCGCACGGGCCGAGGGCCTGCCCGTGGGTGGCGTCATTCGGGGGTCCGCCCGCCCGATATCCTGGGGAACGTGACATTCCCGGTAGTCGGCATGATCGGCGGCGGCCAGCTCGCCCGTATGACCCACGAAGCGGGCATCCCGCTCGGTATCAGGTTCAAACTCCTCAGCGACACCCCGCAGGACTCGGCGGCGCAGGTGGTGAGCGATGTCGTCATCGGCGACTACCGCGATCTGGAGACCCTCCGCGCCTTCGCGCAGGGCTGCGACGTGATCACGTTCGATCACGAACACGTCCCCACCGAGCATCTGCGCGTCCTGGAGGCGGACGGCATCGCCGTCCGCCCGGGACCCGACGCCCTGCAGCACGCCCACGACAAGGGCGTCATGCGGGCGAAGCTCAGCGAGATCGGGGTGCCGTGCCCGCGGCACCGGATCGTCACGGACCCGGCGGACGTCGCGCGGTTCGCCGCGGAGGGTGACGGCTTCCCGGTCGTCCTCAAGACCGTGGTCGGCGGGTACGACGGCAAGGGCGTGTGGGTCGTGCGCGACGAGGACGGGGCCGCGGACCCGTTCCTGGCCGGCGTCCCGGTGCTCGCGGAGGAGAAGGTCGACTTCGTACGGGAACTGGCGGCCAACGTGGTGCGCTCGCCGCACGGCCAGGCCGTCTCGTACCCGGTCGTGGAATCCGTGCAGGTCAACGGGGTGTGCGACACCGTCATCGCCCCGGCGCCCGACCTCAGCGCCGAGCTGTCCGCGCAGGCCCAGCAGCTCGCGCTGACCATCGCCGCCGAGCTGGGCGTCGTCGGACACCTCGCGGTCGAGCTGTTCGAGACCCGGGACGGCCGGATCCTGGTCAACGAACTGGCGATGCGCCCGCACAACAGCGGCCACTGGACCCAGGACGGCGCGATGACCTCCCAGTTCGCCAACCATGTGCGCGCGGTCCTGGACCTGCCGCTCGGCGACCCGCGCCCGCGCGCGAAGTGGACGGTCATGGCCAACGTCCTCGGCGGCGACTTCCCCGACATGTACTCCGCGTACCTGCACTGCATGGCCCGTGACCCGCAGCTCAAGATCCACATGTACGGCAAGGACGTGAAGCCGGGCCGCAAGGTCGGTCACGTCAACACCTACGGCGACGACCTGGCGGATGTGCGCGAGCGCGCCCGGCACGCGGCCGACTACCTGCGAGGAACGATCACCGAATGACCGCCCACCCGTCGCCCGGCCCCCACTCCTATGGGAGCGCTGACGCGCGCACCTCTCCTGTCATCGGCATCGTCATGGGCTCCGACTCCGACTGGCCCGTCATGGAAGCCGCCGCCCAGGCGCTGGACGAGTTCGAGATCCCGTACGAGGTCGACGTCGTCTCGGCACACCGGATGCCGCGCGAGATGATCGCGTACGGCGAGCAGGCCGACGGCCGCGGCCTCAAGGCGATCATCGCGGGCGCGGGCGGCGCCGCCCATCTCCCGGGCATGCTCGCCTCCGTCACCCCGCTGCCGGTCATCGGCGTGCCCGTACCGCTGAAGTACCTCGACGGCATGGACTCGCTGCTGTCCATCGTCCAGATGCCGGCCGGCGTCCCGGTCGCCACGGTGTCCGTCGCGGGCGCGCGCAACGCGGGCCTCCTCGCCGTCCGCATCCTCGCCGCCCACGACCCCGAACTCCTCGGCAGGATGCGGCACTTCCAGGAAGAGCTGAACGAACAGGCCACCGACAAGGGCAAGCGGCTGCGCGCCAAGGTCCAGGGTGCGGCAGGCTTCGGGTTCGGCAAGTAACCAAGGAGACCCGATGGACCTGATCGCCCGCGCCACGGAACTGCTCGCCGCCCACCCCGTCGTGGACGGGCACAACGACCTCCCGTGGGCGCTGCGCGAGCAGGTCCGCTACGACCTCGACCGGCTCGACATCGGCACCGACCAGAGCGCCTCGCTGCACACCGACATCCCCCGTCTGCGCGCCGGCGGCGTCGGCGCGCAGTTCTGGTCGGTCTACGTGCGCAGCGACCTGGCCGGCGACGACGCGGTCTCCGCGACCCTCGAACAGATCGACGTGGTGCGCCGGATGACCGAGCGCTACACCGACGACCTGCGGCTCGCGCTCACCGCCGACGACATGGAGACGGCGCGCGCCGAGGGCCGGATCGCCTCTCTCATGGGCGCCGAGGGCGGCCACAGCATCAACTGCTCGCTCGCCACCCTGCGCGCCCTGCACCAGCTCGGCGTCCGCTACATGACGCTCACCCACAACGACAATCTCCCGTGGGCGGACTCGGCGACCGACGAGCGTCGCGCGGGCGGCCTCACCGCCTTCGGTGAGGAGGTCGTCCGGGAGATGAACCGCTGCGGCATGCTCGTCGACCTGTCCCACGTCTCCGCCGACACCATGCGGGACGCGCTGCGCGTCAGCGAAGCGCCGGTGATCTTCTCGCACTCGTCCGCGCGCGCCGTCTGCGACCACGTGCGCAACATCCCGGACGACGTCCTGGCCCTGCTGCCCGCCAACGGTGGCGTCGCCATGGCCACCTTCGTCCCGAAGTTCATCCTCACGGACGCGGTCGCCTGGACCCAGGCCGCCGACGAGAACATGCGGGCCAACGGTCTGCACCACCTCGACACCACGCCCGCGGGCATGGCCGTCCAGCGCGCCTACGAGGCGGCGAACCCGCGCCCCGTCGCCACACCGTCCACGGTCGCGGACCACCTCGACCACATGCGCGAGGTGGCCGGCGTCGACCACCTCGGCCTCGGCGGCGACTTCGACGGCACGGCCTTCACCCCGTCGGGCCTGGACGATGTAGCCGGCTACCCGAACCTCATCGCCGAACTCCTGGGCAGGGGCTGGTCGGACGAGGACCTGGCGAAGCTGACGTGGCGGAACGCGGTGCGGGTGCTGCGGGACGCGGAAGCGGTTGCCGTCGTGGCGCAGGCGAAGAGGGGTCCGTCGCTGGCGACGCTTGCTGAGCTGGACGGTTAGCGCCGGGTTGCAGGTTTGCACCGGCGTGCGGTGGGTCGGGGGCCGGGCCCTCCGGGGTGGGTTTCGAAATCGACTATTTACGGGCCTGGCGGCCCACAAATAGCTCGGCAGCATTTCGAAACCCACCCCTGCGGCCCCGGCCCCCTCACGTGCGCTGCCGTCTGCGGGGAGCGGGTGATGGCGCCCCTCACATCAGCCGGTCCCACACTCTTCCTGCTCCCTCCGTGAGCAGGTGGTGGGGATCGTCAGCAGACGCAGAGGCAGAAGGGGTGGCCGGCGGGGTCGGCGAAGACGCGCCAGTTGCGCTTGCCGTCGTGGTCGTCCTCGAGGAGCTTGGCGCCGAGGGCGAGTACGGCTTCCTGTGCCGCGTCCATGTTCTCCACGGCCACGTCGATGTGGAACTGCTGCGGCCGCTGAGGGTCGGGCCACTGCGGCTCCACCAGGTGCGGGGCGCGCTGGAACGAGAGTTTGACGCCGTCGGTGGCGCGCAGCACCACCCAGTCGTCGTCGGCCTCCTCCACATCACCGCCCAGCACGGCTGCGTAGAAGGCGGCGAGTGCCTTGGGGTCGGGACAGTCCAGCACCACGGAACCCAGCTTGCCGATCATGGAGTACACCTCTCTCGATGTCGTTACCGCTATGAGCGTTCAACCGGTAACCGTTGCTTCATGATGGCCCAGTGGAGGTAACGTGGCAAGGGTGGAGCAGCCCGGAGAACGCGCCCCCGCTCCTGGACTCCTCCTTCTGGTCCAGGATCTGGCGAACACCGTCGACCTGGAGTCGGCCGAGGACCAACTGCGCGTTCCCGCCGACCTCGACGCCTGGGCGCGGCACCACGATCTGCCCGACCTGAGCTTCGGCCCGGCCGACCTCGAGGACGTGCTCGCACTCCGCGAAGCGCTGCGTGATGCCTGCCAGGCCCACACGGGAACACGGCTGCCGGATCCCGCGGCAGCGGAACTGGAACGACTACTGCGCGCCGCGCCGCTGCTGCTCGCGATCGACGCGGAGGGCGGGGCCGGCGTACGCCCCGCCGACGGTCTCACCGGCGCCGCCGCCCTCACCGCCCACATCGCGGCGGGCATAGCCACCGCCGTCGCCGACGGCACCTGGCCACGCCTCAAGGCATGCGCATCCCACAGCTGCCGCTGGGTCTACTACGACCGGAGTCCGGCAGGCCGCAGCCGCTGGTGCACGATGGCCATCTGCGGCAGCCGAGCCAAAATGCGCGCCTATCGGAGTCGTACGACCTAACCCTTGGGGTGCCTGCCTAGGCGGCAGGTCACCGCCCCACCTTCGGCCGGGGCGCCGCCCACTCAACTCGCAGGCGGCAGGCGACGCCCGGGGAACCCACCCGCAACCTGCGGTCGGGGGTCCGCCAACCCGAGCCGCTCACGGTTTGGACGTGAGGGGGACGGGTCCGCAGGGGTGGGGTTTCGAAATGCTGCCGAGCTATTTGTGGGCGGCCACGCCCGTAAATAGTCGATTTCGAAGCCCCGCCCCGGAGGGCCCGGTCCCCGCACCCACCACGAAGCGGCCAGGCATGACAGGAAGCCGCCGGCAGGCAAGTCGATTTCGAAGCCCCGCCCCGGAGGGCCCGGTCCCCGCACCCACCACGAAGCAGCCAGGCACGGCAGGAAGCCGCCGGCAGGCAAGTGGCAACGGCTAGGCGGACGGCCGGCCCATCGCCCGGAACTTCCAGCCCGCCGCACGCCACGCCGCAGGCGACAGCGCGTTGCGGCCGTCGATGATGTGCCGCGTCGCCGCCACCTCGCCCAGCGCCGCCGGGTCGAGTTCCTGGAACTCGCGCCATTCGGTGAGGTGCAGAACGACGTCCGCGCCGCGCACCGCGTCGAGCGCCGTCGCCGCGTAGCCGAGGGTGGGGAAGAGCAGCCGGGCGTTGTCCATGCCCTTGGGGTCGTAGACGGTGACCTGGCCGCCCTGGAGGTGGATCTGGCCCGCCACGTTGAGCGCAGGCGAATCCCGTACGTCGTCGGAGTCCGGCTTGAAGGCCGCGCCCAGTACCGCGATCCGCTTCCCGAGGAAGCTGTCGCCGCCGACCGCCTCGCGGGCGAGCTCGACCATGTGGCCGCGCCGCCGCATGTTGATCGAGTCGACCTCGCGCAGGAACGTCAGGGCCTGGTCGGCGCCGAGTTCACCGGCGCGGGCCATGAACGCGCGGATGTCCTTGGGGAGGCAGCCGCCGCCGAAGCCGATGCCGGCCCGCAGGAACTTGTGGCCGATCCGGTCGTCGTGGCCGATGGCCTCGGCGAGCTTCACGACGTCGCCGTCGCCCGCCTCGCAGACCTCGGCCATGGCGTTGATGAAGGAGATCTTCGTCGCGAGGAACGCGTTGGCGGCCGTCTTGACCAGTTCGGCGGTGGGGTAGTCGGCGACGACGAACGGGGTGCCTTCCGCCACGGGCGTCGCGTAGACCTCGCGCAGCAGCTTCTCGGCGTGCGCGCTCGCGACGCCCACGACGACGCGGTCGGGGTGCAGGGTGTCCTGGACGGCGAAGCCCTCGCGCAGGAACTCGGGGTTCCAGGCCACCTCGGCGTCGGCGCCGGCCGGGGCCAGTTCGGCGAGCCGGGCGGCGAGCCGGGCGGCGCTGCCCACCGGCACGGTGGACTTGCCGACGACGAGGGCGGGCCGCCGCAGATGCGGGGCGAGCAGCTCGAAGGCGCTGTCCACGTAGGACATGTCGCAGGCGTACTCGCCGTGCTTCTGCGGGGTGTTGACGCAGACGAAGTGGACATCGCCGAACTCGGCGATCTCTTCCCACGAAGTGGTGAAGCTCAACCGGCCGGTGGATCCCGCGATGCCGGCCACGTGCCGGGCGAGCAGGTCCTCGAGGCCCGGCTCGTACATCGGGACCTTGCCGGCCGACAGCAGCTCGATCTTGCGGGGGTCGATGTCCAGGCCCAGTACCTCGAAGCCGAGCTCGGCCATGGCGGCAGCGTGGGTGGCGCCGAGGTAACCGGTGCCGATGACGGTGAGCTTCAGAGGCATGCGAAGAGCATAGTCGCGTCCTGGTGTGCGAAATCCAGGATGAGGCCATGGCCAGAGTCCACACGGGAAGGACAGAATGCGTAGACAGTGCGAGGGGGTGGTGGCCGTGGATCGAGCCGGCCAGGGGGATGCGGTACCGAGACCCGGAGTGGGTCTCTCCAAGGCAGCGGGACCCGAACCGGGTCAGCGGGACGAGGGGGCGGCCGAGCGGGCCGATCAGGCGGATGGGGTGGCGGAGCCGGGCGGTCCGGCCGAGCCCGAGGGGGACGGACCCGAGGAGACCGGGGGCCTGGTCCCCGGCGTGGCGGAGGACCCGCAGGAGACAGCGGTCCGCAGGGCCCGGCGGCGGCGCAGGACCCGTCGGGTGCTGCTCAGCGCCGTGGTGCTGCTGTGCACCGGAGCGCTGCTGATCGTCGGCACGGGCTGGTACGCGTACGAGCACTACACCGGCCGCGTCGACCGGATCCCGAACGCGTTCCCGACGAATGTGCCGGCCGCGGCGATACCCGCGCCCAGCAAGGGAGGACAAACGTTTCTCCTGGTGGGTATAGACGCGCGCTCGGACCTGCCGACCACCGGCAAGGGCGCGAAGGCGCCGGAGTGGCAGCCGGGTGCGCAGCGCAGCGACACGATGATGCTGGTGCACCTGCCGGAGGACGGAAAGCACGCGTATGTGGTCTCGCTGCCCCGTGACTCCTGGGTGGCGGTCCCGGGTCACGGCAGCGCCAAGCTGAACGCGGCCTTCTCCTGGGGCGGCCCGCCGCTGCTGATCGACACGGTGCAGCGGCTCTCCAAGGTGAAGATCGACCATCTCGCGGTCGTCGACTGGAGCGGCTTCCGGAAGCTGACCGACGCCGTCGGCGGGGTGGACATCACCGTCGACAAGACCGTCTCGCGGCGCAACGGCGCCGGGATGTGGGACGCGGGCACCCACCACATGGACGGCGACGAGGCACTCGACTACGTACGGGAGCGGTACGGGCTGCCGCGCGGCGACCTGGACCGCACCCACCGGCAGCAGAACTTCCTGCGCGCGGTGCTGAACAAGGTGCTGTCGGGGGACACCCTCAGCAACCCGCTCAAGGCGAAGCGGATGCTGGACGAGGTGACGAACTCGGTGAGCGTCGACGATTCGCTCTCGAACGGCGAGTTGCGTGACCTGATCTGGGGCATGAAGGACGTCAGGTCCTCGGACATGGCGTTCATGAACGCGCCCGTCGCCGGCTTCGACATGATCAAGGGCCAGTCGGTGGTCCTGCTCGACGGCAACGGCACGTCGGCCCTGTGGGAGGCGATGCGGAACGACACGATGGCGGACTACGTCGCGTCGAACACCCTCGACAGGCTGGGCAACAAGGTGTCGTGAAGCTCACGTGGGCCGGACGGGCCGATCGGCTCGATCCGGCCTACGATCGTAGGGTTACTTAACGGTAGTTAGCACTCGGGGAGTGAGACAGCCTTGGCCGGTTCTTCCGATTTCGACCTCTACCGGACGTCCGAGGAGCACGACATGCTCCGCGACTCGGTCCGTTCGCTCGCCGAGGCGAAGATCGCACCTTTCGCGACCGAGGTCGACGAGGAGGGCCGCTTCCCGCAGGAGGCCCTCGACGCGCTCATCGCGGCCGACCTGCACGCCGTGCACGTCCCGGAGGAGTACGGCGGCGCGGGCGCGGACGCCCTGGCCACCGTGATCGTGATCGAGGAGGTGGCCCGCGTCTGCGCGTCGTCCTCCCTCATCCCGGCCGTGAACAAGCTCGGCTCGCTCCCGGTGATCCTGTCCGGCTCCGAGGAGCTCAAGGCGAAGTACCTCGGCCCGCTGGCCAAGGGCGACGCGATGTTCTCCTACGCCCTGTCCGAGCCCGAGGCGGGCTCCGACGCGGCCGGCATGAAGACCCGCGCGGTGCGTGACGGCGACTTCTACGTCCTCAACGGCGTGAAGCGCTGGATCACCAACGCGGGCGTCAGCGAGTACTACACGGTGATGGCCGTCACCGACCCCGAGAAGCGCTCCAAGGGCATCAGCGCCTTCGTCGTCGAGAAGTCCGACGAGGGCGTCTCCTTCGGCGCCCCGGAGAAGAAGCTCGGCATCAAGGGCTCGCCGACCCGCGAGGTCTACCTCGACAACGTGCGCATCCCCGCCGACCGCATGATCGGCGCCGAGGGCACCGGATTCGCCACCGCGATGAAGACCCTCGACCACACCCGCGTCACCATCGCCGCCCAGGCGATCGGTATCGCGCAGGGCGCCCTGGACTACGCCAAGGGGTACGTCCACGAGCGCAAGCAGTTCGGCAAGGCCATCGCCGAGTTCCAGGGTGTGCAGTTCATGCTCGCCGACATGGCCATGAAGCTGGAGGCCGCCCGCCAGCTGACGTACGCGGCCGCCGCCAAGTCCGAGCGCACCTCCGGTGGTGCCAAGGACGAGGACCTGACGTTCTTCGGTGCCGCCGCCAAGTGCTACGCCTCGGACGTCGCGATGGAGGTCACCATCGACGCCATCCAGCTGCTCGGCGGCTACGGCTACACGCGCGACTACCCGGTCGAGCGCATGATGCGCGACGCCAAGATCACCCAGATCTACGAGGGCACGAACCAGGTCCAGCGCATCGTGATGGCGCGCAACCTGCCGAAGTAACCCCGTACGGAACACAAAAGCCGGAGGCACTCAGCTGAGTGCCTCCGGCTTTTTGCGTGATCATCCCTGAACGATCATTCAGGGATGATCATTCAGGCAGGAACGGCAGCGGCTTTTCTGCCGGGGGTCCACAGGCGTTTCAGCCGGCGCTCGGCAGGCTTCTCCACACATTCATGGAGAAATGCCGCAGCGGTGACGGAACTCACAAGCATGATGGCGACCACGACGGCATCGTGCCGCACTCCCGGACTCGCTCCCGAGCCGTAGTGGCTGAAAGCCCGGAGCACGATCGCATGACACATGTAGAAGGCGAACGACCATTCCCCGAGTTTCACGAGGGCTTTGCGGCGCAGCAGGGAGGCACCGCTCCGTACGTCGCGCAATGCCACCGTCGTTATGGTCAGGGCGAAGATCGGCATGAACAGCGCGTCGAACATTCCGGGTGCCGGCACGACGTGGGAAACCCAGTGCGGATGCCTGGTCCACGCCCAGCAGAGGGCGATCACTCCGGCCAGCAGGGCGATGGAGACCCGGGCGCCGACCGGCGGCCGCCAGCCGCGCCGGGCGGCCACCGCGGCGCAGATCCCGAGGACGAACATCGGGGTCAGCGCGAGCGGCGAGGCGAAGATCAGACGCTCGGTCGCGGCCGGGTAGTGGTGCCACACGGGCCACAGCCGGGTGCCCGCCGTGGCCGCCGTCATGAGGACCGCGATCAGGCCCAGGCACCAGGAGGCACACCGGTCGAGCAGCTTGTACAGCAGGGGGAACGCCAGGTAGAAGAAGGCTTCCACCGAGAGCGTCCAGGTGACGATGTTGACGGTGAAGAAGTGGTCGGTGGTCCACGCCTGGGTGAAGCTCAGGGTGTACAGCAGGCCGGTGAACGAGAAGGGCGTGCCGTACCACTGCTTCTCCAGGAGGCCCGCCACGACCGCGGTCACCGCCAGCAGCGGCCAGATGCGCGCGAACCGCCGCCAGTAGAACTGGCGCGCGGTCCCGCCGGGCTTCGCCGACCACGCCATGACGAATCCGGAGAGTACGAAGAAGAAAGGCACTCCTTCGTATCCGATTTGCATGAGCGAGGTCAGCGAGGGTATTTCGTTGAAATAGCCCTTGGTGTGGAAAGAGAAGACACCGGCGGCCGCGAACCAGCGAAGCGCTGTTACCGAGTCCACTCTTATGGGAGTGACGGTACGGTCGGCGGGCTGTTTTCCCGTCGGCGCCGCCGAGGCGTCGTTCCCGGACCTCGGTCTGTCCAGTACGGGAACTATGACGGGAACATCCGTCTTCATGCCTCACCCCTATAGAGCCGCCGGTTCGAACGGCTGAGCATATAGGAATGCTGTGCGGACTCTGTGGGTCACCTAGGTGATGAAGCGACCAAATCGGGCGGAACGTCTGCTATTGCTTTCCGGAGACCGTGACCGTCTCGTCGTTCTTCAGCTGAGCGAACAGCTGCTTCGACTTCGCCGAGTCCCACTTCACCGCGACACCGTCGTTGCGCGTCGGCAGATTCGCGGTGGAGATCGGAACGGTCATCGACTTGCCGTCGCCGCCGGTCACGCCCTTCATCGCCCAGAACATCGAGGTGATGTTCCACAGGCTCATGTCCTTGTCGACGATGAGGGTGTCGAGGCCGGAGCTGATCACCGGGTAGAGCGTGAACGGGTCCAGCACGGTGGCCGGCGAAGCCGCCTGGTGGGCGAGCGACGACAGGAACTTCTGCTGGTTGCGCATCCGGCCCAGGTCCTGGTCGGCCTCCTGGTGCCGCTGCCGGACGAAGGCGAGACCCTGCTTGCCGTCCAGCGTCTGGCAGCCGGCCGGGAAGTCCGCGCCCGACGCCTTGTCCTTGAGCGGCTTGTCGAGGCACATGTCGACCCCGCCGAGCGCGTCCACCAGGTTCACGAAGCCGGAGAAGCCGATCTCGGCGTAGTGGTCGATGTGCAGACCGGTGTTGAACTCGACGGTCCGGGTGAGCAGCTCGGGGCCGCCGTCCGCGTAGGCCCGGTTCAGCTTGTGGGTGGCCGCGGGGTAGCGCTTGTGGGACTGCTGGCCGGTGAAGGCCGGGATGGTGACGTACGAGTCACGCGGCAGGCTGAGCATCGTGTTCCCGTTGTCACCGACGTGCAGCACCATCATCGAGTCGGTGCGCTTGCCCTCGGCGGCGCCGGTGTGCAGATCCTGCTCCTGCTCCTTGGAGAGCCCCTCGCGGCTGTCGGAGCCGACGATGAGGTAGTTCGTGCCCTTGCCGCCGGTCGGCCGGTCCTCGACCTTGCTGAGGTCCACCTCGCGGCGCACCTTGCCGTCGGCCCAGAAGTAGGTGCTCACGGACACCACCAGCAGCGCCACGACCAGACCCAGCAACGTGAACTTCACGATGCGGGCCCGGCTGCCGGGCCGGCGGCCGGAACCCCGGCCGCGTCCGCCGCCGGTGCTGGGCGGCCCGTAGCCGTCGCCGCCGGATCCGCCGCCGTACGAAGGCTGCGGGGGAACCCCGCCCACGGCGCCCGCGCCCGCCCGGGAAGCGGCCGCGCCACGGCGCGGCGACAGCTCGGGGGGCAGTGGCGGCTCGGTGCGCCGGCGCTGCTCTGCTTCGTTGGTCCATCCGCTCATAGCCAAAGTGTGCCCGCTGGAAGCCGCACTCCGGCAATCGCAGGCGGTTCTGTGGCAGACCCGATGCATTTCCCCCGGGTTGTCACAGGGCGGTCATCGCGAAGTCCCGGCCAGGGGTCTCCCGGCCACCGCCGTGCCGCTCGGGACGGCCGTGCAGCCGCTCCCACAGCGCCGCCAGGGCCCGGTGCACCCGGGGGGAGTCGATGCCCTCGACCGCCCGTCCGGCGTCGCCGGCCAGCCCCCGCGCCCGGTCCGCGGCCCCCTGGTCGAGCGCGGCCACGGCCCGCAGGACGAGGGTGCCGGCCCGGTCGCGGGCCCGGCCCTCGGGCAGCGCGGCGAGGGTCCGCCGGAGCCAGTGGTCGGCGGCGGCGGGGCGGCCCAGCGCCAGCTCGCAGGCCGCGGCCTCCGCGCAGTAGTCGGCACGGTGGTCGGCGCTGCTCCGGGCGTCCGGGGTCAGGATGGCGCCCGCCGCGGCGAGCAGCCGCTGGCACACGTCGGCCTGTCCCAGTACGGCGTGGGCCCGGGCCTGCCGGGCCATGAGCAGCGCCGAGGAGTGACGTACGGAGCCGGCGGGCTCTTCGGTGACTTTGGCGGTGGTCACGGCCGGGGCGGCGGCGCGGCCGTCGCCCGCCGCTTCCCTGGCGAGGCCCGCACGGGCGGCCCGCGCCACGGCCAGCGCCTCCTGCGGGCGCCCGGCGCTCAGGCACTGCAGGCTCATGGCGGCGAGGACCCGTGCTCCGAGCGGCCGGTCGGCTGCCGCGTGCGCGGCCGAGAGCGCGGCGCTGAAGTACCGCTCGGCCGCGGCCTCGTGACCGGTGTCGAAACAGGCGCGGCCGGCGAGGCACGCCAGCTCGCCCGCGAGCGCGAACAGCCGCCGCGCCGGG